>CAYGVJ010000003.1:79900-92197 GCA_964353255.1 uncultured Solibacteraceae bacterium | reverse complement strand
ACGCCATCCGCATCCCGGCCAACGACAGCCTGGAGCGGGACATCGCCGAGTTGCTCACCCGGCCGGTGGGACGCCCCAGCCATAAGCCCGTGGTCTGGTACAAGAGCTTCCTGTATCGGGCGGCGAGTTGGAAGACGGCGCGGCGCGTGGTGGCCAAGGTGGAGTTTCATCTTGGGGAGTTGTTTCCTCGCGTGGGATTCATCGTGACCAACCTGGAGACCGGCAGCCGGGCAGTCGTGCGCTTCTACAACCAGCGGGGAACAGCGGAACAGTGGATCAAGGAAGGCAAGCAGGCGGTCAAGATGACGCGGCTGAGTTGCCATCGGTTCCGCTGCAATGAAGTACGGCTATGGCTGAGCATGACCGCCTACAACCTGGGGAATCTCTGGCGGCGGCTGGCGCTGCCGAAGAAGATCGAGAACTGGTCGCTGACCAGCCTGCAACAACGGCTGGTGAAGACCGGCGGCAGGCTGGTCAAGCACGCCCGGTGCTTCTGGCTGCTCCTGGCCGAGAGCCACCTGACGCGGCGGCTTTTTGGGGCGATGGTACGGCGGATCGCGGCGCTGCCATTGCCGACCGGATAGGGGGCGGCGGCAAGGAAGCACACCGGGCGAAGCAAGGAGGGGGGACGGAGAGGTGCGCGAGAAATCGTTTGACATGAGGCACTTCCGGGTTTCCACTTACCCAAAGGAGCCCTTCCTGGGCCGCCGAGGTCGCTCGGGATGGAAGAAAATGAAAGAGACGGCTCCAACGGAGGCGGTTGGATGTATAGTCGATGGCGGCCAGGAGGCGAAAACGGCAATCCTGGACCCATTGTGGTATGCTGACGTTGGCCGCGAGGCCAAAAAGGAAATTGTGGCTCAAAGCGCTGAAAGGGTGGAAAGGCATGGGCAAACCTACACTAAGTCAGTGCCCGCGGTGCGGCGGGGCCAGGAAGATGGAGATCTATTCGAACGGCGGGGCCCTCATATGTCGCGCCTGCGGGTCTAAGGAGTATCTTGACAGTCACGAAATGATCGAGGAAATTGCTGCGGCCGGCCGGCGCATTGCGACAAGTCCACCATCACGGAAATGGTGGCAGTTCTGGAAATCGTGAACGAACGCGAAGTTGAACGACTAAGCTCTCGCGGCTGCCGGTTCTTTTAGAGGGCATGGATTCGATTAACCGACTCACAAACCGGGGCAATTGCCCGAGATGCGCAGGATTCGGGCTGGTCCAGATCAGCCGAGTCCGCGGGGGCACGGGCGCCGACGGCAGGCATTACAGCTACGTGCATACGGAAGACACGAAATGTCCAGTGTGCCGGGGAATAGGCCGGATCACGCCAGAAGAGGAAGCCGCCTATGCGAGGGAGGCGAAGAAGACGGCCAGACGGGCGTGGTTGATGGCCCTCTGGGCGAAGGTGCGCGAGCCGCTCGATGCCGCGCTGGCCGCGGTCTTGGGTCCCGGGATTCTCTTTGTGCTCTCGACGTCCCAAGCGGCAGCCCAACGAGGCTTGGTCCTGTGGATCCGCATCCTCGCCGGAGTACTGTTTCTGTCGGGAGCCTGGGATATCTTTTCGTGGGCCAGACGGCACAGGAGCAAGGAGGGCTCGTGCTGAGCGTCCCCCCGGCTGGCCGCCGTCCCCTGCCGTGGAATGCTCGAAGGACTGGAAAGGACAAGATGCCATCGATCCAAGCTGCACTGTGCATGAAAGGAAGTCCCCGAGAGATTCAGGCCGCAATCGAGGCGGGCGGGGACGTCAACGCGAAACTGGACCGCGGCTGGACGCCCATTATGATTGCAGCCGCGATGAATCCGAATGCTGACGTCATTAAGGTTCTGGTCAAGGCCGGAGCCGACGTCAACGCGAGGCTCGCAAGCGGGTGGACGCCCCTGATGGCGGCAGCCCAGGACAACCCGAGCCTCGGCGTAACCCTCGCCCTGATCGAGGCCGGAGCGGACGTCAACGCGAAGAACAGCAAAGGCTGGATGCCGCTGGGTTTCGCGGCCGGCAAGAACCAGAACCCTGCAGTGATCGAAGCGTTGATCGAAGCCGGAGCCGACGTGAACGCAAAGGGCGGGGAAGGCGTGACACCGCTCATGAGCGCCGCCTGGCATAACCCAAATCTCGAAGTGATTCTGACGCTGCTAAAAGCGGGCGCCGACCCGGGCGCCAAAGACGACGACGGCGTTACGCCCATCTTGTACGCGGAACGCGAAAACCCCAATCCCGCGGTAAAGGCCGCGCTGGTCAAAGCGGCAAACACGCGAGCGCCCAGCCCTCGGAAGGATGCTCCCGGGCCCGCCGCCGACGCAGCCGGGGCGAACTCGACCCAAGGTTACGGGTTGACCATCGCGAATCCGGTCCTGTGCGGTTTTGGGTTAACACTGCCCATGAATGCCCGCGCCTATTTCCGGGAACTTAGATGTCCGTGTGGCAAGGAAGTGGATTTTGAACGCCGCTGAGCGAGTGGTACTGAAATGGCCGGCTATCTTCGGCGCCACGGCGCCGTTTACGTCGCGCCGACCGGACCGTTGGGCCCCGACGCGGAAGAAACTTACGCGCAACGAGTAATGCTCGATCGCTACGCGGTGCGTGCAAGTTGCGGCGTTCACGAAATCAAGGAAGTATTCCTTGACGGGTATCACCGTGGCGCATGGCTGCCGCCGGGGATCCCTGGATGGACTATCGGCAAACGCGAAGTTGCCGATGAGTCTCGCCTCGCAGCGTCAGAGGGAACCAAGCCCGACCCCTCCAGCCCCTCTACGTTGGATGGCGCTTGGAACCTGTCGTTCGATGGAGCGGGGATGGGAGATAACACCTACACCGTACAACTCAAAGACGGTAAGATTCGGGGATTCTGGGGAAGCCTCTTCGAACCGGGGGAGTTCGGCGCGCCGGCTCACGCCGCGTACACGGCAGACGGCCTGCGGCTCTTCCTTTCGGATCTGGAGGGGACCGGACATTCGCATGACTTTCGCGGACGGATGGACGCAGATGGCGCAGTTCACGGCGAGGTGACGATCGAACGTCGTGGCGCGGGTGGCTCGGGGCGGTTCACGCGCGCGTTTCGGATGGCCAAAATACGGTCCTTGCCCCTATCGCCGGGCGCTTCCACTCAAGCGGATAGAAGCACAGCGGCGGACCGCCGTTTGCACGACGGAGAACGGCAGGCGCCGATCCAGGATCAACCGAGGCATCGCGCGGAATGCCCGGCTTGTGGCCGTCCGCTGGGTTGGTTCAATCGAGTGTTGGGGCGCGCCCGACACCGGCACTGCGGCCGCCTCCCAGTCAAGTGAAGACGGCAGGTCAGTGGACACCGGTTCCGAGGCCAAAACAGCGGGGCAGGGCGCCTGCCGGGCGGCGCGCCTATGTGCTCTCCGTCGCCGCCCCCCAGACATTTTGCTGGCCTGTGCAGCCATGCCGTCAGTCGCGTGTAGTACGAGGTAGTGAACTCGGCCTGAAGAAAATGCGCAATAACTGTTCATGCCGTATATGAAGGCCCTGGCGGCGCGCATCGGAAACGAGAAGTTCATTGGCCTGCTCCACGAGATCACGGGTGAGATGGCGAGAAAAGGAATGGCGGGAAAGCCGCTACCCAAGCGCGACTTCGCCACCTGGGTCGCCGGCCTGAAATCGCCGCCGCCCCTCTATCAACATGCTCTCGTTTACGAGATTGTGGAGGACAGCGCCCAAGCCTTCGAATTCCGTATCACCCAGTGCCTTTGGGCCAAGGCGTTCCGCGAAGAGGACGCTGCCGACATCGGTCACGCCAGCGTCTGCTACCCCGACTTTGCGGTCGCGAGCGCTCTTAACCCGAAGCTCAAACTGGTCCGCACAAAGACCCTCATGCAGGGCCACGACTGCTGCAACCACCGTTACGTGATGGAGAGTTGAGCCGCGGGCTTGTCGCGCAGCTCTCACTCGACTTGACGCCGCGCGAGGGCGGACTTCGGGCCGAACCACCTGGACCGGAAGCCGCCTATCGTCGGGTCGGCCGCCGTCTGTGGTCGCGCGTTGCGCGCGTTCACGGCCTACCCCGCCCGGAGCAGTTGTTTGACCATGCCGGCGTAGTGATAGCTGACGGCCAGATGCGCGGAGGGCGGTGCGGTGTCCGACAATGGTGAGGCAGGCGAGGAAGAGCATGAACATCGGTGCATGGGCGCTCGGGTTGGCAGCGGCGGTTCTTTGTGGCGGTGCTCAGGGCGGGGGTTCCGCGGAGCCGGCCAGCGGACGGGACCTGATTCGCGCCGTGTACCAGCGGTACGCGGGCAAGTGGTACACGAACTTCCGCCTGGTGCAAAAGGTGAAGGTCTTCCAAGGCGGCAAACCGGCCCGCGAGGAGATCTGGACGGAAACCATCCAGTTGCCCGGAAAGGTGCGCAGCCAGATCGGGGACGCCGCGGACGGCAACGCTGAGATCTATCTCAACGGCGTCTACCACTGGTTCCGCAAGGGCGAGCTGGTGCGGAAGGCCGACTACGTTCACACGATCCTGCTGCTCGGGTTCGACGTCTACTGCCAGCCTCCGGAGAGAACCATCGCCCGCGCGCAGGAGGCGCAGTTCGACCTGGACCGGATTCACGAGACGACCTGGAAAGGGCGCCCCGTGTACGTGGTCGGGGCGGCCAAGGGAGACGAGACCAGCAACCAGTTCTGGGTCGATAAGGAGCACCTTTACCACGTGCGCGAGATCCGGCGCGTGGGCCAGAATCTCCGGGAGGTCGAGCTCAATAAGTACGAGCGGCTGGGGGGAGGCTGGATCGCCACCGAGCTGGTTTTCAAGCGCAACGGAGAAGTTGCTACCACCGAGGAGTACCTGACCTATGGACTGCTGGACGAGATCCCGCCCGAGACCTTTGACGTCAAGGCCGTCAAGAGCCGGTGAGCGCGCCCGCGGGCGAGGCGGGCCTTATCGCGCTGCGGCATGGAGCGCGCCTAGAAACTCATGCGGGGACGCCGCGCTGAGGAGCAGCGAGTAGTTCCGGCGCGTGGGCAGGAACACGACCTGCTGGCGGTCGGTCACGAAGACCAGGGCTTTGCCCCCTTTACTCATGCGGTGCCAACCGGCCTGGTAGCCTGGCACCCGGATCCCGTTGGTTCGCCATGACAGGGCGTAGCGGGTCTCGGTTCGGAGGTCTACCACCTTGGCCTCGTCCAGCACCAGATCCTCGAGGGGGATCGAGCGTCCATACAGCCCGCCGCGGATCCGCAGCTCCTCAGAGGACACCTCAAAGCGGACCTGCGACGACGAATGGAAGACGTATGCCAGGAATCCGGCCAAGCCCACCAGCAACACGACGGTGGCCGCCGCCGTGATGGCGTATGCCGGGCCGGCGGGCGGGATCATCTCGAAAACCTGTTTCACCGTTGCTCCTCCTGATCCTTGTCATTCTCTCGCAGGATGAAGCAGCCTGAAGATGCCCCGCGGGCAGGAGTGCCTGCCACACGGAGGCCGGCGGCGGCTTGAGCCAGCGGTCGCCTATCGTTTCTCCATGAGGGCGACGAGTTGGTCGAAGCTCTTCTCTTTGGCCAGCGCCAGAGGGGACTGGCCGGCGCGGTCGGGCCGGTTCGGGTCGGCGCCGCGGGACAACAACCAGCCCACTAAGCCCTTGGCGACGTTGCCGTACGCCACGGCATGGTGCAAGACGGTTTTGCCTTCTTTGTCGCCGATGTTCGGATCGGCCCCCTTTTCGAGCAGCACCGGAGCGCAGTTTCCCCACCCCCGGACGGCATCCTGCAACGCGATCCGGTGATTTCCATCCAGCGCATTCTTGTCCGCTCCGGCATCGATCAGCAGCCCGCAGATTTCCTGGTTGTCCATAGGAAAGACCGCCAGGTGGAGCGGGGTTTGTTGCCGGGCGTTGCGCGCATTCAGCGCCGCGCCCGCCTGGAGCAGTTGCTTGACCATGCCGGCGTCGTGATGGCTGACGGCCAGGTGCAGAGGCGTCTCGCCGTCCTGGGTGCGCGCTTCCAGAGCAGCCCCGCGCCGTAGCAGCGCGGTTACCGTGGCGGCGGCGCCGTAGCGCGCGGCCCAGTGCAGCGGCGTCTGGCCGGTTTGGTTGGCACGGCTTGGCTGGGCGCCTCGACCGATCAGCCACTCCGCCAACTCCGCGTGATTGTAGACCGCGGCCCAGTGGAGAGGCGTGTTGCCGGCCTTGTCCGCCACATCGACGGCAGCGCCATGCTCGACTAGGAGCTGCGCAGCTTCTCGCTGCCCGCCCCGCGCCGCCAGGTGCAGTGGGGTAATGCCGGAGGCGTCGCTGCGGGTCACCAGGTGGGGCTGGCGCGCTGCGAGCTGCTTAACGGCCGGCAGGTCGTCCTGGGCCAGCGCCACCGCCAGCGGCGACCGCGCCGGAGCCGTCAGGTCGGGGCCAAACCGGGTTATGAAGCAACTGTGCCGCTGGCCGAACGTCCGGCCGTAGGCGCGGGCGGAAACGGGAAAATCCGCCGAGCCGGTCACGCCGGCGCAGTACAAGCTGCCGTCGGTAGCGCCTAGCAGGGCCACCGCTTTCTCGAAGTCGCCGCCGCCCAGCAGGGTCGCGGTCTCGATCCGGCGTAGCTCCCGATCGAAGATGGCGACAAAACCATCCGCGCCGCCGGCGTTGAACTCGTCGTAGGCGCCGCGGGTGACTGGGAAATCGTACCTCTTCACCCCGCCCGTGACGACGACCCGGCCCCGGCGATCAACAGCTATGGCCCAACCAGCGGAGTCGCCCGCGTCGGCGCCCTCGCCGCCGCCGTGGATGAAGGTCGCTGCGGCGATGCGGGTCAGGTCCGGCGTGAGCCGGGCCACATAGGCGCCGTCGGGCCAGCCTTCGAGGCGCTCCCGAAAAGCGCCGGGCGTCGTCGGGAAGCCCGCATGGGCGTGGCCGGTGATGTAGACGTTGTCCTCCGGGTCCAGCGCGACGCCATACGGGAACGTGTGCCGCGGGGTGTCGATGCCGGCGCTTGCCTCCAGCGTGCGTAGTTCAGGGTCGAGCCTGGCTACGTAGGCGCGCGGCATTCCTCCGCTCTTGGACAGGAAGCCCCGGGCGGTGAACGGAAAATCCCGCGACGACGTGTAGCCGGCCACATACAGGCTTCCTTTGGCCGATCTCGCCACGTCCATCACGTTCTCAGAGCTGGTTCCGCCCACCAGGGTGGCCGTCTTCACGCGGGTCAGGGCCCGATCCAGGCGGGCCACGAACACGTCGCTGTCGCCCTTATGGGTGGTCGAAAACGTCCCGGCAGTCACCGGAAAGTCAGGCGAGGCGGTCGCCCCGGCCACCAAGATGTCGTCCCCCTCGACCAGGAGCCGCACACGGCTGCGGGCGCCTTCTTCGCGCGTGCCGCCCAGGAAGGTCGCGCGGCGCAGCGTGCGCAAACCGTTGTCGAGCACGGCGACAAAGACGTCGCCGGCGCCGCGATATGAGGGCCCAAGCACTCCCGGAGTGACGGGGAAGTCGCCCGACTCGGTCACGCCGGCGACATAGACGTCTCCCCGGCGGTCCACGGCCACGGTCAGGCCGGTGTCGTTCTCGCCGCCGCCCAGGTAGGTGGCCGCCAGCAGCTTGGTCAGCCCGCGGTCGAACTTCGCCACCACCACGTCGCGCTTGCCCTTGCGCGTCCGCTGGAACGCGCGCGGCGGCACAGCGAAGGTGTCCCGTTCCGCGGTTCCAACCACGAACAGGTTCCCCTGGAGGTCCAGGGCCAGGGCCAGCCACTTGGACCTGACTTCGCGGCTCTCAGCCGGGGACTCCGGGCCGGGCCACAAGAGGGTCGAGTCGAACAACGGAAGTGCGCCGGAGCCGGCCAGCGCGGCGCCCGGCGCCGAAACGGTAAGCCACACCCCCAACCACCACGCGTGGTGCATGGTCACACTCCCGGGACCTCACGAAGTTGGGGGGGCGCCGCACGAACCCGGGTCCGCAGCCGCGGCGCCCCACATCCGATTAGTTGAACACAAGCTTGAGGTTCGTGCCGCCCAGGCGGATCTCCTGGACCTGGCATCCGCCGTCGCCGTTGAGGCAGCGGACGGTGGTGCGCTTGTACTTCTCGCCGTTCTGCTCGACCTTGACCGCGCTCTCCGCCACGAGCTTCCCGTTCTTCAGGGTGACCCTGTCGCCGTTGAGATCCAGCCGATACTCGCCTGGCTTCAGCTCGGCGCCCGCCACGGCCGACGGGATGTAGAACGTCACCCAATACGTCTTGGCGCAGGCCACGGTCAGGGCCAGCACCAGAAATGCAAACAAGAGTTTCTTCGTCATGGTGTTTCCTCCACGCCCATTCAGACGAAGGAGGGCTCGTTTGTGATCGCGCAACAGTGCGCCGTCCGGGGCGTGGCGAAGATTGGCGACGATTGGCGGGCCGGGGCGAGCGGCCCCGCGCCCTGTACTACGAATCTCCAGATTCTTCGCAAGCCGCGAGCATTCCTGTAGGCTGCCCGGAACGGGTCCGCAAGCGGAAAGCCCGCAGCGGCAGGCTGAAGCCCGCGCCACGGTCAGCACCGTTTTCATCCCGTCTTATGAACCCCCAGGTTCCTAGCCCAGAGCTGCCCCGGTATTCTAGGGCGGGCGGGCTGGAGAGCCGGTTGTGGCGTCGCCGCGCCGGCCGTAAGCTGGTTTCTCGGTGCCACCAGAAGCCGCCAAGTGCGCATGTTCCTGCGGCGACGGCGTGGATCGCCGCCAGCTCATCCGGGGATCCCTGGGGCTTGTCGGCGTGCTCCCTCTCTGTTGCTCTACTCCCGAAGTCCCGCACGCGAGCGTCAGCTACGACGGCGACACGCCCATGCTCGACCTGGACAAGGCCCCCCTGCTCCGCCCGGGAGGCTCCGCCGCCGCGGTCGTCGAGGCCAGCCGCAAACTCAACCTCATCGTGGCCCATAACGGCAAGGACGACTTCGTCGCGCTCGACCGTTCCTGCACCCACGGCGGCGCGCATCGGAAACGAGAAGTTCATTGGCCTGCTCCATGAGATCACGGGTGAGATGGCGAGAAAAGGAATGGCGGGAAAGCCGCTACCCAAGCGCGACTTCGCCACCTGGGTCGCCGGCCTGAAATCGCCGCCGCCCCTCTATCAACATGCTCTCGTTTACGAGATTGTGGAGGACAGCGCCCAAGCCTTCGAATTCCGTATCACCCAGTGCCTTTGGGCCAAGGCGTTCCGCGAAGAGGACGCTGCCGACATCGGTCACGCCAGCGTCTGTTACCCCGACTTTGCGGTCGCTGGTCTTCAAGCGCAACGGGGAAGTTGCCACCACCGAGGAGTACCTGACCTATGGACTGCTGGAGAGCATCCCCGCCGAGACGTTTGATGTCCGGGCCTTGAAACCGCGTCCCTGAACAGTGGGGGCCGGGTGTACGGAGCCTGCGGACCAAGCGTGCTGGCCCCCACCACGAGGCCCGCTTGGGAGCGAGCCAGGCGAGCCCGACGACCCGGAGCAGACCGGAACGCCCGGGCGTCCGTGCTCATAGTGGCACCTCCACTTGCCGATGAGTAGGGATGAAGTGAGCCGCGGCGGTAGCAGCGCGCGGATACCAGGAGTCGCCATGGTGTTTGACCGAGCCAGCGGGAACCCTCGGCGAGGCCATCGGTCGGTCAGCCGGTGGGCGGTCGTGGTGGCAGTGGCGCTGTCCTCGCTGGCCCTGTTGATCTCCTGGGACTTCGCCCGGCACGTCCGGCTGCCTGGAACCACGTGGAGCTTGCAGGGCCGGCCGACGGAGGAGTTGTTGGCCGAGAAGCAGTTTCCGGCGCCGCGGATCTACCTGGTAGGGGGCCTGCTGCTGAGCGGGCTGCTCACGCTGCTGATCCACTGGCGCAGCCAAGTCGTCCGCAAGGAGCGGGAGGCGCGAGAGGCGGCCCGGGGACTGATCGCGGCATCCGCCCAGGGCGAACTGCGCGAACTGGCGGCGGCGCTGGAGAACGCCGTAGGGGGGATCGCCTGGCTGGACCTTGACGGCAGTTTCACGGCCGTTAACCAGGCGTATGCCGGCGTGCTGGGCTGGACGCCCGCGGAGATGCTGGCCATGCCCTGGCTGGAAACGGTGCATCCGGAAGACCGGCAGAGGCTGTGGGAGACCTTCCGGCAAGTGCGGGAGGCGAGTAAGGCGGAGTGCGAAGCCCGGGGACTGCGCCGGGACGGCTCCGTATTCGCCATGCAGGTCGTGATGGTGGCGCGCGGCGGCGTGGATGGCCAGCCCGCCGGCCACTACTGCTTCATGCGCGATATCACCGCGCGCAAGCGCGCCGAGGAGGCCTTGCGCGAATCCAACTCCCGGCTGGAGGCCAGCAACCAGGAACTGGCGGACTTTGCCGCCGCCGCCTCGCACGACATGCAGGAGCCGTTGCGCAAGATCCAGGCGTTCAGTGATTTGCTGAAGCTGTCCTGTGCCACGGCTCTCGACGAGCAGGGCCGCCAGTACCTGGACCGGGTGTACAGCGCCGCCGAACGCATGCGGACGCTGGTGCGGGATCTGCTCACACTGTCCCGGGTGGCCCAGACGCCGCCCGAGCCCGAGATCGTGGACCTGGGGCGGGTGGCACGGGAGGTGGTCTGCGATCTGGAGTTGCAGATCCAGGCGGTGGGGGGCCGGGTCGAGATCGGCGAGCTGCCGGCCGTGCTGGCCGATCCCACGCAGATGCGGCAGTTGCTCCAGAACCTGATCGGCAACGCCCTGAAATTCCGCCGCAAGGACGTGCCTCCGGAAGTCACCGTCAGTGGCGCCCGGCGGGCGGGTGGACGCTGCCAGGTGGAAGTGCGCGACAACGGGATCGGCTTCGAGGAGCAGTATGCGGAGGCGGTCTTTGCGCCCTTCCGCCGGCTACACGGTAGAGGCGAATACGACGGTACCGGCCTGGGTCTGTCGGTCTGCCGGCGGATTGTGGAGCGCCATGGCGGGGCCATCTCCGCGCGCAGCCGGCCGGGCCACGGCTCGACCTTCGTGGTCGCGCTTCCGGCCGCGCCCGGCGCGGCCGTGTCTCCGTCGCCGCCCGGGAGTGCAACATGACGCGGCCGGCCCGGCCCGTTACCGTCCTGGTGGTCGAAGACGACCCGGAGGACCGCATCCTGACCGAACTGGCCTGTGGCGTGGCGCCACTGGTGGCGGACTTCCGGTGGGTTCGGGACGGCGAGGAGCTGCTCGACTACCTGCGCCGGGGCGGGAAGTATGCTGGCGCGGCGGAGGCGCCGCGGCCCGGCTTGATCCTGCTGGACCTGAACCTGCCGAAGCTGGACGGGCGTGACGCGCTCCGCATGGTCAAGGCCGACGTGGCGTTGCGCTCGATTCCGGTGGTGGTGCTGACCACCTCCAACGCCGCCGAGGACATCCACCACGTCTACCAGGCGGGTGGGAATTCGTTCTTTACCAAACCGCCGTCCTTCGCGGGCTTGGTGGAGTTGATGAGGCTCCTCCGCAGATACTGGCTGGAGACCGTCCTACTCCCCCCCGAGACGGCAGCCGACAGTCAGAAGGGGATACTACTATGCCGTTGATGACCGAGACCACCGCCAAAAAGATCAGCGTCCTGCTGGTGGAGGACGACCCCGACGATGTGCTGGTGGTATCCGCCGGGCTCAGCTCGCAAGGGGGCCGGTTCCGGATCGAGACCGCGGAGCGCCTGGCGGCCGCGCTACACCGGCTGGAGACGCCCGGGATCGACGTGATCCTGCTGGACCTGACGCTGCCCGACAGCACGGGCCTGGAATCGTTTCGCCGGTTGCAGGCGGCCTGCGGGGAGGTTCCCATCGTGGTGCTCACCTGCCTGGACAGCGAATTCCTGGCGCTGCGGCTGGTACAGGAAGGCGCCCAGGACTACCTGGTCAAAGGCGAAGTAGCCGGGCCGAGGCTGGGCCGCTCGCTGTACTACGCTGTGGAGCGGCACGCCGTGCGCACCAAGCTGGCGGCGGAGAGCCGATCCCAGGGCAACGGCCGCAGACCGCTAGGGCGGATCCTGGGCTTTGCCGGAGCCAAGGGCGGGGTGGGAACCACTACCGTGGCGCTGAACGTGGCCGCGGTCCTGGCCGGCCAAGTCCCCGACGTCACGGTGGTGGAACTGGCGGACGCCGGCGGCACGCTGGCCCTGCACTTCGGCCAGCAGACGAGCGCCGGGTTAAGCGACCTGCTGAGGCTGGCGCCGGACCAAATCAGTGCAGAGGAAGTGGCGGCGCGGCTGTCGAGGACCTCCTGCGGCATCCGCTATCTGCCCGGGCGGCCGGGGCTGGGCGCCGAGGAGATCACCTCGCAGCAGGGGGAGGCCATCCTGAGCGCGGCGGCCCGCCTGTCGGACTACACCGTGCTGGACTTGACGGCGCGGCCCTGCTGCGCGGCGCAAG
>CAYGVJ010000003.1:0-79800 GCA_964353255.1 uncultured Solibacteraceae bacterium | reverse complement strand
GTCGGACTACACCGTGCTGGACTTGACGGCGCGGCCCTGCTGCGCGGCGCAAGCCGCGGCGCGCCGCTGCGAGCAGCTCAGCGTGGTTCTGGACCGCGAGCCCCTCGCGGTGCGGTGCGCCCGGGTGATGGTCGAGCAAGTGCTGTCCTGGGGTGTGAACCCCACGCGGCTGAGCGCCGTGGTGGTCAATCGCACGGCGCTGTCGGCCCCTATGACGCTGGCCGAAATTGGCGCGCAACTGAGCTGCCCGGTGCTGGCTGTGATTCCTCCGGCCGCCGATGCCTGCATCATGGCGGACAGGCGGGGGCTGCCGCTGGTGCTGCTGGATCCGGAGCACCTGGCGGCCTCCATGCTGGTGGAACTGACCGGTCGGCTCACCGGACGCTCTCCTCTGCGCCAGGCCGACTGAGCCCAGGCGGGCTCGGCCAGTAGTCGCCTACCGTTTTTCCATGAGGGCGACGAGCTGGTCGAAAGCCCTGCCGTAGGCGCGGGCGGAGACGGGGAAATCGGCCGATCCGGTCAGGCCAGCGACGTAGACGTCTCCCCGGAGATCCACGGCCACGTCCCAGGCGTCGTCGTTCTCGCTGCCACCCAGGCAGGTTCCCGCCAGCAGCTTGGTCAGCGCCGCCGTGGCATTCCGGTCCTTGCACCTTTCGGGGCAGGCCGCCGGCCAGGCGGCCCGCACTTGATGATTAGAACTCGACACGCATGTTCAACTGAAGCACCCGCGGCGAACCCAGCGCGCTGGTCACGGTGCCGAAGGTGGTGCTGGTCGGGTCAGTGCTGGGCGCGCTGAAGTTCGTGTGATTCGTGGCGTTCAGCGCGTCCATCGCCAGGACCAACCTCACCCGTTCGGTAAAGCGGAAGCTGCGCAGGAGCTTCAAGTCCCAGTTGCGGATGCCATCCGCGCGCATCGAGTCGATGCGCACCGGGAACACGCGCACGTGGAACGTCCCAGGCTGGGAGGCGCTGCGTCCATCGAAGCCAACGAACCCCGCCGGAACCGCCCCGGTGCCTTTGTAGGCGATGTTCGGATCGAACCACACGTGGATATTGGCCGCGTGCGCCGCATCGTGATTGGCGATCTGGGGAAGCTGACTCAGGTCCCCGTAGAAGAACCGGTTCGACCATGACATCGGGGGGCCGACCTGAAACTGATAAATCCAGCTCAACTGCCAGTCTCCCGCCACGAATCGCAGCGGGTTTTTAGCCAGCCACTTTCGGCCTTGGCCGAACGGCACTTCAAAAATGCCGCTCCACACGAAACGGTGGGGCCGGACGTCTGTGACGGGCATACCAGTCGGTTTCACGTCGAACTCGTTCAGGTAGGTGCTTTGCACATCGTCCCAAGCCCTGGTGTACAGGACCGCGGTCTGGAAACCTCGGGAAAACCGCTTCTCCAATTGCACTTGGAGGTCCTTGTACGCGTTCGGGCTTCGGGCGGAGTCAAAATCGCCACCCGGCCGAATCCCGGTGAGCGTCCCCATCTGGGGGAAGCTCCGCAGCAGCGTGTTCTTGCGAATCGTCGTGGACGTGAACAGGCTTTGGGTGCTCAGGTAGTTGTACAGTACCGGCGAAGACGTCGCCAGGGCGGCGAGGTTGCCGATGTAGAAAGGATTGGTGACATTCCTGTTCATGTCATCGTCCACGGCCTGATTTCGGACGTTGCCAGTGGCCCAATACTGCTGGGGCAGGTAGTTGATGCGCGGCGGATTCCAGAATCTCGATCTGGCTCCGGAGTAAGCCACCTCCACCACGAAATCCCCTGGAAGTTGCCGCTGCACTCCGATTCTCCAGCGCTGTTGCGAATCCGGGCGAAAATCCCACGGGTAGGCGGTCAAGCTCTGGCCGACGTTCGCCAGCGAGCCGAGGGAGTTGCCATACGGAGAGTCAAACCGGGTGCCATCCGCGCGCACCGGGAAGGGATCGTTCATTGGGGTACGGCCCGCGCTGAGATTGGCGGCCGAAGCCACGCCGCAGCAGAAACTGAGTCCAAGGTCGGTGCTGGTGGTGGTGGCGGTGGGCTGACTGTAACCGAACTGGCTGGGGCGCACGGTGTTCAGCGCATTGAGGGTGTCGTAAAACCATCCGTAGCCGCCACGAACGACGGTCTTGTCATCGAGCATGAGCGCAACGCCGGCACGCGGCAGCAAGTGCTGCGTTCCAGCGCTGAATTGATCGTGGCGCACGCCCAGGTATTCCGTTCCTCCCAGGACCTGGAAGGCCGAGGCGGACAATTCGGTAAGCGGGCTCTTCGCATACGCGGCCTGCACCAGGTCGGTGATGGGCAGCTTGGTGTCGAAATAAAACTGGGGGCCGATGCCGCGGTTGAATCGTTCCCTAATGCCGCCCTCCCGTTCGTAGCGCAGGCCGAGGCTGAAAGTCAGGCGCCGGGTGGCCCGCCACTCATCCTGCAAGTACAGCGCGCGATAGCGGGTAGACCAGAACGCCGAATCGTTCGTGTCGATGGTGCTCGAAGTGGGCACGCCCATCATGAATGCGGCAAACTCCAAGCCGTAGGTCGAGGCCGTGGTGGTGGCGTCCGTCGCGCGCATGTAAGTGTTGGAAAAGGTGAAGGAGCCCGAGGAGTAGGCGGGGTTCCTAATCGGCTGCCGATAGCGCCGCTCACTCCAGCCGTATTTGAGCGTATGCGAGCCGCGCACGGAGTTCATGCTGGGTTTGAGCTCCAGCGTCAGACTCTTGCCCCTATAGGCCTTGTAAGCATACTCTCTGCTGATGGTCTGAAGCGTGGAAAAGGCGACCCGGGGCAACTGGGTGAAGGCTCCCGCCTTCTCATCGAGGTACTTGGAGAAACCGGCGTCGGTGGGCTTCAAGGACGTTTGCACGGGAATGACCAAACCCTCCATGAAGCGTGTCGCGCTGACGCCGAGGTCCAGAAGATCCGCATTGCTGATGGTCCACAGGTAATTCACCGAGCCGCCCACGGCGATGCGGTATCCGCCGCCGTCAGCCAGACCGGGCAGGGTGTCCTTGGCCCAGTCCCCGGTATAGTCGTGTCTCAGGGTCCAATACCACTTCATATAGGCCCTCTGCGAGTCGGAAACATTGTAGTCATAGCGGTTCATGATGGACTGGTAGCGGTCCTTTTGACCGACCGCCGGGTCGAAATGGTTGTTCATCCCTTCGGCAGTCACGAAGCCGGGCGTGTTGGTGGCTTTGGGATAGAGCTTGGCGTAGTAGCTGTAGACCGAGTTGAGCACGGGAACGCCCTTGTTGCCCGGAAAGGGCGTGCGGACCACGCGGCTGCCTTCCAGCCGGGCCGAACGCGGATCGTAGATCGTATACTTGACCGCGTCCACGGCCTGAATGTCGGAGAAATCCCCGTTGTACCAGGAGTCGTGCGGCACCGAACGGGCCCCCGTCCCCGCGGAATCGACGGCGTAGCCGTTGTAGCTGGCAAAGAAGAACAGCTTGTCGCGGCCGTCGAACAGTCTGGGGATGCGCAGCGGACCTCCCAGGGAACCGCCGTAGTTGTTCGAGCGGCCGCTGGTCTGCTTCGGATCGCCGGGCTTCTTGGTACCCGCCCGGACCTGGCTCTCGTAGGCCAGGCGGGTGAAATGCGGCGTGGCGTTCCACCGATTCTGCCAGTGCTGGTCGAAGACCGAGCCATGCAATGTGTTGGTCCCGGACCTGCTGCTGACATTGACGGTCGCCCCCGACGTGTGACCAAACGAGGCGTCGAAAGTCGCCGTCTCGAGCTTGAATTCGGCAACTGCGTCGAGGGGCGGAACGTACCCCACGCGGCGTTCGGTGCCAGTGACGGGGGCCCCGTCGATGGAGTACTCATTCTGCCCGACGCTGCCGGCGGTATTGAACGACGTCGTCCCGCCGACGTCGAAGGCGCGCTGCATCCCGCTGGGGGTGCCGGTCCACTGCATGCCCGCGGCGAGGCCGGCCAGCAGGAACGGGTTCATGGAGTTGACGGGCAGTTGCGAGATTTCGCGGTTGCTGACCAGGCGGCCGCCGGAAGCGGATCGCGTCTCCAGCAGGGGAGCCGCCCCGGTGACCTCGACGGTGTCAGCCACCTGTCCCATCTCGAGCCGCACCTCGATGGCCAGGCGGCCGCCCACGTTCAGTTCCAGGCCGCTGCGCACGGCCTTCTTGAAGCCGGCCAACTCTACGCTGACCGAGTAGGTTCCCGGGTTGAGCAAGGGCACCTCGAAGAACCCGGTGTTGTTGGTGGAGGTATGGTTCTCAACGTTGGTCTGGGTATTGGTGACCACCACGCGAGCACCGGGCACGACCGCGCCCTGGGGATCGACGACCGTGCCGCTGATGCTGCCACGGGACTCCTGCCCGAAGGCCGGGGTGAGCGCCAGCAGCCCGGCCAACAATAGCACAAACCGTCTGAGGGTGCCTGCATAAATATTCATGTTTGTCCCTCCATGCACCGCCCGACTCTAGCAATCTCCCCCGCCGCTTGTCAAATCGGACCTCAGGAGATCCGCCTGATCCTGGCTGCCAGGTATGGCCGGCCAGGCAAGGCGACCGGCGCCTTCCCCTGGAACTCGCCCTCCACCGGCGTGACGGTCATCTCCCAGGGGTCGATCAGGTCGATACGGAATCTGCCGCCGGCGGGCAACCCGAAGGCGTAGCGCGCCGGCTGGTGAACGTCGAAGTAGTAGAGGTAGTATTCTCCCTCGACCGCGGCGCAAGGGTAGTAGGAGTCCAGGGGTGTGAGACCCAGCTTCGGGCCGTTTTCCAGGATTTCCCGCAGAAAAGCGATCCGCTTGGGGCTTTCGCCGCGCAAGACGCCGCCCCTGGACACCCAGATGACGTTGCTCGGGTGCTCGTAGGTCTCGCCGTGCCCGACGTAGCACCCTTCGATGGCGCCCAGCCAGAAGCGGTGAACCATCTCTCGCCCCGAGATGTCGCCCCAGCGCCGGGATATGTTGCCCTCGTATTTGCATTCGTCGTAGAGCACCGGCTTCAAGAACCGCGCCCGGATTTTCCGCCCCTCGGTCATTTGGCTGCTCTGGAGACTGACATGCGTGATCCAGGGCCGCGAGTGGTCGTACATGTTCTCCAATTCGCCGCCGTTATGAATGGAGGCCAGCCGTCCGTACGGGTCCTTTGATTTCAGGATCGCGCCCAGCCGTTCCCAATCGGCGACCGTCTTGGTTTTCGCGAAGTTGTATTCGTTCGCCATCGACCACCAGACGTTGCGAAACGCGCCGAAGCGGGCGATCACGTAGCGCAGGTAGCGGTCGTCCGCCTCGGCCCCCATGTTTGCGTATCCCCCGCGACCGTAGGGGTGAAAGAGGATCAGGTCCGCCTGGATGCCGAGCTTCTGCAAGTCCAGAACGCGCGCTTCCAGATGCCGGAAGAAGGCCGGACGGGGACGCGTGAAATCCTGCTTGCCTTCCGCGGTGTGCTCGAAGGGGTAGGGTCGGGACCCCTGCGCGCTGTAGGCGTACTCCGTCGGCAGGATGCACATGCGGATCTTGTTGAAAGGCGCCGTACCGAGCGTGGCCAGGGTTTGTTCCTCCAGTTCCTGCGCCTGATGGGCCCACGCGTAGCAGGTGGTTCCGAACGGGAAACCGCGGGTGCCATCCGCGTAAGCGAAATGGTACGTATCGCGGACGGCCACCGGGCCGTGGTTTCCGGCCCCAGGCGACACACAGACGAACGCTCCCGACTTCCCAGTCAACTCGGGAGAGTTGCTTCGGATTTCGTAAGTCCACTCGCCCTGCTGATCGGGACTGTAGCGGATGCGGTACCTCCCATCGCCGTCGTAGAATCCGTCCGCCTCGGCAGTCCGGCTGCCGTACCGGAAACGCGCGCTGAGCGTGACCTCGGTGAACGGGTTTCCGCTCGACGGTCCCGGCAGAGCCAGCTCGAAGACGCCCCACTGCTCGACGCTCGTGGAAACCTGCGCCATAGCCGGTGCTGCAAACAGAGAAATGAACTCGCGGCGACGCATGACAACTCCCCTTCCGTGACTCACCAAACAGGGACCCCCAGCTCCGCCAGCCGCGCCGCGCCGGTGAGGAAGTGGGCAGTGATCCAGAATACCGTCCACTGCTCGTTGTAGCCGCCGCGAGCCTCGGCCAGGTTGACCGGTTGGTTCCGCTGTGCGTAGTTGGTGTGCTGCATCTGCTCTCCCTGGCTGCCGCTGGGGTCGATGAGCTGGCCGCAGGTCCGGTACATGACCAGCGCCAGCCGCTTCAGGTCGTCCCGGTTGTCGATTTGCCCGAGCCGATAGACATCCGGGGCGACGATGGCGCCCCAGACGTCCAGATGCTGGTTCTGCGGCGAGACCATCGTCCAGCCGCGGGTGCGAAAGGCGTGGTCGCGCAAACGGCCGGGCGGCAGATCCACGTCCCAGGTGAAGACGTACGTGAGGACCACATCGCAGGCGTGCCTGGCCCAGCGCAGGTGCTCGGGGTTGCGCGTCGTCTCGTACAGCGCCAGGAACGCCTGGAAAGCGAGGGCGGCGGCTTCCTTGTCCTCGCAGCGCGCGTCCAGGGTGCCGCCCCAGTAAGGCTCCTGCATGCTGAGATGGCGGCGGGCGTAGTGTTCGGCCGCCTTGACGGCCGCCTGCCTGTAGGCCGGCGCTTTGAAGAGGGCGAAGCATTCCAGCAGCGGCGCGATGAAGGCCGCCTCCGCGGTGGAACGCGGACGCCAGGCCTCGGCCAGAATGCGCCGGGAGTGCAAGTCCGCCGCCTGGCGGAGGAAAGCCTCCCAGCGCGCCGTGTCGAGCTTGCGTTGCCTTCCTGTCCGGATGGCGCGGGCGATGGCGAGCATCGCCTGGCCCTGGTTGAGCAACTCCTGGCCGTACCATTGATTCTTCTGAAAGTCGTACCAATTGCGGAAGCCGCCTTCGTAGAACGCGGCTGTCGCCAGGAAGTCGAGGGACTTGCGCGCCATCCGCGCGGCGTTCGGGTCGCCCAGCCCTTTTTCGAGCACCTGAAGCGCGTAACCCATCGCCTCCGCCTGGCCGGTCCAGCCCATCACGAAGACGTTGCGGTCCACGTACTTCTTGAACCCCGCGATCTCGCCTGACTCATACCACCGCGACTTGGCGTAGCGGTACTTTGCCCGCACGATGTCGGCGAATTCGGGTAGTCCGTCCAGGCTGAACGGCGGCGAAAGCTGGATCGCGGTCCGGACAGCCTGGCTGAACCCGGAGCCCGCCTGAGCCACGGGGAAAGCCTCCAAGAAGAATGTCTTCTCGATCACGGCGCCCGGCGGCACGTTGAGATAGGCGTTATCGTAAGGCACGAAACCCTTTTGCAGCGCCTTCACCACGCTTCGGCTTCCGTTCGAGGCGCACGGGCCGGACAGCAGCAGCAGCTCAGGGCCGTCCGCTCGCGCGACCACCCCCAACGACCACCACTGGTCGGGCAGGTTCGCATGAGGCGCGGGCGACGGGAGACTGTGCAACGCCGCTCCCCGCAGCCCCGCGCGGCGCTCCAGTTCCACGTAGGCGAAGGGCAGGGGATAGCGGTGCTCTTCGAAGAGGGCCTCCTCTCCCGGCGCGCCTTTGTACACCGGCACCCTGCCGCTTCCGGCTCCCGAAGGGTTGCCGTAATAGAGAATGCCGGGTAGCAGCAGGTTCGACCTGTCCGCCCCGGCCTGGAACCTGACAGACAACGTCACCTTGGGCGCAGGTGCGGCGCCATTCCACTTGAAACGGCGCACGCCCTCGATGGCGTTTCCCTTCTGGCGATAGGCGTCCTCCAGCCGCCACGTGCCGCCGCAGGCGCTCAGCTCGCCTTTGAGGATGGTCCATTCGCCGGCGGCGATCGCGGACGCGGGGCTGGCGTGGCGCCAACCAGCGGGCCACCGCTCTTGCCAGTCACAGGCGATCGACCAGAGCCCTTCCGCGGGAGACTCGGCGATCAGTTCGCCGGCCGAGAGGACCTGGACTCGCTGCTGGCCGGGCTTCGCGGTGACCCGCAACTCCGTCGCGGCGGCCGAGGCCGGCGCGACGATGCAGGACAGGGCCGCCAGGGCCCACGGGATTCGCATATCGTCTCCTGTGTCTGAGGGAGCATCCGCTCAATCTTAGCGCGGCTTCGAAGCGCCCATCCATCCTCATCGCGCGAACGGCGCTGCTGCTCGGGGTTGCCGCGGCAGTTGCAGGGCGGATCGGATCGTCGTTTGGCCACCGAGTTTGATCCAATATAGAGTCGGGACATGGGACTCGCCTCGCCGAACGTGGTTCTGCTGGCCGGGCCAAATGGCGCAGGGAAGAGCACGGCAGCTCCGTACCTGTTGAGAGGAGAACTTGGCGTCTCCGAGTTCGTCAACGCCGACACGATTGCCCAAGGGCTCAGCGCGTACTCGCCCGAGATAGTGTCAATCGAGGCGGGCCGGCTCATGCTTGCGCGGCTGCGCGAGCTGGCGGCGCGGCGTGTGGACTTCGCCTTCGAAACCACGCTCGCGAGTCGCAGCTTCGCGCCGTGGATTCGAGGTCTCGTCCGTGCGGGCTACGGGTTTCGAATCGTGTTCCTGTGGCTGCCCTCGCCGGAGCTGTGTATCGCGCGAATCTTGGACAGGGTGCGGTCCGGAGGCCAGTACGTGCCGGAAGCGACCGTTCGGCGACGCTATGGGGCAGGACTCAGGAACTTCTTCGCGCTGTACCGCCCCCTGGCGACCTCTTGGCGCTTCTACGACAACACAGCCGAGCCGCAGTTGGTGGCGGAAGGAGCAGGCCCTGTGGTGACCGTCCACAACGGGGCCGTCTGGGATACACTGGAAGCGAGGTACCTCCATGGCCGTGGGGCCTGAGCGAAGCATAGCTGACAAGTTCCGCGAGGGGCGGCCGATTGATCGCGCGCTCGTGAAAGCCGTTCGCCACGCGCTGGTTGTGCATAAGCGCCTCGGACATCCCATCGCCGCCTGGCGGGATGGCGCCGTGGTGTGGGTCCCGCCCGAGCAGATCCCCGAACCTCCCGCCGAGCAATAGTCAAAGCCTTGCCCGCGCTCAACCCTGGTGGTGGTAGACCTCCCAGCCGAGATAAGTTTCGAACGCCTCGGCGAGGATAGCCGCCGAGCGCGAGGCGCTCAGGGCCACGTGGTGCTCGAAGCCGTTCTTGCAGATGTACCGCATGAGCTTCTGCAAGCCCGGAACTTCCACCACCGCCCGCGCGCCGAAGGTGGCCAGGGGATCATCCGTGAACCGGCCATCGCCCAAGTAGCTGCGGATGCGGCCCGCGCGGTCGTCGGTGGTGACGCGGGCGAAAGTCACCGGGCCCGAGCGGGTGCGTCCGGCGAGAGCGCCGTAGGTGTTCTCGACGCCCAGCGTCGTCCCGAGGATCGGGGCGGTGGAGATCGCGGCGTCCGGCAGAAAGCTTCTGGCCCAATTGCCGCAGTGGAAGAAGACGCACTTGTCCGGGTCGGCGCCGTAGTTGTTGTTCCAGTCGGCCAGGGCGCTCGGGCTTCCGGACGCCAGTTGCAGGGCGTACATTGCCACGGCGCCGGTGACGTCCACCTCGCAGGCGCTGGGCATCAGCTCCTCGCTCATCATGCTCATGACGGTGCAGCAGTTGGCGCCGAGGTTCCGTTGCATCGAGGTCCAGCATTGGATCGCGGTGGCCTGCAAGCCGTTCTGCTCCATCCACTCCAGCAGAACCACCGCGAACTTGGCCATGCGCTGGAGCGCGACTTCCGGGACGCCGGCCGAGGCGGCGTAAGCGGCAATTTCCTCCAGCTTGGCGTGGACGCGGGGGTCGGAATCCTTGAGAGAGAACGCGCGCCCGAAAACTTCCGACAGATCGATGGTGCTGACGCTGATGCCGGAGGCCTCCAGCAGCTTCTCGCTGTAGCGGGTGGTCTTGAACGCGTCGGGCCGTGCCCCCACCGCGCCAATGCGCGCCCGGCGCAGGCCGCGCACCAGGCGACACACACCGAGAAAGTCCTGTAGGTCGTCCTTGAAGCTTCCGGAAGCTGGATGGACCGTGTGCGAGCGGGTCAGGCTGAACGGGATGCCGTACTGCCGCAGGTTGTTGCACACGGAGACCTTCCCGCAGAAGGCGTCGCGGCGGCGCTCGACGCCCAGCTTATCCAGATCGTCCGGGTAAGCCTGCACCAGCACCGGAACGTTCAGTTCGGAAAGCTTTAAGACGTCGGCCACGCCCTTCTCGTCGCCGAAGTTGGGCAGTGTCACCAGCACGCCGTCGATGCGGTCGCGGTTGGCGCGGAACACCTCCGCGCACCGCTCGGCGTCGGTCCGGGTTTCGACGGCGCCAAACTTGCTGGCCTGCTCGTCCAGCAGAACGGGTTCGATCGCGAGCTCCTCGAACAGCGCGAGGGAGTCCCGGCGCGCTTCCTTCACGAGCTGGTCCGGGAAGAAGTCGCGGTTGCCGATGATCACGGCCAGGGTCATTCTCTGGTTCCGCAACATGTTCACCTCACTGGCCCACGGGCGTCACTTGGGGCCGAACAATCCGAACCGGTCGGCGTTGGCGGGAGTAATCAGCTCGCAGTCGATGGACTGTTTCTCGGGGAACCCCGTCGCGCCCGTGGTGAGATATTTGTGCGCCTGCTCGACGGCCAGCCGGGCGATGCGCGCGGCCGGCTGCAACACGGTCGCCTGGATGTCCCCCGCCTTGATCGCGGCGATCACATCGGGGCTGCCGTCGAAGCCCACGACGATCACCCGTCCGAGTCCGGCCGCCTTCAGCGCCGCCGCCGCGCCCAGGGCCATCGTATCGTTGCCAATGATCACTCCCTTGATCCCGCGCGAGCCCTGGATGATGGTCTCCATCTTCTGGAACGCCTCGGTCTGGCTCCAGTTGGCGCTCTGTCGGGCAACGAGTCTCATCTGCGGGTACTTGTCGATCACGTCGTGGAACCCCTTCGTCCGGATGCCGGCGTTGGTGTCGGACTCCCGGCCCACCAGCTCGACGTAGTCCCCTCTTTCCCCCATCAGGCGGACGAATTCCTGGGCGCCCAGCGAGGCGCCCTGGTAGTTGTTGGAGACGATCTGCGAGACGGCGATCCCGGTGGCGTTGATCTCGCGGTCGATCAGTAAGCAGGGCGTGCCGGCCTTCTTCGCTTTGGCGACGGCGGCAATCGAGGCGTCGGCGCCCGCGTTGTCCAGGATGATCGCCGCGGCCTGGTTGGCGATGGCCATGTCGAACAACTGGTCCTGCTGGTGCGCATCGTCGTCGTGCGAGTGGCTGAGGGTCTCGTAGCCGAGCTGGCGGGCCGTGGCCGCGGCCGAGACCGCCTCCGCCTTGAAGAACGGGTTGTCGTGCGACGGCGTGATGATCACGATGAGCTTCTTGCCCGGCGTGCCCGGCGAACGCGGGCCGGACCGGCACCCGGAGGCGGCCAGCGCCAGGATAACAAGCACTGCCGCTGCTAAGCGGCTTGCGTAACTGCGGACTTCCATTGGAGCCTCTGTTGAAGCTGGTCCATGATGACGGCCAGCACGATCACGATTCCCTTGATAACGATCTGCCAGAACTCCGAGACACCCAGCAGGACCAGCCCGTCGGCCAGCACGCCGATGACGAAGGCCCCCAGAATGGCCCCGCCGATCGTGCCGCGGCCCCCCATCAGCGAGGTTCCGCCGAGGACCACGGCGGCGATCGCGTTCAGCTCGAAGGTCGAGCCCGTGGCCGGGTGGGCCGCGACGAGCTGGGCGGCGATGATCAGCCCCGCCAGCGCCGCGCAGAGACCGGAAATCACGTAGACCAGCAGTTTCACCCGCTTGACGCGGACCCCGGACAGCTCCGCGGCGCGCTCGTTTCCGCCCACCGCGTACACCTGCCTGCCGAACGGCGTGCGGGCGGAGACGAACGCCGCCGTCGCGCCCAGAAGCACCATCGCCCAGATTGGAACCGGCAGGTAGAGGATCGTGCCGGAACCGAGCCACGGGAAGCCCGTGTTGCCGAGCTCGGGCCGGCCCACCAAGTTCGGAAACGTGGCGCCGCCGGAGCGCAGCAGCGCGGCCCCGCGGGCGACATACAGCATTCCCAGCGTGGCGATGAACGGCGGCACGCCGCAGCGCGCGACCAGCAGGCCGTTCACGCCGCCCACCAACACGCCTGCCAGCATCGCCAGCACGATCACCAGCCAGACCTGGAAGTACACCACTACGCCGAACATCGGCAGGACAAGCCCCTGGTTGATCAGCCCGCCGGCAATCATCCCCGCCAGACCGGCCACCGAACCCACCGAGAG
The DNA here is from genome assembly GCA_964353255.1 of uncultured Solibacteraceae bacterium. GTDB lineage: Bacteria > Acidobacteriota > Terriglobia > Bryobacterales > Bryobacteraceae > VFZS01. The sequence continues at coordinate 67,641 of CAYGVJ010000003.1, read as the reverse complement.
GTCGATGCCGCCGGTCAGGATCACGAACGTCATCCCGATCGCCAGGAGGGCGTTGATGGCCACGTGCTTCACCAGCATGATCAGGTTGCCCGCGGTGAGGAAAGACGGGGAAAGCAGCGAGAACAGCAGGGCCAGGGTCAGCAGGGCCAACAGCGCCCGCAGGCGAAACAGCAGCGCGGCGGCCGAGAGCCGCGGGGACCCTGCGGCTACGGGCGCCGCCTCATGGGTTGGCACGCTCGCCTCCCTCGCGGCCGGGTTTGGCCGAAGCCGCCCGCACCAGCGCCTCTTCGCTGGCCTGGTCGATCTGGAATTCGCCCGTGATCCGGCCGCGCGACATCACCAGCACGCGGTCGGCCACGGCCAGAATCTCTTTCAACTCGGAAGAGGCGAAGACCACCCCGAGCCCCCGCGAGGCGAGCCGCCGCATGATCTGGCAGATCTCCGCCTTGGCCGCCACGTCCACGCCGCGGGTCGGCTCATCCATGAGCAGCACCTTGGGAGAGGTGAGCAGGCACTTGGCGACGACCACCTTCTGCTGGTTGCCGCCGCTCAAGGAGGTGACCGGCTGCCCTAAATCGGACACCTTGATCTGCAATTCGCCGGCGAGCCGGCGCGCGCCGGCGGTCTCGCGCGCCGGAGAGAGATAGATCCCGCGGGCGAACCGGCCCAGGCTCATGAGCGTGATGTTCTGCCGGACCTAGAGCGTCGGCACGAGCCCCGCCCGCTGCCGGTCCTCCGGGACCAGGACCAGTCCCGCGGCGATGCGCTCGGCGGTGGAGCGCGCCTCCAGCCGCCGGCCCTCCAGCAGAATCGCGCCTCGCGCGCGGGGCTGGACCCCGATCAGAGACTCGAACAGCTCCGTGCGCCCGGCGCCCATCAGGCCATAGATCCCTAGAATCTCGCCCGCGTGGACCGTGAACGATACGCCATCCAGCGCCAGCCTGCCGTCGGCGCGGCGCAGCGAGAGCGAATCCGCCTTCAGCAGCTCAACTGCCGCCTGGCTCCTTTGCCGCGGCGTCACAGCCGTCGTGCTGCGTCCCGTCATCTTCTCGACCAGCCAGCCGAGGCTGGCCGCCTCCGCCGGCGCTTCGGCGATGAGGCGCCCGTCGCGCAGCACGGCGATTTGATCGCCGATCTCCAGCAGCTCCTCCAGCCGGTGGGAGATGTAGACAATCGAGACGCCGCGCGACTTCAGTTCGCGGATGATGCCGAACAGGACGTTGATTTCGGCGGCGCTGAGCGCGGAAGTCGGCTCGTCCATGATCAGGATCCTGACGTCGCGCGCCAGGGCGCGAGCGATTTCCACGAGTTGCTGCTGCCCGAGCGGAAGCTCGCCGGCCAGTGTCCGAGGGTCGATCGGCTGCTCGAGGCGTTCGAGCAGGGCGCGCGCCCGCCGCTCCTGCGCCTTGTGGTCAACCATCAGCCTCCCCGCGGTGACCTCGCGCGCTATGAAGATGTTCTCCGCCACGCTCAGGTTCGGGAACAGGCTCAGTTCCTGGTAAATCATGCCGATGCCGCAGCGGTCGGCATCCCGCGGCGAGCGCAGGCGGATCGCCTCGCCCTCCAGCGCCAGCCGCCCCTGGGTGGGCTGCTCGACCCCGGCGAGAATTTTCGCCAGCGTCGATTTCCCCGCGCCGTTCTCGCCGATCAGCACGTTCACTTGGCCGCGCCGCACCTGGAAATCCACGTGGTCCAGAGCCAGCGTCCCCGGGTAGGTCTTGCTGATCCGCTCCGCGCGCAGGATCGCGTCAGTCATTCGCCGCGCTCCTCCACGTTCACCTGCACCGGCACAATCTCGGCCGGGGAACCCGGCGTCAAAGTGAACGTGCCATAGAAGGAGACAACCTTGCCTGGCAGCGTCGGCAGCTTCAGGCGGGCCACGACCGAATTCAACACCCTGGCGTTCAGCTCGTTCGCCACATCGGCGAACTGGAGCTGGTTCACAAACTGGCCGAACCGGATGAAACCCACCGCGTCCCGGAGCGAGGTGCCCCGGATCACCGGACCGACTTCGAGGAACGCGTCCGGCTTGCCGTCACCCGGCGCCAGATCGATGGAGATGAGCCCCGTGCGCGAGCGCGTGTCGATGGCCAGCACCCGCCCGCGGCCTTTCACCATGAAGTGAAACGGGCCTTCCCCTTCCCGCTGGCCGTATTTGCGGGCGGCGCCGCCGGCATCGGCCTCCAGCGCGGTCAGCAGCGTGCGCAGGTCCACCGCCGAGTCGAGGATGGCCGGCGCCAGCCGGCTCGACCAGATGGAATCGACATACGAGGCGGCGTTGAAGCGCTCTCGCCCCTGGCTCTGCTTCTCCTCGGCGCTCTCGATCGGCCTCACCGTCCACGGGACGCACCCGGCGAGGCTCAGCGCCAAGCCGAGACAGACTGACAGCGCCGCGTGCCGGTTCATGATCTCCTTTTCGCCCCGACTCGGGCCGGCAGTTGGGACCCCGACGCAGATTCGCTGCGCGAGAGGCTCTTCTCGTCGTCGAGCAGCCGCTGGGCGGTGAAGCGATCGGTGATCAACACGTTGATCCAGCGCCCGCGGAGCGCGCTGCGAATGGCGGCGTGTTTCCGGCGCCCGCCGGCCACGCCGACTACGCGGTCCACCGAGCGCAGGTGCTCGAGCTCCATGCCGATCACCCGCTCGTTCAGGGGCGTGACCACCGGGCGGCCGTCGACGTCGAAGAAGCGCAGGCAGATGTCCCCGACTGCGCCGTGGTCCTTGAGGATTCGCAGCTCCTCCGGCGAGAAGACGTTGCCGCTGCTGGCCAGCAGACGCGAGGGCTCCAACGCTCCGATGCCGACCAGCGCCAGCGTGACCGAGCGCATCATCTTCACCGCTTCCCGCACGAAGCGGTCCTTCATCAGGACGCGGCGCGCCTCGGCCGAGCCGACCACCCCCGGCGCGGGCAGGAACACCGCGCTCCCGCCGATGAGATTTGCGAGCCGGCGCGTCAGGTGCGTGGCGTGGGCCTCCGCCGCGGGGTTGCCGACTCCGCCGAGGATTTGCAGCACCGTGGCCCCGGCGCCGCGCTGGCTGGGATGCATGGCGTTCACCATCGCCAGCAGGGCCGCGCTCCAGCAGGAGATCCCCACGATCTCCCGGCGCTTGAGAGTGGTTTCCAGGTAGAAGGCGGCCGCGGCGCCGAGGTCCGGCACGATCCGCTCGTCGCCATCCTCCACGCAGTCCACCACGATGGCCTCTTTCAAGCCGTAAGCCGCCTGAAGCCCTTCCTCGAGATCCGGGTGCGCCCCGGCCGGAACGCTCACCGTGATGCGGACGATTCCTTCGCTTTCCGCCCGCTTCAGCAGGCGCGAGATGGTGGATTGAGAGACATTCAGCCGGTCCTCGATCACCGGCTGGCGGAGACCCTGGATGTGGTACATGCGGGCCACCTTCGCCATGAGCCGCAGCTCATCGATCCGCGCCATGGGCTTATCTCTCCATGATGGGCGCCGTGGCGCACGCTTTAGCGTGCAGCGTCGGCTTCAGCCGACGTGCCGAGCGTCGGCACGAGTGCCGACGCGGCAGGCTGAAGCCCGCGCCACATCGGGCGTTCATTCCGGGCACCCCGCCAGGGACTCCGCGGCCGCGCGGGCCACGGCTTCGCGCCATCCGCGGTACAGAGCCTCGCGCTGAGGACCCGGCAGGCGCGGCTCGAAGCGGCGTGTGGGCCGCGGGAGCGCCTCCAGTTCCTCCAGTGAGGACCAGACGCCAGTTGCCAGCCCGGCCAGCCAAGCCGCGCCCAGCGCGGAGAGCTCGACCGAGCCGCTCCGGATCACCGGCCGGCCCAGCATGTCGGCCTGAAACTGCATGAGGAAGTCGTTCTGGCTGGCGCCGCCGTCGGCCAACAGCGCCGGCAGTTCGCGGCCGCTCTCCGCCTGCATCAGGTCGAACACGTCGCGGACCTGGTAGGCGATCGCCTCCAGCGTGGCGCGGGCCACGTGCGCCGCCGTCGTACCGCGAGTGATTCCCGTAATCAGCCCGCGGGCAGTGTCTCTCCAGTGCGGCGCGCCGAGGCCGACGAATGCGGGCACCAGATACACGCCGCCCGTGTCGGGGGTCTGCTCGGCCAGCGCGGCTACGCCGGCGACGGGATCGGCAAGTCCCAGGAACTCGCCGAACCATTGCACCGCGCCGCCAGTGAAGCTGATGTTTCCCTCCAGCGCGTGCTCGACGCGGTGCTGGCGCGCCCAGGCAATGGTCGTCGAAAGCCCGCCGGCCGATTCCACCGGTGCGCCGGTGAGCGTCATCAGCGACGAGCCGGTCCCGTAGGTGGCCTTGACTGCGCCGGGTTGAAACGCCGCGTGGCCGAACAGCGCGGCATGGGAATCGCCTATCAGGCTGGCGATCGGAACTCCTGCGGGCAAACGTCCCAGCCGGATGCTTTCGCCGTAGATCGCGCTCGAAGGCCGGACCTCCGGCAAAGCGGCGCCAGGGATCGCGAATATCTCGAGCAGCTCAGTGTCCCAGCGGAGCCGGCGAATATCGAACAACTGGGTGCGCGAGGCGTTGGACATATCACAGGCGTGCGCCGCTCCTCCGGTGAGGTTCCACAGCAGCCAGCTATCCACCGTGCCCAAACACAGCTCGCCCTGCTCCGCCCTGCGGCGGCCGTCCGGAGCCTGCTCCAGCAGCCAGCGCGCCTTGCCCGCGGAAAACAGCGGATCGATGGTCAGTCCGGTGCGCGCCCGAATCCGGCCTTCCAGCCCGCGCTGGCGCAGCTCGGCGCAAAGCGGCGCGGACCGCCGGCATTGCCATACCACGCAGGGGCCTTCCGGCTGCCCGCTCCGGCGATTCCACAGGATCACCGATTCGCGCTGGTTGGTGATCGCGATGGCGGCCGGAGGCGGCGAATCGCTTCGGCTGAGGCACTCGTCGATCGCCTCCCGCACGCTCGTCCAGAGAGCCATCGGGTCCTGCTCCACCCAGGCGGGCTTGGGGCAGCTTACAGTCAGTGGTCGCGAGGCCCGCGCCAGGACCGTGCCCGCAGAGTCAACCAGGAGCACCTTCGTGTTCGTTGTGCCTTGATCGATCGCCAGGATCAGCTTGCCGGTCATCTTCGCGCACCCGCCTTTTCCAGCACCTCGAGCGCCGCGTTCCGGATGCCCGCCGGGGTCAGGCCGAAGTGTTCGAGCAGCCATTGCGCGGAGCCGGTCGGAGCGAAGACGCCGGGGACGCCCAGAATTCGCATGTGAACCGGCGCGGAGGTCGCCACCACCTCGGCCACGGCGCCGCCGAGCCCTCCGACGACCGAGTGTTCCTCGACGGTGACGATGGCGGCGGTTTGCGCGGCCGCTTCCAGAATCGCGTCGCAGTCGATCGGCCGCACGGTGGCCATGTTCAGCACCCGCGCGGCGATGCCCTGCTCGGCCAGGAGCGCGGCAGCCTCCAGCGCCCGGGACACCATGATCCCGTTGGCGATCAAAGTGACGTCGCTGCCATTCTTCAGGCAGGCGGCGCGCCCAACCCTGAACTGGTAGTCCGCGGCGTGCACCTGCGGAACGGGCATCCGGCTGATCCGAAGGAAGACCGGCCCGTCCAGCGCGGCGGCGGCGCGAACGGCCTGGTCCGTTTCAATCGGGTCCGCGGGAACGATCACCGTCAGGTTGGGGATCACCCGCGTCCAGGCGAGGTCTTCGATCGAGTGGTGGGTCGGGCCGAGGCCTCCGTAGGCCAGGCCGCTGGTGGTGCTGCACAGTTTCACGTTGGCCTTCGAGTAGGCCAGGTCCACCTTGATCTGCTCGAGGGCGCGCGCGGTCAGGAAGCAGGAGGCGCCGCAGATGAACGGGATCTTTCCGCCGTTCGCCAGCCCCGCCCCGATGCCCACCATGTTCTGTTCCGCGATCCCGATGTTGATAAAGCGCTGCGGGAACCGCTGGCGGAAGCGCGCCAGTTTCGTGGAGCCTACCGAATCGTTGGTGAGGGCGACGATTCCCGGGTCTCGCACCGCGAGTTCCTCGAGCGCTCGCACGAAGGCGTCCCGGCAGTCGTGAAGCCCGCTCATGAGGCCGCCCTCTCCAGCTCGAGCAGCGCCGCCTCCAGCTCCTCATCGGTGGGGACGCGGTGGTGCCACTCCGGCCGGTCCTCGATGAAGGAAACGCCGCAGCCCTTGTGAGTGTGCGCGATGATGCAACTGGGACGGCCCGGCTCGAACGGCAGCCGCCCGAACTTCTCCAGCAGCGCGGCGTGGTCGTGGCCGTTCACCTCGCGCACGGCCCAGCCGAACGCCCGCCATTTCTCGGCGAGGGGTTCGAGGCGAATCGTCCGCTCGGTCGCGTCGCCCTGCTGGAGCATGTTGCGATCGACGATGAGGGTGAGGTTGTCCAGTCCGAAGTGCGCCGCCGCCATCGCCGCCTCCCAGTTGCTGCCCTCCTGGAGCTCTCCGTCGCCGGTCAGAACGAAAGTCCTCCAGGCCGCCCCGTCGATCCTGGCGGCCAGAGCCGCCCCGACCGCGACCGGCAGCCCGTGGCCCAGCGTCCCGGTGCTAGCCTCGACGCCCGGCGTCTTGGTCCGGTCGGGATGGCCGCTCAGCCGCGAGAGAGGCTGCGCGAAGGTCTCCAGTTCCTCCTCGGGCAGGAAGCCCGCCGCCGCCAGCGTGGCGTACAGAGACGCGGAACAATGTCCTTTGCTCATGATGAAGCGGTCGCGGTCCGGCGCGTCGGGCCGGTCCTTGTCGATCCGCAGCACCGCGAAATAGAGCGTGACCAGGATGTCCGCGGAGGAGAGGTCGCCGCCGGGATGACCCAGTTTCGCGCGGTGCACCATGCGCAGGCTCCGGCGGCGAACGCCGGCCGACAGTTTTCGCAGCTCCTGGAGGAGTCCCTCCGTCTCAAGGGCCATGCTTCACCCTGCGGATTCTCACCGCCAGGTGCGGCCTTCCGGGGAGTTGCAGCTTAAACCGGCCTTCAAACGTCCCCGCTACCGGGGTGATGGTCATCTCCCAGGGATCGATGATTTCCGCGCGATACGGACCCCCCTTGGGTAGATCGAACTCGTACTCGGCAGGCTGGTTGACGTCGAGGTAGTAAAGATAATACTCTCCCTCTCTGCCGCCCCAGGGGTAGTAGGGCGCCCAGCCGGTTAGCCCTTCGGGAGGTCCCTCCTCCAGGATCTTCCGCAAGAACGCGATTCGCGGCGGGCTCTCGCCGTGCAGGACCCCTCCCTTGGACCACCACAGGATGTCCTTCGGATCAAGATAAGTCTCGCCGTGGCCTACGTAGGCGCCGGCGACGGTCCCCAGCCAGAACCTCCGCACCATCTCGCGCGCCGAGATGTTGCCCCAGCGCCGCGGGATGTTCCCCTCGTACTTGCATTCGTCGTAGATCACCGGCTTCCGGTAGTTGACCACCAGCTCGCGCGCCTTCTCCAGCTCCGAGCTCTGTATGCTCACGTGCGTCACCCACGGCTTGCCGTGATCGTAGAGCGCCCCTCCGCCTCCGTTGTGGATAGAGCGCAGATGCTGGTACGGGTCGCTCTCCTGCACGATGCGGAAGAAACGGTCCCAGTCAGCCATCTTCTTCTCTTTCATGAAGTCGTACTCGTTGGCCATCGACCACCAGACGTTGCGAAAGGCGGCCAGGCGGGCCACCACATAGCGCAGGTAGCGGTCGTCGGCCTCGGCGGGCATCCGGGCGTAGCCCCAGCGGTCGTAAGGGTGGAACAGGATCAGGTCCGCTTCGATGCCCAGCTCCAGCAGGTCCTGGACGCGCCGCTCGAAGTGCCGGAAGTATTGCGGGTTGAAGCGCGTGTAGTCGTTCTGGCCGGCGGCGTTTCTCTCGAAAAGGTAGAACTGAGGCTCGTTCTTGTTGTAGACGTAGTCCTTCGGAAAAACGCACATGCGCATCTTGTTGAACGGCGCCGCGCGCAGGGTTTTGAGCGTCTGTTGTTCCAGTTCCTCGCCCTGGTGCACCCAGGCGTAGCAGGTGGTCCCGAACGGGAAGTAGGGAGTGCCGTCGGCGTAGCCAAAATGAGAAATGTTCCGGACCCCGACCGGACCGTGGTTGCCTTTCGAGGGCGGCACGCACGTGAACTGCCCCGTCCGGCCGTCCAGCTCGGGGCTGTTGCTCCGGGTGGTGTAGGTCCAGACGCCAGGCGTGTCGGGCATGAACCGGACGCGGTAGAGCCCGTCGCCGTCGTAGAAGCCGTCCACCTCGAGGGCGCGGTGCTGATAGCGGAACTCGGCGCGGAGCTGAACCTCGAGAAAAGGATTGCCGCCGCCGGGGCCGCGCAAAGAAAGCTCGAACAGCCCCCAGCGCTCGACCGTCTGCGCAGGCGGCTGGAGGCCGGCTGCCGCGGCGGGCCAGGCGGTCAAAGCGAGGAGCAGAATCAAGGGAAGGTTGCGGCGGAAAGCCGCCTGTGCATGTTTATGCATATTCGCCATCCAATGCACAACGACCTTACCATTCCGGCCGGGTCCGCGTCAACACCCCCCGGGGCCTTGCCCTCCCCCAGATTGAGCGCCGGGCTGCTGCTGGTGTTCGCGGCGGTGGCGGCGGCTCCCCCAGCCGCCGCCGGAGGCATTCCGCAACGCGAAATCTGCCGTGCGGCGGCGGGGCGCGAGAGGGGGTCGCCGGGGCTGATCTCTGGCCCCCCGGTGGTTCCGCGATGCGGAACGGAGCAAGATCCCCTTTTATGCGCTTGCCTGCCGTGCCCACCCCGCGTAGCATAGATACTATCGCGACACGGGTAAAAGGGAGGTGTGCGATGAAGCGTCTGTTACAGCGCCTGATTTGGCCGGTGCTGGCCGGCCTGTCCATCACGCCGCCTGCCTTCGGGCAGGCTTTCACGGGTTCCATTTCCGGCATCGTGACCGACGCCACCGGCGCCGTCATCGCCGCGGCCAGGATCACGGTCACCGACATGGAGCGGAACCTCGCGTTCACCACAAGGTCCAACGAGACCGGTTTTTACGTGGTTTCTCAGTTGCCTATTGGACGATACCGCATCGCGGCGGAGAAGAGCGGGTTCCGCCCGTACATTCTCGAAGGCTTCCCCCTGGCCGCCGAGCAGAGGGCCTCGGTCAACATCTCTCTGGAAGTCGGCATGGCCACCGCAGAGGTCACCGTCTCGGCGGCCCCGCAAATGATGGACAGCGTCACGGCCACCCTGAGCGCGGTGGTGTCCAACGACCGGATTGTCGATTTGCCGCTGAACAACCGGAACATATACTCGTTGACCTCGCTGGTGCCCGGCGTGTTCCAAACCAAGACCACCACCGGAGTGGACGACACCTTCTACGGGAATCACTTCATCATCAATGGAAGCCAGGAGGCTACCAGCGACATGGTCCTCGACGGCGTCAGCATGCAAGTGAACCACAACGTTCCCACGATTCCGGCCATCAGCGCGATCCCCTCGGTCGAAGGGATCCAGGAATTCAAGATCCTCACCAATTCCTACCCCGCAGAATATGGGCGCAGCGGAGGCGGAGTCGTGATCATGGTCACGAAGTCCGGCACCAATACCTTACACGGCAGCGCCTTTGAGTTTCTGCGCAACAGCAAGATGGACTCGAACAACTTCTTCGCCAACCGCTCCGGACTCCAGCTGGCCAGCTTCAAACGCAACCAATTCGGCGGAACCATCGGCGGGCCGGTGCTGTTGCCCAGGATTTACAGCGGCAGGAGCAAGACTTTCTTCTTCTTCGACTACGAGGGGGGGCGCACCCGCGCCGCGCAGATCGCAACCTACACCCTGCCCACTCCGCTACAGCGCCAGGGCGACTTTTCGCAGACCCTCAATGCCAGCGCGCAGCGGCTCGTGATTTACAATCCGTTCAGCACGACCAAGGACCCGGGCAATCCCGCGGCCTGGATTCGCACCGCGTTCCCGAATAATGCGATACCCGCGTCGCTGTTGAATCCGGTGGCGGTCAACATGCAAAAGTACTATCCCCAGCCGAACGCCGCGGGTCTTGCGTTCACCAATCAGAACAATTACGTCGTGCAGAGCGCCTACCCGCAATTCGCGAACCGTATCGAGGCCAAAATCGACCACTATTTCAACCCGGCCAACCGCATCATGGGACGTTACGATGTCCATGACAGCGTGTACAGCAAGCCAAATTACTTCAACAACCTCGCCGACCCTGGTTGTTGCGAGCCGACGTATCAGCGCTTGCAGAGCGCCGTGCTCGACTTCACGCATACGATAGGCACCTCGAAGGTATTGGAGGTCCGCGCCGGAATGGGCCGGGTCGCGGCGAACCGCGTCCACTGGAGCGCCACGCGAACCGGCGTGGGAGGCTTTGATCCGACGCAACTCGGCCTTCCCGCGTCGATCGCCGCTCAGGCAGACCGGCTCATGTTTCCGACCGTCACCGTCCAGGACATGACCCAACTCGGCCCCAGCGGCGGGGACGACTATCACATGTGGGACATGGCATACACAGGCAACGCCAGTATGTCCTGGGTCGTTGGGCGGCACACCATCAAGTTCGGAGGCGACATACGGTCTAATTACGTCAATTACGGACGAGCCACCAACCCGGTGGGGCTTTATCAGTTTTACCGGTCGATGACTCAGGGGCCGAATCCTTTCAGTCCAGCCTCGACTTCCGGGGTGGGTTATGCCTCCTTCCTGCTGGGCACGGGCGGGAGCGTCAGCCAGAGCGCCGGGTATACGACCAACGAGGCGAGCCCCGCCAACGCGAATCGGTATATGGCCTTTTACGTGCAAGACGATTTCAGGGTGCGCTCCAGGCTGACCTTGAACGTGGGTCTGCGGTGGGACATCGAGACGGGCTGCACGGAGCGCTACGACCGGCAGACGGCCATCGACCCGTACATTCGAAACCCGCTCTCGGAGAAGGTGGGTATGAACCTCCGCGGCGGGCCGCTGTTCGCCGACAGCACCCTCGGTCGGCGGGCCATAGTGGACGCGCCGCTGCGCAATTTCGGGCCGCGGGTCGGAATCGCTTATCAGTTGACTCCATCGACGGTCATCCGAGCCGCGTATGGCATTTACTACACCGCCGCGCCCTACGGAGCGAGCCGCCACAACCTGGGAGAAGGCTATTCCACGCAGACCCCCTGGGTGAGTTCGCTGGACGGCGCGACGCCGGTGAACCTGTTGAGCAATCCGTTTCCGAGCGGATTCAACCTATACACCGGCTCAAAGCTAGGGCTGCTTACGCAGGTTGGAGCCACGCTGAACGACGCCTGGCCGGCAACGCTCAAGACGCCGTACAACCAGCAGTGGAATCTCACCATTCAGAGGCAAATCGGCTCCAGCACGCTGTGGGAGATCGCCTATGCCGGCAACAAAGCGACGCACCTGCCGTACTTTCAGCCGGCGGCGCCGGAGTTCAACCAAATGAACCCGTCGCTGCTCAGCATGGGAACGGCGCTGCTGGCCTTGGTTCCGAACCCTTTCTACGGAATCATTACCACACCGGGCATCCTGTCTCAGGCGACGGTGCAGGCAGGACAACTGTTGCGTCCTTTCCCCCATTACACCGGCCTCCAGGCGAAGAACGCGGCCTGGGGCAACTCCAACTACCACGCGCTGCAAACTCGGTTTGAAAGGCGGTTGTCCGGAGGCGCGAGCCTGATGGCCTCCTACACCTTTTCGAAGACGATTAGCGGTGGAGTGGACGGCGTGTGGACCCAGGCGGGCACCGTACGCAACTGGTATAACCTGGCGGCCGAGCGGGCCGTGTCCTCCTATGACCAGCCGCACCGTTTGGTCCTCAATGGCACTTATGTGCTTCCCTTCGGGCGCGGCCATCGGCTGGCCGGAAACGCCGATAAAGTGGTGAACGCTCTCATCGGCAACTGGCAGGTGAATGGCATCCTGACGCTGGCGGTTGGTTTGCCGCTTTACAACTGGAGTCAATCGACGAGCACGGGCTACTCCTTCGGGGGCGCGCAGAGACCGGACTATAACGGCGCGCCCGTGAGTCTTGGCGCCGCGCGATCGGTCAGCAAGTGGTTCAACACGGCCGCGTTCAGCGCGGCGCCGCCTTTCACCTTCGGGAATCTGGGCCGCACGGTGACGGCGGTCCGGGCCGATGGTGCTCATGAAATCGACTTCTCGCTGTTCAAGAGCTTCAAGCCGGTCGAACGGCTGACCGTGGCATTTCGCGCCGAAGCCTTCAATCTCACCAACAGCCCGATCTTCAGCTCGCCCAACGTGAGCCAGGGATCGACGCTGTTCGCAGTCGTCTCGGGGCAGCAAAACAGTCCGCGCCAGATCCAGTTGGGTCTGAAGGTTCTTTTCTAGATGTCCGCTCGATTCGCATTACTTGCCGCAGGGCTGGCGCTGAACATAGGGCTGGCGCAGGAGATTCCTTGGCGGCCCTTCACCATGAATCACGAGGCGCGCACGGATTCTCCGGCCGACGTTTCCTTCCTGCTGGATGCGCCCGCGGGTAAGTACGGTTTCATCCAGGTGAAGGACGGGCATCTGGTCCAGCCCAACGGCCAACGCTTCCGCATCTGGGGAGTGAACATCACCGGCTGGACCAAAGGGTCGGAGCTGTTGCCGCCCAAGGAAGAAGCGCCTCTCTGGGCGGCCACGCTGGCGCGCTTCGGGGTGAATTGCGTGCGCTTCCATTTCCTCGACCGGACCACTCGGACCCGGCCGCGGGGACTGATCGACGGAGACCGCAAAGACACCCGGACGATGGACCCCCAGCAGTTGGACCGGCTGGACTTCTTTGTCTCGGAGCTGAAGAAGCGGGGCATCTATTCGAATCTGAATCTGAACGTCGGGCGGACTTACAAAGAGGGCGACGGCGTGCCGGACTATGACCTTATCGGCGTCGCCAAGGCCACGACTTACATCGGGGAGCAGCTACTGGAGCTTCAGCGGGAGTACGCGAAGCAGTTGCTGACCCACTACAATCCGTACACCCAATCGGAGTACCGCAATGAGCCGGCGGTGGCCATCGTCGAGATAGTGAACGAGAATTCGGTCTTCGAGTTCTGGTCCCGGAACTGGCTGCGCGGGCAGTTGACCAAGGATTCGGTCCGGTACCAGCTCGATTTTACTCCCCACTACGAGAAGATTCTCACCGACCGCTACAACCAGTGGCTCAACCAGAAGCTGCGGCCGGAGGAGCTTCGCAAACTGCGGGCGCTGGCCGGCGTGAAAGGCGACGGGCCCGTCCCCCGGCTCAGGCGCGAGGAATTCCGGGAGGCGCCCAGGGAACGCTTCTCCACGGAGGCCGCTTTCTACACAGACCTGGAGACCGGCTTCTTCCTGGACATGAAGCGCTATCTGAAGGAGACCCTGGGCGTAAAATCGCTGATTGTGGGCACCGCCGACCACACCTACTGGATTCCACCGTACCCGCTGCTCCGCTCGACTTCCCGGATGGACATCATGGACGGCCACGTCTACTGGCAGCACCCGGCCATCTGGGGAATGCGGAACACGCCCATGGTGAACCAGCCGCTGCGCTCCACGGTGGTCAAGCTCAGCCGGTCGCCGTTTGCGAACAAGCCGTACACGGTCAGCGAAGTGAACCACCCCAACCCGAACGAGTACGCCGCGGAGATGATGCCCATCCTGGCGGCCTATGCGGCCTTCCAGGATTGGGACGGCATCTTCTTCTACACCTTCGAGCCAAAGCTGGCCGGGCAGTGGCAGCCCTACCTGGCGGACAACTTCGACATCACGCTGGATCCGGTCAAGATGCCGCAACTGGCCGCCGGAGCGCTGATCTTCCTCCGGCCCGACGTGCAGCCGGCAAAGAAGACGGTGCTGCGGTCGTATTCCACCGAACAGGTCATCGAGAGCCTGCGCCTGCCGGAGGCGGAGCGGCCGTACTTCACGCCCGGATTCCCCCTTTCGATTCCCTTGATGCACGGGTCGCGCATTCGCTGCCTGGACTGCGAGCCGACCGAGAAGTTCACCGCGGTCGAGGCTAACCCCATCATCTCCGACACCAAAGAACTGGCCTGGCACGTTTCCGCGGAAAAGGGAGGCTTAGTAACCATTGACACGGACCGGACGCAAGCGCTGATCGGGTTCGTGAAGGCCAACGGCAAGGCGGTCCGCCATCTGTCGGCCGATGTCCGCAACGAGTTCTGCGCCCTCACGCTTCAGTCGCTGGACTCGAAGCCGCTGTACCGGTCGGCCCGGATGCTGCTGACGGCGGCCGCCCGCGTCTCGAACACCGGCGCGAAATTCAACGAGCGCCGGACCCTGCTGGCCGAGTGGGGCGTGGCGCCGTCGCTGATCGAGCCGGTCACCGGCTGGGTGATGTTCCGGGAGCTGGACGGGGCGGTGGGCCTGCGCGCCAAGGCTCTGGACGGCGCCGCGCGGCAGATCGGGGAGGATATAAGGGGCCGAAGACTCGAAGATGGCTGGGAGATTCCGGTGGGCGATCCGGCGACGACATTTTACTTGATTGAAGTGATCCGATGAGGCTGCTACGGGAAGAGAGCTTTATGAGAAAACCGCTAATCACGCTTGCGCTGCTGTGTTGTTTCGCCGGACTCCTGCCCGGCGCGACCATCACCGGCGAGCTCAAGCAGTGGCACAACGTCACTGTAACCTTCGACGGGCCGCGCACCAGCGAGACGGCCAGTCCGAACCCCTTCCTCGACTACCGCCTTAACGTCACTTTCGCCCAGGGGTCGAAGCGCTACCGCGTACCTGGGTACTTCGCCGCGGACGGCAATGCCGCCGAGACCGGCGCGACGGAAGGGGACAAGTGGCGGGTGCACTTCGTTCCGGACGCGCCTGGCGTGTGGAACTACCGTGCGTCCCTCCGCGCGGGGCCCGATGTCGCCGCCAGCCTCGACCCGAATGCCGGCAAACCGGTTTCCTTCGACGGCGCCGCCGGCACTTTCACGGTCGGCCCGACCGACAAGCAGGGGCTTGATCATCGCGCGCGCGGCATGCTGCAATACGTGGGCGAGCATTACCCCCGTTACGCCGGCTCGGGAGAGTACTTCATCATGGTGGGCACCCAGAGCCCCGAGAACTTCCTGGCCTACTACCAGTTTGACAACACCGTGGACCACCTTGGCGCCAAGCTCAAGCGCACGCCTTTCCCTGACGGCCTGCACCACTACGAGCCCCACGTCAAGGACTGGAGAACCGGCGATCCCACCTGGCAGGGAGGCAAGGGCAAGGGCATCATCGGCGCGCTCAACTACCTGGCCGGCAAGGGCATGAACACCTTCTACTCCCTTACCATGAACGTTGGCGGCGACGCGCGCGACATCTACCCCTGGACCGGCTACGAGGAGCGCGCCCGCTACGACGTCTCCAAGCTGGCCCAGTGGGAAATCGTCTTCTCCCACATGGACCGCCTGGGGCTGCAATTGATCCTCGTCACCCAGGAGGAAGAGGGCGAGCAGCTCCTCGGCAAGCTCAGCACCATCCGCAAGCTCTACTACCGCGAGCTGGTCGCCCGCTTCGCCCATCACCACGCGCTCATCTGGGACCTCGACGAGGAAATGGACCGCTGGCGCTACTTCACCACCCAGGACGTCAAGGACATCGCCAGCTACTTCCGCGCCATCGACCCCTACCGGCATCCCATCGAGTACGTGCAGTGGAAAGCCGAGCTGATACCGGACGAGAAGACCTACGGCCGGCTCCTCGGGTTCCCCAACTTCGATGCCGTCGCCATGCAGCACGATGCCGAGAATACCCGCGCTGAAACGATCAAGTGGGTGGACCAGTCCGCCAAAGCCGGTCACAAGTGGCTGGTCGGCCTCATTGAAATGAACCCCGGCATTCCGCCCGACGAGCAGGACTATTGGCACCACCGGGCCCGCACACTCTCCATCTGGGGCAACCTCATGGCCAGCGGATTCGGCACGATCTTCTTTAACACCGGCTCGAACGACGACCTTAACTGCGAAGACTTCCGCAGCCGCGACCACTTATACGACCTCATGCGCTACGTCCACGAGTTCTTCACCCGCCACCTGCCGTTCCAGCAGATGCGCCACCGCGACGAGCTCACCCCGGCGCCCAACGACTACGTGTTCGCCAAGGAGGGCGAGGTTTACGCCATCTACCTGCCGGAGGGCGGCACGGCCGAACTGAACCTGGCCGGGGCGAAGGGGACCTTCGAAGTAAAGTGGTACGATCCTCGTTTCGGCGGCGAGTTGCAGGATGGAGCGGTTCGCGCGGTCGAAGGCGGCGGCCTACGGTCGCTCGGCCAAGCGCCTAAAGAGCCGGCGCGCGATTGGGCCGTGCTGGTTCGGCGGGCTGCCAGAAAGGAACGCTGATGCCTCAGACTTTGGCGCTGCTCCACACCAGCCACGTGCTGATCCCGATGTTCTCCGAGCTGTGCGAGCAGATGATCCCTGACGTCGCGATCTTTCACACCGTGGACGAAAGCCTGATCAAGAACACCGTCGCCGCGCAGAGCCTGGCGAAGGCCACGGTGCGGCGTGTGCTGGCGCTGATCCAGAACGCCCGCGACGCCGGCGCAGATGCCGTGCTGGTGACCTGCTCTTCGATCGGCCCCGCCGTGCCGGTCGCCCGCGAAGTCTTCGATTTTCCCGTGCTGCGCGTGGACGAGGCCATGGCGGAAGAGGCCGTGCGGCAGGGCACCCGCATCGGCGTGATGGCCACCCTGCGCACGACCCTGGAGCCTACCGTGGCGCTGCTGCGCGAGACCGCGGCAGCTCAGTCGCGCCGGATCGACGTGGTGCCGTGTCTTTGCGACGGGGCCTTTGACGCGGTGATCGCGGGCGACAATGAGACTCATGACCACATCGTCACCGCCGCGCTGGCTCGGCTCATCCACACCGTGGACGTGGTCGTGCTGGCCCAGGCCTCGATGGCGGGCGTGGTGGAGCGGATTCCACGCGACGTGCGCACCAAGCCCGTGCTCTCCAGCCCCGGCCTGGCCATCGCCCGCGCCCGCGAGGTCCTCTTTGCCGCCCGACAGGCCGCCCTCTGACGACGAGGTCTCGGCTTGAGAAAACGCCACATCGTTCTGCTGTTCCTCGCCAGCCTGGGGACCATCACCTTCCTCGACCGCCTGTGCATCGCCGTCAGCAGCCCTAGGATGCAGCAGGACCTGGGCATCCCGCCCCACTTGTGGGGCTGGGTCCTGGGCGCTTTTGTCCTGGCGTACGGCGTGTTCGAGATCCCCTCCGGCGCGATGGGCGACCGCATCGGCCAGCGCAAGGTGCTCACCCGCATAGTCCTTTGGTGGTCGGTTTTCACCTGTCTGACGGGCACGGCGAGAAGCTTCATCAACCTGCTGGTGACCCAAGCGCTGTTCGGGGCAGGGGAAGCCGGCGCGTACCCCAACGCCTCCGGCGTCATCGCCCGCTGGTTCCCCAGCCGCGAGCGAGCGCGCGCCCAGGGCTTCGTCTGGGGCGCCAGCCGCTTCGGAGGCGCTCTGGCCCCGCTTCTGGTGGTCCCCATCCAGGCGGCGTTGGGCTGGCGGGCCGCGTTCTTCATCTTTGGGCTGGTCGGCACGGTCTGGGCTACCGCCTGGTGGTTCTGGTTTCGCGACGACTGCCGCCGGCAGCCGGGCATCACGCCTCAGGAATTAGAGGAGATCGGCCCCGCCCACGCCACTTCGTTGCACGCCGCCGTGCCCTGGAGATCGCTTTTCCGCAGCCGGCAGTTGTGGCTGATCGTGGCCATGTACTGGTGCTACGTCTGGGGACCCTGGTACTATTTCTCCTGGTTTCCCACCTATTTGGTCCGCGGCGTCGGGCTCAGCGTGGCAGAGATGGGCATCTTCGCTACCCTGCCCTTTTTGCTCGGTACGGGCGGCAACCTCCTCGGCGGATTCGCCAGCGACCGCCTGGTGCGCCGCTGGGGACTGCGCGCCGGGCGCCGCTGGCTCGGGGTGGCCAGCCTCGCGGTAACCGCCCTGCTGGTCCTGGGCACGGCGCTAAACCATGACAAGACAACCGTGGTGGTTCTCTCCTCTTTGGGCTTCGGGGTCATGGACCTGATGCTCCCCTGCGCCTGGGCCATCTGCCTGGACGTGGGCGCCAGGCACGCCGGCGTGGTCACCGGGGTGATGAACACCTCCGGCCAGTTCGGCGGCTTCATCTGCACCGTGCTGTTCGGCTATATCGTCAAGGCCACGGGAAGCTACCACGCCCCGCTGTTTCTGATCGCCGGCATGCTCATGGCGAGCGCCGTGCTATTCTCGCGTATCGATCCCACGCGGCCCCTGACCGCAATGGAGCAATAACATGAAGAGCCTGATTGCCATTCTCGTGCTGTCCGCATCGCTGTGGTCACAGACTGTTCCCCAGGGCACCAAGTTCCTGGTCAAGCTGAGCGATTCCCTCAGCAGCAAGACCAGCCGGAAGGGCGATAAGGTCGGGGCAGTGGTGATTTCTCCGGTGGCGCTGCGGGGCGGCCGCCTGGAGGGAGCCGTCGAAGAGGCCGAAGGCGGCAGGTTGCGTTTCAGTTTCCACACGCTGCGCTTCGCCGGCAAGACCGTCCCGATTCAGACGGAAGTCACCGGCGTCGTGAGTTCCAAAGGAAACGCCGGCCTGGACGACCTGGAGCAGCCGGTGAGCGTCGCGCGCGGCACCGTGGTGGTGAAAGGCCCGGCGGTCGCCATCGACGAAGGCGCGGAGATCAGGCTGGCGGGCGAGCAGAAGTAGTCTCCCAAACCCGCGACAAGCCCGGGCTTCTTGCGTTGTGCATACAATAGGTGCATAATAGTGCATATGAGGACTACGCTCATACTCGATGATGAGCTGCTCGCAAAGGCCCGCGAGCTGACCGGCATCCCCCGGAAGACGGCGCTCGTGCACGCCGGCCTTCAAGCCCTGGTCACCCGCGAGAGCGGGCGACGCCTGGCGGCTCTTGGGGGCACGGAGCCGGGCCTACGGCCGATTCCCCGGCGGCGTTCAAGGCGCAAATGATCCTCGCCGATACTTCGGTGTGGGTGGGCCACTTCCGTGCCGCCAACCCGCAGCTTCAGGAACTGCTGGCGAAGGGCCGCATCCTGACTCACCCGTTCGTAGTCGGGGAGATCGCCTGCGGCCAACTGCGCCAGCGCGCTGTGATCCTGGATGCCCTGAAGCGGCTTCCTCAGGCGCTGGTGGCCTCAGACGGAGAGGTTCTGCGTCTGATCGAAGAGCGGCGTCTGTCGGGTACCGGGTTGGGCTGGGTTGACGTCCACCTGCTGGCCTCCGCGCTCCTGACAGGCTGCCGGTTGTGGACCCTGGATCGGCGGCTGTGTCACGCGGCCGAGGAACTCGTCAGGCTGGTGGGCCAGGAGAAGTAATCTCCCGCACGCTGCGCATCATCGCCTCAGGCGCGAAGACCTCGCGTATACTGAAGTTGAAACCCCGAAGAGCGGGAGGCGACATGACCCTACAGGTGGTGCTGGAGCCCAGTGACGAGGGTGGCTATACCGTCTATGTCCCTTCGCTTCCGGGCTGCATCAGCGAAGGAGAGACGGCTGAGGCAGCCCTGGCAAACATCCGCGAGGCGATACAGCTCTATCTGGAGCCGGTGGACGATGATCTGGCCTTCAGTGAGAGCGCGGAAGTCCGAGAGCTCGTTGTCTGAGTGAAGTGCTGAGCCCGTTCCTGCAACTGGTCTGACCGCGTGGAGGAGCACGGGGGCCTCACCTCACTGGACCGCCTCAGGCTGGTGGGCCAGGAGACGTAATCTCCCGCACGCTGCGCATCATCGCCTCGGGCGCGAAGACCTTCTTCCAGTCCGGTTGAAACAGCGCGCGCTTGGCCTCGGCGATGGCCTTCAAGGCGCCGTCCGAGAACACCGCGCCGGGGACTTCCTGGAATACGATCGCCAGCTCCACCTTCATGTGACCGAGCAGGAAGTCGCGGGCCGCCGCAGCGGGCACGCCGCGGCGGATGGCTTCGTCCATGGCTTCCCGCACCACGGTCAGGCAGGTGCCCAGCACGGTCTCGGAGAGCACCGGCTCGAGGATGCCCATCTGCTCCGGCGTGCAGCGGTGGGCCGCGAGCACCGGAGCGAAAATGGCTCGGGCGATCGCCTCGCCGGCGGCGTAGGCTTCCTCCGGGCCCTGCACCAGCGAGCAGACGATGTTCTGCCTGGCGCGCGCGCAGCCGAAAAAGTCGCGCTGCGCCGCCGGGTCGGTTTCCAGGCCGAACACCGACGGATGGCACGGGTGCGTGACGAAGTAGAACAGGTCGTCGCGCTCGGGCAGCACTCCGGCCAGCGCGGCGGCGATGTCGAGCGCGATCAGCATCGTTCCCGGCCGGAACCGCGGCGCGAGCTGTGTGGCGATTGGCCCAATGAGTCTGTCCGGCAACGCCAGGATCACGGCTTCGCTTCCCTCCAGGGCTTGCTCCACCGGCACAGTGGCAATCCCGCGCTCGGCCAGCGCCGCTCGGCCGCGCTCGCTCACCTCGACGTGCCGCACCGCGTAATCGGTGTTCCGTAGATTGTCTGTCAGGCGGAGGCCCATCTTGCCGCCCGCGCCCATCAAAGTAATTGTGGTCATCGTTTGCCTCTCCGCACGACGCCGAAGAAATCTTCCGCGCCGATTTGTCCCCCTTTGAACACCAGCTCGAGGCCATCCAGTCGCGGGTCGTCCGAGTACCCGCGGCACAACGGCGTGCCCGGATCGAGCGGCCTGAGCACGCTGAGGGCGTAGACCCCGAGCTGCTGCCCGGCGTGGCTGGCCGTGTCTCCGCCCGCCACCACCGCCCGCCGGACACCCGAACGCTCCAGCAATTCCCACAGGGTCGTTCCAAGCCGTTCGCCGAGTTGCTCGCCAACCACGCCGTCGCGGCGGTCCGACGGACCCAGCGCGGTGTACAGCACTACGCTGCGCCCCGCCGCCAGCGCGGCCAGCGCCTCCGCCCGCGCGCCCTCGACGGCTCGCCCAGGCTCGACCGGCACGCCGGTGAAGCCGTTGGCCAGCGCCCACCGGATCTGCCGCTCGGTCACCGGCGAGCAACTCCCGGAAACCACGACCAGCCGCTCCACCGGGCCGGGATCGGGAAACTCGGGCTTGGGCGGCAAAGATCCCGCGGCACGCCAGTGCTCGATCAGCGCGTAGTTCAGGCCCGAGGCACCCACCACAAACGTCTGCGGCGTCGGGCGGCGCGTCCAGATCACGCGCCCAATCTCCTCGAGCGACCTCTCGTCGAGCCCGTCGAAAATCACTGCTTGCGTCCCCTCCCGCAACAGTGCCTCCAACTGCCGTTCGGCTCCTCCGCTCGAAACCGCCAGGATGTCCACCAACCCGATCTTCCGCGCGGTCTGCCCCGCCAGATGCAGCCGCAGATCGCTCTCCGTCATCGGCGTCACCGGATGGCACTTCATCGTAGGGTGGCGGTCGATGCGGTAGGTGGCCGTCCCGGCTCTGGCGAACAGGTGGCCGAACAGTACGTAGCGGCCCAGCACCGGCACCCCCACCACCACCGGCACGTAGGGATTTCCGAAGACTTCCTGGCCGATTTCGAGCGCCTGCCCGATGCTTCCGATCTCCGGAGAGCTGTCGAAGGTGGAGCACACCTTGTACTGGCAGATCGGCGCGCCCAGCTCCTTCAGGCGCCGGAAGATCGCCGGCAGGTTCTCCCGCATCCACGCCGGGCTCTTGCTCCTGCTGACGCCCGCCAGCCCTACCGCCTGGCAGTCGCTGAAGCGCGCCAGTTGGGCCTCGTCCGGCCGCCTCAGAAACAGCACGCTGGTGACGCCGTTGGCGGCGAGCGCCTCCAGCGCGTCGGTCGAGCCGGTGAAATCGTCGCCGTAATAGGAGAGCAGCAGCCCGCTCATCCGCCGAACCTCTTCAAAGCCTGCTCCAATTCGGGATGCTGGCGGGCATACTCCTCCAGCGGTTGCCCCGAGATCGCCGCCTCCCAGGCCTGGCGGATGCTGAGAACGCCGGCAGCGACGCCTCCGGGGTGGGCCATGATGCCGCCGCCGCAAGCGTAGATGAGATCGGTCGAGCCGAGCCGCCGCCAGGTCTCGGGCGCCTGGCCCGCCCACTGGCCCGAGGAGAAGACCGGCATGATCTCGCAGCCTCGGCCGGGCGTCCGGAACATTGGCGTCAGGCATTCCCGCGCCGAGGCGATCACCGAATCGTCATCCTCCGAGAACTTGTTGCGCAACCCGTTCACGTGCATGTGATCGACTCCGGCCAGGCGCCAGAATTTTTGATAGGCCAGGTAGCTCATCCCCAGCAGCGGGTGACGGCTGTACATCCCCCAGCCGTTGCGATGCCCGTGAATCGCCAGCCGCGCGTGCCGCCGCAGGTGTGCGAGCGCGGGCAGCCCCACGCTATTCATGCTCACCATCACGCACGTGCCGCCTGCCGCCGCCACCTGGTCGTGCCGGTGCAGCATCTGGTCGATCTCCCCCGTAACGTTGAAGGCGTACATCACCTTCTTGCCGGTGCGATCGGCGTGGTCGTTGATGACGCGCATCACCGCCGCCAGACGCCGCTCGAAGGGGCAGTGGGGGCCGTCGCCTTGCAGCTCGTCATCCTTGATGAAGTCGATCCCCGCTTCGACCAGGCGCCGCACCAGCTCCGCGGTGGCCTCGGGGGACAGGCCGACGCTGGGCTTGATGATCGTGCCGACCAGGGGCACCCGCTCCACGCCGGCGAGTTGCCGCGTGCCCTCGACCCCGAACTGCGGCCCCAGGTAGGCGTCAAGAAACGCCTCCGGCAACTTCACATCCAGCAGCCGCAGACCGGAGAAGGGCTTGAGCTCGAAGAGATTCCCCGCCACGGTGGCCAGCAGGTTGGGAAGCGAGGGGCCCAGGTTCGAGAGCGGCCAGGAGAGCCCTACCTCCGCCCGGCGATACACAGGCGGTCCGGTGGACCCTTTCGGAAGCCCTGCGCCGGGCAGGGAAGGAACGCTCGTCGAGTCGAGTTCCTGGATGCTCTCCACGCGCGCCGCGTGCTTCTCGCGCAGCTCGTCAGTCTCGCCGGGAACCCGCACGAAGGTCCCGGACGACTGCTCGCCGGCCATCACCTCGGCCGCCTGCGCGAGCGGAAACGCGGTTTCGATCAGATAGCGGGCGTAGATGCGATCCGCACTTGAGCAGCTCATTGCGCAGCTCCCCCCGGCGCACAGTGTACCTTACTAACAAGCGCGGGCGTGGACAAGGGCAAGAAGCGGGCCACCGGCGCATTCCGCGTTGCGGAACGGTGGCGCGCACGGTGTCGGCGGCCTGCGCGCCCAATGCCCTGGGGAGGCCTTTGACGGCGCATTCCGCATCGTGGGACAATGGCGGCATCTCTGTATGAGCGGGGACCGCAGCGAAGTGCAGTCCGTGATCCGCGCGTGCAGCCTGCTGAGGGCCTTCCGCTACAAGGGTGAAGTCCTCGGCCTGACCGAGCTGGCCAAGCGCACCGGCCTGTGCAAGACCACGGTTTTCCGCCTGATGCGGAGTCTCGCCCGCGGCGGGCTGGCCGAGTGCGTCGAGAAGGGCGGCTACCGCGGCCTGGCGGCGCCCCAGGCCAGCCACACCGTGCGGCTGGGTTTCGCGGCCCAGACCGATTCGGAGTTTTCCCGCGAGGTCACCCAAGGCATGGAGCGCGCCGCCGCCCGGGAAGGCGTCCATCTCATCACCGTCAACAACCGCTACAGCGCGAAGAGGGCGCTCAACAACGCCGATCTGTTGATCCGGCAAGGCGTGGACCTGGTGATCGAGTTCCAGACCTATGAGCGGGTGGCGCCGATCATCGCGTCGAAGTTTCTCGAAGCCAGCATCCCCGTGATTGCCCTCGAGGTCCCCCACCCGGGAGCGACGTATTTCGGAGCCAACAATTACCAGGCCGGCTTGATCGGCGGCCGGGCTTTGGGCCGCTGGGCGAAAGCGCACTGGAACGGCGAGGTCGAGGAGATCCTCCTGCTGGAACTTCCCATCGCCGGCTCGCTTCCCCAGTTGCGGATCTCGGGATTTCTGGCGGGGCTGCGCCAGGAGCTGCACGGCATCGACCAGGCGCGGATCACGCACCTGGATGGGAAGGGCGGCTTCGAGCGAAACCTGGAGCTCGTCCGGAAGCACCTGCGGCGTGCACCGCGCCGCCGAACCCTCATCGGGGCGATCAACGATATGGCGGCGCTCGGCGCGCTGCGGGCTTTCGAGGAGGCGGGTGCGGCGCCCCTGTGCGCCGCTATGGGGCAGAACGGCATCTACGAAGCCCGGATGGAGCTGCGTCGGCGCGGCTCGCAACTCATCGGCACGGTCGCCTACTTCCCGGAGCGCTACGGGGATGAGGTCATTCCGCTGGCGCTGGGAATTCTCCAGCGCAAGCCTTTGCCCTCCGCCGTGTTCGTCAAACACCAGCTCCTGGCCGCCGAGAATGTCGATCTTCTCTACCCGCTGGACACGCGGGAACGCGCCGGATCTTGAGCGCGAAGACATACTCGCACGGCGTGTGCCGCGGCGGCTTCACGATCAGGTGTTCCTTCTGCCGCGACCATTGAAGCCGCTCGTCGGAGCCGAGCACTTCGACACGCGAAATCCTTCCCGGCCAGAGCCCGGAGGCGGTCCCAAGAGACTTGATCTTCAGCTCGCGCTCCGGCGCCACCGCGCAGAACGCGTACAAGACGCCGCCTTTGCTCGTGAACCGGACGTCCTCGGCGGTAAAGGGCTTGGCGACCTTCTCCTGCCTCGAACCGCCTTTGGTCACCGTGGCGCCTTCGCCCCAGGTCTTCCAGGGGCGGGTGTCGTAGATGGCTTCATGGTTCACCGCAAACCACCGGGTGAGGGCCTCCACCACCCCGTCGCAATGCTGGTCCAGCGTGCCCTCAGGCAGCAACGGGAGATTCAACAGCATGGTGCCGTTCCGGCTCACGACCTCCAGGAGCAGGCAGATCACCTGCTCGGCCGTTTTGTACGGGAAACCCTCGTAGTAATACCATTGGCCGACGCAGGTGTCCATGTGCCACGGCTCGGGGCGAATGCCTTCCAACAGGCCTCTTTCCATGTCCAAGACGGCGGCACCCTCCTGGTACTGGCCGAACTTCGCCTGATCCTGGTGGTGCTTTAGGGTGTAGACGCCTTCCAGCCGCCCGCGGCGCCACTTCATGTTCTCGTTGTAGTAGTGCGCAATCAGCCGCAGCCCCACGTCGCCGAACGCGCCGCCGTCCGTGTAGACCAGGTCCGGGCGATGCTGATCCACCAAGTCTTTGACGCGGCTGAACCACCGCTGCTTCCACGACTCCGGCGGGTTGACCGTGTAGTTCGCCGTGTTCTCCGGATGCGGCTCGAAGTAGAGGTCCTGGCAGTTCGGATCATTCCCGTCGTAGGGCGCCCCGGCCAGCGGCCCGTCCTTGTCGGCGCCCTTGTTCACGTTGAACCAGCTATAGCTCCAGGCTAGGTGCTCGGTGACGCCGAAGCGCAGGCCCTCCTTCAAGGCCGCCTGGCGCCACAAGTCGACAATGTCCCGCTTGGGCCCGAAGTTGACCGAGTTCCAACGGTGGTGCTTCGAGTTCCAGCAGTCGAAGTTGTCGCAGTGGACTCCCAGCGCCACGAAGTACCTGGCGCCCGCCTTCTTGTAGCGCCGCATCAAAGCCTCGGGGTCCCAGTGCTCGGCCTTCCAGAGCGGGATGATGTCCTTGTAGCCGAACTTCGAGGGATGGCCGTAGTGCTCGACGTGGTACTTGTACTGGCGCGTGCCCTGGATGTACATGTTGCGTGCATACCAGTCGCCCTGTTTGGGCGCGCACTGCGGGCCCCAGTGGGACCAGATGCCGAACTTGGCATTCCGGAACCAATCGGGGCACCTGTATTGCTTCAGGGACTCCCAGGTCGGCTCAAAAACCAGTCCGCCCCGGGGGGCGGCGGCCCCGCCCGCGGCCAGTGCTCTCAGCGCAGATCGTCTTGTGAGTTCCACGGGTCAAAACCCTCCCTTACTTCCAAGGATGCGACCGCGCGACGGAGATACCCCGGATCTCGCGGCCGACTTTCCGTGAGACGGCGCAATAGAAGTGGTAGCCGAGCCCTCCGGTCCGACATCGATCAGGATCTCGTGGCATTTGGTCGTGGCATCATTGATTGTACGCCATGTCACTTCTCTGCCGGCTCCCAGCCGTCATGCTCCTGGTTGTCGCCGCTGACGCCGCGACACTGACTCCGTCGAGCCTTCGCTGCGAGTATCTAGTGGACCCCTTGGGAATCCAAGCCGAGCGGCCGCGGCTCAGTTGGACGCTGAGCTCCCCCGTGCGCCGCCAGTTCCAGTCCGGTTACCAGATCCTGGTGGCCTCGAGCCTCGAGAAACTGCTGGCCGGCGAGGCCGATCTGTGGAACCGCGGCAAGGTTGGCTCGCGGCAGACCGCTCAGGTACCCTATGACGGCCGGCCGCTGCCGTCGGGCGCGATGGCCTTCTGGAAAGTCCGGGTCTGGGACAAGGATGGAAAGCCTTCGCCATGGAGCGCGCCGGCGCACTGGTCCATGGGCCTGCTGAGGGAATCCGACTGGCAGGCTCGCTGGATCGGTTGGAGGCCGCAGCAGGGGGCGCAGGATCCGCTGCCCATTTTCCGCAAAGAATTCCGAGTCGAGCGCAACCTGAAGCGCGCCACCGTGCATGTCTGCGGCCTGGGTTTTTTCGAGCTTCGTCTGAACGGGCGCAAAGTTGGCGATCACGTCCTGGATCCGGGATGGACCAACTACCGCAAGACGGCGCTGTACGTCACCCACGACGTGACCAGCCACGTCCGGAGCGGCGGCAACGCCATCGGCGTGATGCTCGGCAATGGCATGTACAACGTGCCGGGCGGCCGGTACGTCAAGTTCAAGGGCTCTTTCGGCCCGCCGAAGTTGATTCTCCAGCTTCGGCTGGAGTTCGCGGACGGCTCCTCCCAACTGGTGGTCAGCGATTCTTCCTGGAAGGCCGCTCCCGGTCCGATCGTCTTCTCCTGCATTTACGGCGGCGAGGACCACGATGCGCGCCGGGAGCAGCCGGGCTGGGATGCCCCCGGCTTCGATGATTCCGTCTGGGCCGCGGCCCTGGTGATGGAGGGACCGGGTGGCCGGCTGATCGGGCAATCCGCGCCTCCGGTCATGGAAATGCGCGCGTTTCGCCCGGTCCGCGTCACGGAACCTCGCCCCGGGGTACGCGTGTTCGACCTGGGACAGAATTTTTCCGGCTGGCCCGTGCTTAGCGTTCGCGGCGCCGCCGGGTCCAGCGTCAAGATGATTCCAGGCGAGCTGCTGGACCCGCAGGGATTGGTCTCCCAGAGGAGTTCCGGCGGGCCTTCCTTCTTCACCTACACGCTGAAGGGCGGCGCGCCGGAGACCTGGCATCCGCGATTCACCTACTACGGCTTCCGTTATGTCCAGGTGGAAACCCGGGCGTCTCCGGATGGTCAACCGCCGGCGGTGCTCGACCTCACCGCGCAGTTTGTGTACTCATCCGCGACGCCTGCCGGCGAGTTCACGTCCTCCAACCAGCTCCTCAACCGCATTCACGACCTCATCCAGTTCGCCATCCGCAGCAACCTGCAAAGCGTTCTGACCGATTGCCCGCACCGCGAGAAGCTCGGCTGGCTGGAGCAAGCGCACCTGCTCGGGCCGTCCATCTTGTTCGGCTACCAGGCGCCGGCCCTCTACGCGAAAATCGTGCAGGATATGAGCGAGGCCCAGACCGCCGAAGGGCTGGTGCCGAACATCGCTCCCGAATACACGGTCTTCCAAGGCCAATGGGCGATGTTCCGCGACTCGCCGGAATGGGGCAGCGCTTCCGTCGTCATTCCGTGGCTGTTGCACCGGTGGTATGACGATACCCGCGTGCTGCGCGAGCACTATCCGATGATGAAGCGCTACGTGGATTACCTCTCCTCCCGCGCGCAGGGGAATATCGTCTCTCACGGACTGGGCGATTGGTACGACATCGGCCCGCGGCCCCCCGGGGTCTCCCAACTTACTCCCGCAGGAGTGACGGCGACTGCCATTTACCACCAGGACCTCCGGATCCTGGCCGACACGGCAGCGCTGCTCGGAGAAAGGGGAGAGGCCGCGCGATACGGCCTGCTTTCGGAAGCCGTCCGCCGGAGCTTCAACCAGCGCTTCTACGACCAGGCTACCGGCCAGTATGGCGGCGGGAGCCAGACCGCGAACGCCATGCCTCTGGTGACCGGCATGGTGCCGCCCGCGCTGCGCTCCGCGGTCCTGAACAAGATCGTCGCCGAGATCCGCGCACGCGCCAATCACACCAGCGCCGGCGATGTCGGCTATCGTTACGTCATCCGCGCGCTCACCGACGGGCGCCGGTCCGATGTCGTCTTCGACATGGCCACCCGCACGGATGCGCCCAGCTATGGATATCAGTTGGAGCAGGGCGCCACCAGTCTCACTGAAGCCTGGGACGCCAATCCCCGCGCCTCGCAGAACCACTGCATGCTCGGCCACCTCGAGGAGTGGTTGTACTTGGGGGCGGCCGGCATCGATCAGGACTCCTCCGGCAACGCTTTCGAAAAGATCCTAATCAGGCCTCAGCCGGCGGGCGACCTGACCTGGGTCAAGGCCCATTACGATTCGATCCGGGGCAGAATCGCCAGCGAATGGAAGATCGAGAACGGCATCTTCCTTCTGCGGCTCCAAATCCCCGCCAACACGACGGCGAGGGTCTTTGTGCCGGGCCCGGCCACCGGAGTGAAGGAGAGCGGGACCCCGGCCTGGCGCGCGGAAGGGGTGAAACTACTGGGCGAAGAGGACGGCAGCACGGTGCTCGAAGTCGGATCGGGCGAATACCGGTTTTCAGCGCCTCTACCCCCGGCCGGCCGCACCCCGGCGCCGGAGCGGGGACCGTAGGGCCCGCTGTTCCGCCCTGCGGAACGGGCGGTACCGTCTCCGGCTGGGTCGCCGTCCGGCCCCTGCGGTACTCGGCCCGGCGGCATTCCGCAAGGCGGAATTCCGATCCGACGCTGCTTTGCCGGTTGTCACTTCCTTAGGCCCTGCATAGACTCGATGTAGGTGGCGCAGCCGGGTAATCGCCCTGCCCCCGGGGTCTGGGGCATGCGCCGCCGGGCAAGTACATCAAGGGAGGACACGCTATGTCGATCACGTTCAGTCCGACGATTCGGCTCGCTGCTTTGCTGGCCGCGAGCCTCTTGCTCATTTCCTTGACCGCCTCCGCCCAAACGGTGAGCGGTTACCTCAGCGGATCGGTGGTGGATGCCTCCGGACTCCCGGTTCCCGGCGCCGTCGTGACCCTGACCAACGAGGCGACCGGTGAGCGTCGCACGCAAAACAGCAGCTCGACGGGCGACTTCATTTTCTCCACGGTCCTGCCCGGGAGCTACACCGTTGCCGTCGAGGCCAAGGGATTCAAGCGCGTCGAGAAGCAGCACCTCAACATTACCGCCACGGAGCGCCTCTCCGCCGGGCAGTTTACGCTGGAGGTCGGCAGCGTAACGGAGGCGATCACGGTCTTCGCCGAGGGCACACCCGTGCAGACCACCAGCCCGGAGCGCTCCGCGGTGCTCACCAACACCCAGGTCAGCACCCTGATGGTTCGCGGGCGCGACTTTTTCTCGCTCGTGCGCGTCTTGCCGGGCGTTGTGCCGCCTTCCGAGATGGAATCCCTGGGCCGAACTCCCCTCACCAATATTCAAGGGATGCGCATGAGCTATCCCACGGTGGCCATCGACGGCGTCTCCACCAATGACCTGGGGAGCATGCAGGTCATGGGCGCGCCGATGAACCTGGACGCGGTGCACGAGATCAAAGCCCTGATGACCAACTATCAGGCGGAATACGGCCGCACCGCCGGTGCGCTGATCCAGGTCGTGACCAAGTCCGGGAGCAAGGATTTCCACGGCGGCGGCTACTATTACAAACGCAATGAGATGTTCAACGCCAACAACTTTTTCGCCAACCGCAACAAACAAGCGATTCCGCGCTACCGTTACAACACCTGGGGCTACAACCTGGGCGGGCCGGTGCCGCTGCACAAGCTCAAGGACAAGCTGTTCTTCTTTTTCTCCCAGGAGATTCTGCCGACCTCGACGCCCCAGTCCATACAGAACGTAACCGTGCCCACGGCAGCGCAACGCAGCGGCGACTTCTCCGCCCAGCTTCCCACGATAGTGATTCGCGATCCGCTCACCGGCACCCCGTTTGCCGGCAACATCGTGCCTCCCAATCGCATCGATTTGAACGGCCAAAAGCTGCTGTCGCTGTTTCCCATACCCAACGTTGACCCGGCCCTCTCGAGGGGGGCGTACAACTACACCTTCCAGGAGGTCATACCGGCGTCGCGCACCAGCGAGGTCTATCGCGCGGACTATAACGTGACGGACCGGTTGCGCGTCTACATTCGCGGATCCAACTTTCGCCTGACCCAGACCGGCTATCTGATTGGGGGGGCAGCCTCCGGAGCGGCGTGGGGCATGCTGAAAGCTCTCAACAAGTACAATGACGATTCGGGTGTCGCCAACGCCGCCTACACCATCAACTCCACGACGGTGAACGAATTCACTTTCGCGGTGCACCACGCTGCCCAGTACGCCGTTTCCAACAGCCAGAGCGACATCGACAAGCTGAGCCGGTCCAAGATCGGCATGACCTTGTCCCAGTTCTATCCGCAGTTCAACGTCGTTGACATGATCCCCTGGGCGTCGTTCGGCGGGATCACGGGAGCCGCGAGCTTCACCACCGACAGCCGGTTTCCCACGCGGAGCGCCGATACAGTATTTGACTTCTCAGACAACATCTCCAAGGTCCGGGGCCCGCATACCTTAAAAGCCGGCATCTACTACGAACGGGTCCGCTACTTCAGCAGCGGCGCCGGAACCAACTTTGGCAGCTTCGACTTCAGCAGCGACACGAACAACCCGCTGAACACCGGTTATGCGTACAGCAACGCGATGCTGGGTGTGTTTCGTTCGTATCAGGAAAGCAACTCGCGCGTCGAAACCAACGGACGCGGCAACACGCTGGAATGGTTCGTACAGGACAGTTGGCGCGTGAACCGAAAACTCACGCTGGATTACGGACTCCGCTTCACCTGGTACACGCCGTATACAGACACAAGGTCGCAGGCGGCCAGTTTCCTGCCGAACCTGTACGATCTGAGCAAGGCTCCGCGCCTCTACTATCCGGTGCTGAATTCCAGCGGGCAGCGGGTGGCCTACGACCAGGCGACGAACACCTATGCGGCGGCCGTGCTGATTGGCGCGCTCGTTCCCAACTCGGGCAATACGGCCAATGGCATGGTGCTGGACGACGGCAAGACCATCGATCGCGGTTTGATGAAGCATCAAGGGGTGATGTACGGCCCCCGCTTCGGCTTCGCTTACGATGTGTTCGGCAACGGCAAGACGGCCGTCCGCGGCGGATTCGGCATCGTGTACAACACTCGCGAGCGGGTCCTGCTGCTGGACGTCGCAAAAACTCCTCCGGTGCAGTACACCCCGACCATGTACTACGGCACCCTCGCCACGCTGCTGCAAAGCGCCGGTACGCTGTTCCCGGTCTCCACCACCGGCCTGTCCGCGGCCGGCAACGTGCCGAGCGTCTACAGCTACAGCCTCGGGATCCAGAGAAGTCTCGGGTTCAACACTGTTCTGGACGTGGCCTACGTCGGAACCTTGGGCCGGCACCTGTTGAACCTGCGCAATATCGCTACGTTACCCTATGGCTTCCGGTTTCTGGCCTCGAGCCAGGACTCGACCACCGGCCGGCCCCTGCCGGACAATTACCTGGTGGCATATCGCGGCTATTCCAGTGTGACCATCGATGAATTTGCGAGCAGTTCCAACTACCACTCGATGCAGGTCCAGGTGAATCGTCGTTTCTCTCGCGGTTTGCAGTTCGGCGCAGCCTGGACTTGGTCGAAGTCCATGGACTTTGCGAGCAACGACTGGGGCTCGGTCGCCCAGGTCGTGCCGGTGAGGATCTGGAACTACGGCAAGTCGGACTTCGACCGGACTCACATCGTGCAGATTAACGCCCTGTGGGACCTTCCCAAGGCCACCAAGCTCGTGAACAACAAAGTCCTGGGCGTCATCGCCGACAACTGGCAGCTCTCCGGCATTGCCTCGTTCGTAAGCGGCGGGCCGTCGGGCCTCTCGCTTTCTACCACGACGGGTCTGGACATCCCCGGCGGCGGAGACGGCGCTCGCCCGCTGGTGCTCTCCAACCCCATCCTGCCCAAGAGCCAGCGCAGCCTTCTTGGGTACTTCAACACCAGCGTCTTCGCCATGCCGGCGCTGGGCACCTACGGCAATGCGCCCAGAGACGTAGTCCGCGGGCCGGGAATCAACAACATCGACATGTCGGTCTTCAAATACTTTCCCATCCGCGAGAAGTATCGCTTCCAGCTCCGCTTTGAGGCCTATAACGCCCTCAACCACACCCAGTTTTCGGGGATGAACACGACCGCGCAGTTCAATCCGGCCACCCGCCAGCAGGTAAACGCGGCGTTGGGAACACTGACCTCAGCCCGCACGCCCCGCGTCGGGCAGGCATCCTTGCGCTTCTTGTTCTAAGATTCAGGTACGGCAGCGCGGCGGTTGCCCCGGTGGCGCCGCTGCGCTGCCCGCGGTCTCCGAGTCTTATCGCAGCCAGGAGGGGCGCTTGCCGGTCCTAAGACTTCAGTTCTTCGCGTGCCTGGCCGTGCTGTGGGCACTGAGTGGTCCGGCCATTCCTCTGTACAGCCAGTCCTCCACATATCTGGAAGCTGGCTTCCGACGTCCGCCGCCATCCGCTCGCCCGCACACCTTTTGGTTCTGGATGAACGGCAACGTTACTCGCGATGGCATCACTCGCGATCTGGAAGCCATGCAGCGCGCCGGCATCGGAGGAGTGTTGATTTTCGACGGCGGAACTTACCTCCCCAAAGGTCCTGTGGACTACATGAGCCCGGTTTGGCGGGAAATGATGACGCACGCCGTGAAAGAGGCCGACCGCCTGGGCCTTGAAGTCGCCATGCACAACGGGCCGGGATGGTCCAGCAGCGGAGGCCCCTGGATTACGCCGGAGCGGTCCATGCAGCAGTTGGCCTGGACCGAAATCACGGTTTCCGGACCGCAACGATTGGAAGTTGCGCTGCCCCAGCCCTATACCAGGGAGGGATATTACCGGGATGCCTTCGTGCTCGCCTTTCCGTCGGCGGCGGCCGAAGGGCAGCCCTACCAGGAGCGACTCAAGAATGTCACCACTGGAAAGGGAGCGCCGGTGGATAAGGCGGCGCTGACCGACGGCAGCCTGGGCACCAGTGTGCCGCTCGGCCCGCGGGACTACCTTCAGTTCGAATTCGCCGAGACCTTCGAGGCGCGGGCCCTCACGGCGTTCTCGAGTGCCACGGGCCGTTTGCCCAGCCTAAGTCTCGAAGCTTCCGACGATGGGGTGACGTTTCGAAAGGTGGTTGATATCCGCAACCCGGGCAGCCGTGGGATTCAAATCCCCAGTATTCAGAATTTTCCGCCGGTCCGGGCGCGGTTCTTTCGCCTGGTTGCGTCCGGTTCCGCGGAGCTTGCCGAAGTCGTCTTGCACCGCGCGCCCCGAATCGAGGGCTGGACCTACAAAGCAAACTTCGCTTATCGACTGGGCCGGCAGGTGGAGTTGCCCGCAGATCCCGCCAGCGAGTTCGCCATCGACCCCGCGAGCGTGCGGGACCTAACGGCGCGATTGGACCGGCGGGGCCAGCTTAGCTGGGATGTCCCCGCGGGCTCCTGGACTGTTCTGCGCCTCGGGCACACCTCGACCGGCCAGCGGAATGCTTCGGCGTCGGAAGCGGGACGAGGTCTCGAAAGCGACAAATTGAGTCGCCAGGCCACGGAGTTTCATTTCCAGAACGTGCTGGCCAAGGTGATTGCGGACGCGGGCCCGCTGGCCGGGAAGACCTTCCTCGGCGCCGCGATCGACAGCTACGAAGCCGGCATGCAGAATTGGACCGCTTCGTTCCCGGAGGAGTTCCGGAAGCGGAACGGTTACGATCTGCGTTCCTACTTGCCGGCGATGACCGGCCGCATCGTCGGGGATGCCGGCATTTCCGAGCGGTTCCTGTATGACCTCCGCCGGACGCAGGCCGATCTCATGGCCGAGCATTACTACGGCCGTATGGCCGAGTTGTGCCGCGAGCATGGTCTGAAATTCTACATAGAAGCTTATGGTCCGGGGCCGTTCGACGAACTCCAGGTGGGCGGCCTCGCCGACTTTCCGATGACCGAGTTTTGGGAGCGGACGCCGTGGACCCCCAACCGGGTTGTGAAGAGTGTTTCCTCGGCGGCGCACATTTACGGCAAGCCGGTGGTGGCGGCAGAATCATTCACCGGCGAAGAGCAGACGGCGCGGTGGCTGGAGTATCCCTACTCCTTGAAGACGTTGGGCGATTTGATGTTCTCTCTCGGCCTCAACCAAATGTTTTTTCACCGCTACGCCCATCAGCCGCATCCGAGCGCCGTCCCCGGCATGGCCATGGGGCCCTGGGGGTTTCATTTCGACCGAACCAATACCTGGTTCGACCAGAGCTCGGCCTGGCTGGGGTACCTGGCGCGAAGTCAGTACCTGTTGCGGCAAGGCACCTACGCCGCCGATGTCTTATACTTTGTGGGCGAACGGCCTCCCGACGCCGCCAATTTTACGATCCCCACGCTGCCGGCGGGTTATAACTACGATCTCGTCAATGCGGAAGTCCTACTCTCCCGCGCCGAGATACACGACGGGCGGATCGTATTGCCGGACGGCGCGAGTTATCGCCTGCTGGCGCTTCCAGAGGACCTCAAGGGCATTACGCCCGACTTGCTGCGCAAACTGCGCGACCTGGTTGCCCAGGGCATGACCCTGCTGGGCCCGAAACCGGAGTTTTCCCTGACTCTGCGCGGCTACCCCGCGGCGGATGCGGAGGTGAGGCGCGTCGCCGACGAGTTGTGGGGAGGCGCTGAGGCGAATCGCGCCGACGGGCATGTATACGGGAAGGGCCGCGTTTCTGCCGGCCAGTCGCTGGCGGATGTGATACGCCAGAACGGTGTCGAGCCCGACTTCCAATTCTCCAGCCGCAAGCCCGATGCTTCGCTGTCCTGGCTTCACCGGAGATTGGCGGATAGCGACATCTACTTTGTGGCCAACCGCCAGCGCCGCAGTGAGGACGTGGTCTGCACCTTCCGCGTTGCTGGGCGGCAGCCGGAGCTGTGGCGTCCCGAAACCGGCGACATCCGCAGGGCGGCAGTCTACGCTCTGGAGGACGGCCGGGTGCGCGTCCCCCTCCATCTCGATCCCGCCGAATCCCTCTTCGTGGTCTTCCGGAGTTCCCCCGCCAGCCGGCCGGCGCAGTGGCTGGCCAAAGACGGCGCGAAGGTGATTCAGGCGCAACCGTTTTCGGTTTCTCCAGCGGCCAGCGGGAAGATCGAGAATACCTTCACCATCTCGGTTTGGGCTAAACCGGACACCGACCTGCGATTGATGCCGCGGGAATCCACTCAGGGAAGAATCGACGAGACGGGAAAGAACTACGTGGTGCCTGCCCCCGAAGGAGACGCCCTCTATGGGAAGGGACACGCGGCCGCCGGAATCGCCGCGGGGCGCAACGGCATTTACGTGGTGGAGCGTTCCAGCGGGAGCTCTCCGGCCGTGCTGGTGGCCAACATACCCTTGTCCGGCTGGACGCACCTGGCGGTCGTGTACCGGAGCGGCAAACCGCGCCTTTACGTGAACGGGAAGTTTGTGCGCGAGGGTCTGGCGTCCGGGAGCGTGGTGCACCCCGGGGTAGGGGCGCCGCCGGACCCAGGCGCGGTCTATTTTTTCGATGCATTAGACGCGCTCTGGCGCGCATCCGGCCGCCCGCCCGCATCGGCCCAAGGCATTGTCTATTACTTCGAAGGCAACATGACGCAACCCGAGGTCTTCAACGAAGCGCTGGCGGACGAGAGAGTGCTGGAGTTGGCCTCCCGGAAAATGCCGCCTCCGGAGGACACTCCGGAAGCCGAGCTGTCGCTCCGGCAAGACGGAAAGGTGGAAGCGCTCCTCTGGCGGACGG
This sequence comes from uncultured Solibacteraceae bacterium, assembly GCA_964353255.1. Lineage (GTDB taxonomy): Bacteria > Acidobacteriota > Terriglobia > Bryobacterales > Bryobacteraceae > VFZS01. Next base: position 31,805 of record CAYGVJ010000003.1, on the reverse strand, counting down.
GCAGCTACTCGCTCGATAATGGCGCATCGGCCAAAGCCGTGGTCGCCAAACCGGCTGAAATCTCGGGCGCCTGGCAAGTTACATTTCCCGCCGGGCTTGGCGCCCCTTCTGCGGTGACTCTTCCCGAGTTGATGTCCCTGCACAAACACACGGACCCCGGCGTGAAGTACTTTTCCGGGACCGCAACTTACACGCATTCTCTGGAACTCCCGGCAGCATCGCTCGCACGCGGAAGACGCGTATACCTGGATCTCGGCCGCGTGGAGGTGCTCGCGGAAGTGCGGGTGAATGGCAAGGATCTGGGGATTTTGTGGAAGGAGCCGTACCGGGTGGATGTGACCGATGCCGTCCACCGGGGGGCAAACACGCTGGAAATCCGCGTGACCGACCTCTGGCCCAACCGGCTGATCGGTGACGAGCACCTGCCGCCGGAGAACCAGTACGGCACGTCCGGGCGCGCGATCCTTCGTCTGCCGGAGTGGTACGTAAAGGGCGAACCCAAGCCGGCCGGAGGCCGCACGACCTTCTCGACCTGGCAGTTCTATACCAAGGATGCCCCGCTGCTTGAATCCGGGCTGCTCGGGCCGGTGCGAGTGTTGAATCCGGTGCGCCGGATTCTGGGAGAGTGATGCGGCTGCTGGCCGGCCGCAGCGTCCCGGCGAGTTGCCGGATGAAGGGGTCAATATGACCGCTAAACCCTCACGTCGCGGTTTCTTTGGAACGGCCGCCGCGCTCTCAGGCGCGCTGCCGCTCGCCGCCCAAACGGCACGTCCGCGAAACCCGTCCAGAGTGCTCCTCGAGCCGTTCGACTACCGTGGCGTTCGGCTGCGAAAGAGCAGATGGCAAGAGCAGTATCAGGCGGCGCGGGATTACTACTTCGGCGTTTCTGATGACGATATTCTCCATGGCTGGCGCGCCGCCGCCGGGCTGCCGGCTCCCGGGAAAACCCTGGGGGGCTGGTGCGCACGCAACAGCGACACCGTCTTCGGGCAATGGCTGAGCGGGATGGCTCGAATGTACTACGCCGCCGGCGACGAGGCCATCCGGGACAAAGCCGGATACCTGCTCGCCGAATGGGCCAAGACGATAAAGCCTGATGGGAACTGCGGCATGGCTCTTTACGCCTATGACAAGCTGGTGTGCGGCCTCGTGGACCTTCACAAATACGCCGGTCATGCCGCGGCGCTCTCCCTGCTCGAGAGGACTCTGGCTTGGGCCATCGCCGCCTTTAGCCGCGAGCGCACGCCGGCGGATCGAAAGGAGATCAACGGCCGGCCCCTCGAATGGTACACCTTTGCCGAGAACCTGTACCGCGCCTACGAGCTGACGGACAACCCGAAGATAAGAGCTTTTGCCGACACCTATCTGTATCATCACTATTGGCAGAAGTTCGCAGACACGGCGGCTCCATCAGACCCTTATGGCGTGCATGCCTACAGCCACGTCAACACGTTCAGCAGCGCGGCGATGGCTTACGCCGTGACGGGCGACCCGGTCTGCCTCGGAATCATCAAGAACGCCTACGATTTTCTCCAACACAGCCAGTGCTACGCCACCGGCGGCTACGGTCCCATGGAGAGGTTTGTTCCGGCCGACGGTACGCTCGGAAGGAGCCTGGAGGCCCGGAACTGCACCTTCGAGACGGTTTGCGGGTCGTGGGCCGGCTTCAAGCTGGCGCGGCACCTCATCCAATTCACCGGAGAAGCGCGGTACGGCGACTGGGCCGAGCGGCTGCTGTATAACGGTGTCGGCACCGCGCTCCCGATAACGACGGGCGGCAAGCACTTCTATTACTCCGACTACCGTCTCTGCGGGGGGATGAAGGTCTACAAGGTGTCTCGCTACTCGTGCTGCTCCGGGACGTACATCCAGTGTGTGGCGGACTATCACAACCTGATCTACTTCAAGGACGGTTACGGTCTCTGCGTGAATCTGTATCTGCCGTCGGAGGTGACCTGGCGCACTCCGGAGACCGAGGTCCGGCTGGTGCAGGAAACCAGTTACCCGCAGACGGACAGCACTACGCTGCGTCTGGAGATGAGGCAGAGGACGCAGTTCGCGCTCAAGTTCCGCGTGCCCGCGTGGACGCGCGACGTTTCGGTGAAAGTAAACGGCGCGCGCCTCAATATCGAATGCCGACCGGGCACTTGGGCCGAGGTCGAGCGCGTGTGGGAGCCCGGCGACGCGGTAGAGATCCGAATTCCGCTCACCCTCCGGATGGAGCCTGTGGACCGCCAACACCCGAGACGGGTTGCCGTCGTGCGCGGGCCGGTGGTCCTCGTGCTTGACGACTGGGTGATGGAGGCGATACCGCGCCTGCCCGAGCCGGACGAGGTGGAGAAGTGGCTGGTCGCCGACGAGCAGCCCGGCGTCTTCCGCCTGGCTCCACCGGACGGCACGCGGGTGATGGCGAAGTTCCGGCCGTTCCACGCGGTGGGAGAGGTCACGCCCTACCGGATATATCATGAACTTGACAAGCTGCCGATCCCGGTCTGGTAGATGAGCGCCGCCTCTGGCGACTCATCTGGGATTCGCGGCGGCCACCGGCGCCAGCGCCACGGCGTGAAGCTGCATCAGAGGAGACCCTGGGGCGATGGTCTTCGGTTTGACCGTCAGTTCATGCCTGCCCGGCTGGATGGTGACGGCGCCCAGGGTGACGGTCTTGAACTCCTCGAGGCCGCCGGTAGGTTCCACCTTGCCCTCGAGCGTGTTCGCCCCGGCCATCAGGACGAACGCGTTGCCGGCGGATTCCGCGGCGGCGCTGTACGTCAGTTCCACGTTGTACGACCCGGCAACCGGCGCGCGGAATTGCCAGGCGACCCCAGTCTGCGGGTCGGTCCACGCGCCGATGCGGTCGTAGGGCCTGCGCTGGCGGATGACCGGCTCGTACCTCGCGCCGCGGCCCTGGACGGAAGCCGCCACGGCGCCGAAGACGTACCTGTAGTCCGGATGAGGGAACAGAGCGGTTGTGGGGTCGGCATCCGGCGGGCCCTCCAACTCAACCGCCACGACGGAGTCGATCGGGTCCGCCGGCTTCGCCGGCAGCCTTAGCTGCCAGTCCACATTGCCGATGCGTGTCGCGCCAAGCTTCTTGTGCGCCGGGTCGGAGAGCAGCCACGCGCGCTTCACGTTCGCTCTCACACCGGGCACCGCGAGACGACCATCGCGCGGCCACTGGAACACGTGCAAGTAGACGGTGCCCGCCTTGGCCGTCGAGCAACCCCACGGCACGGCCCCGAGCGGACCGGCGCTGGTGCCGTGAATGCTCTCTCCGTTCGCATCCATCCACCGGCCGATCTCGGTCAGCACGCGCACGGCTTCCGCCGGGAACGTGCCCTCAGCCGTCGGCCCCACGTTGAGCAGGTAATTGCCTCCCTTCGAGGCGATCTCCACCAGTTGGCGGATTACGACGGGCGGCTCCTTCCACCGGTGGTCGTTCTTGTCGTAGCCCCAGTGCTCGTTCAGGGGCATGCAGACTTCGAAGTCGCCCCTCGGCCGCCGGGGAATGACCCGCTCCGGGGTATCGTAATCGCCCAGGCCATTGCCGACGCGGTTGTTGATGATGCAGTCGGGCGCCCTCTTCCGGATGATGTCCACGAAGGCCTGGCTGTGCTCGCGCGTGAGATCGTTGGGCACGTCGAACCACATGAGCGCCGGCCGGTACTGGGTTACGAGCTCTTCCACCTGCGGCAGCGACTTCGCACGGAGATAACGGTTGATGTCTTTCTTGGCGCGGTCGGGGAAGTCCCACTTGTTATCGAGGCCCAGCGCGTCGGGCTCGTGCCAGTCCCAGCTATGAGAGTAGTAGAAGCCCAGCTGGATGCCTTCCCTCCGGCAGGCTTCGGCGAGCTCGCGCATGGGGTCGCGCGCGAACGGGGTGGCATCCACGATGTTGTACTGGCTCGCCTTCGAGGCAAACATGGCGAAGCCGTCGCAGTGCTTTGCGGTGATGACGATGTAGCGCATCCCCGTGCGTTTGGCCAGCCGGACCCACTCGCGCGCGTCGAACTTCACGGGGTTGAACTGCTGCGCCAGCAGCTCGTACTCCTTGACGGGGATCTGGGCGCGCTGCATGATCCACTCGCCCCCGAGGTCCCTCTGTTTTTCGAGGCCCTTCCACTCCCCGGCGGGGACGGCATAGATGCCCCAGTGCATGAACAGGCCGAACCGGGCCTCGCGCCACCACGCCAGGCGCGCCTCGCGCGCGGGATCGGAGGCAGGCAATGGGGGTGCGGATGTCTGGCTCCGAACCGCCGGACTCAGGACCAGAGCCAGTGCAGACGCAGCCAGAATCCAAACCAGTGCGCAGTGCGCGCGTCGCATGTCGGGAACCCTCCGGGGGCCAATATAGCACGCGGGCGCGCGTTAACCCAGCTCCGGCAGATCGAATTCCGCCAGGTCCAGCGGGTAGGTCCCGTGCTTCCGCACCAGCCCCAGCACGTACTCGTAGCGCTCGGCTGAGACGTTGTCCGGCACCGAGTGATCGGACTGGAAGATGAAGCCTCCGCCCTTGGCCGCGTTCAGCTTCCTCAGAACCGCCTGGCGCAGCTCCTCCCGGGTCCCGTTCGCCCACAGCAGGACGTCCATGTTCCCGCAGAAGCCGATGCGGTGGCCGAACCGCCGCCGCAGGTCCACCACGTCCAACCCGGCCTTGGCTTCCAGCGGGTTGTACGCATCGACGCCGATCTCGATGAAGTCCTCGAAAATGCGGTTGACGTTCCCGCACCCGTGGTATATGACGGGCAGCCCGTGATCGTGGCTCTCCCTGACCAGCGCCGCGACGCCGGGCTTGAAGTGCCGCCGCCAGAACTCCGGCGAGAACATCATGGTCTTCGTATAGGCCACGTCGCCCCAGATCACCATCCCGGCCAGCTTGCCGCCGCCGGCCTTGATCTGCGCCCTGACGATTTCGCGGGAGAACTCGAAGATCCGGCCCACGAACCTGGCGACTTGGTCCGGGTACATGCCGATCCAAAGCATCGCGTTTTCCGAACCCACGATGCGCCAGAGCATCTCGTGGGCCTCGCACACTCCGCCGAAAACGGGGAAGTCCGCGTAATCCGCGTTCAAGCGGTCCACGAAAGAGGGCAGGTTCCGGGAGAACGAGTCGCCCACACCGTTGATCTGGTCGTCGCCCGGGCTGTAGTAGCGGCGCTCGTCCCAGGGATCGTCAAACTCGAAGGCCTCCAGCTTCTCGAGGGTGTCCGTCTCGAAGCGGAGAAACGCCGGCATGGGCCGGTCGAATCTCTTTCGGATGACCGCCTCGAAACCCGTTCGCACCACGACTTCCTCGGCGTCCTCGTGCAGGATCTCGAACGGCTTGATGTGCGGATCGAGATTCGGGTTCACCTGGCGCCAGTCGAGGTCGTAGTAGCGGTAGATGTCGGCGTCCGGGGCGAGCCCGAGTTCCTCCCGCCAGCGCTTGAGGAAGCCGGTCCAGAAGAAATCGCTGACCGGCACGCGGTCCGGCTCGTGATGCCGGAGGGTGTTCATCATGCGATCGAGTTTCTGAAGGCAGTTGGCTGTTCGAGTCACGGCACACCTCGCTGCTGCGAAAAGATCCGCCGCCTCACGGTTTCTGCGCCAGGGCCAGCACGGCCAGCGCGGCCAGGATCACGGCGCTGCCCGCAAACAGGTACGTCTTGGCCCGCCTTCCCGCCTGGCGCCATTCTCCGGTCAGCAGGCCGGCGGCGTTGCTGCTGACGATGATCGCGCCCATGAGCAAAGGCCAGCCCGCCACGGTTCCGAAGGCGCCCATGCGGGAGAGGCCCATGCCGTACGCCGCCAGGCCGCCGTACCAGAATGCCCCCATCATCACGCCCAGCAGCCAGTGGCCTCCCGAGCCGGGCAGCCGGAAGCGGCTGAAGCTGCCGTTCCGCCGCATGAGGTGGGCACAGTACAGCAGATTCGCCAGGAATCCGCCGGTGGTCGCCGGGGCGGCAGCGACGTTCGGCGCCCACACGGCCGAGGCGCCGGCCCGGCGCGCGTTTTCGATCAGCTCGCCGCCGAAGGCATAGCTGAAGTTCAACGTCGAGGAGAGCACGCCCGCGGCGATGCACACCAGCAACCCGGCCGTGAAGGAGGCTCTTCCCGCGCGTTCTGCCCCGTCGCTGCTCCGCTCCCGCAGCAAACCTGCCACAGCGACCAGCGCCAGACCCGTAAACATCACCAGCGTGCCCGCCAGATAGTAGGTCCCCTGAGTGGAGAACACTTTCTCCGGGGTGAGCGCCAGCAGGGGCACCAGAGAGCCCACCGAAGCGCTCAGGCCCAGGATGATGGCGAGGCCGAGGCCGATTCCCAGCATCCTCAGCCCCAGGCCGGTCAGCGTGGCGCCCACGCCCCACACGATCCCGAAGGAGACGATCGCCAGCAAGGTCCCGGATGAATCGGAGGCGTAGACCCGGGCCAGCGACGGCACGGCGCTGGCGGTCAGCAGCCACGGGAAGATCACCATTCCCGTGAGACAGAAGACCACCCAGATGTTCTCGTGGGCCCACTTTCGCGCGTACTTCATCGGCACCGCGAAGGTGCCCTGCAAAACCCCGCCGGCAAGGACCAACGCCGCTCCCAGTAATGCGGTTGAATTCATGGATCAACGCCCGTCCGAAGCGCGCCCGAAATTATCTGTACAAGGAGAGCGTGTCGAACCTGTTCGACTTTGGTGAGAGTGACTATGGGCATGCTTGCTGACAACCGATTATCACGCCTGCTCGCCGAACAAGCAACACAGAAAGCGGGCTCACGGGAACGCGGCGATCGATTGTCATCCTCCATGGGACGACCCCTTACTCCGGCAGTCTGTAGTTCTTCAGCTCCTTCGGCGTGGCCTGCCGCTCCCACGTCGGCCAGTCTCGGCCATAGAAGAAAACCATCCGTTCTCGCATCGTCGAATCCATGACCCGCACCTTGGCTGGGGCGCCATAGGAGATCGACCGGGCCGGGAGTCTCTGGTCCGCGTACGTCGCCGCGCCGTTCAGCAGCAAGGCCTCGCGACCGATCCGGGTTCCGAAGGCGGCGCTGGCGCCGATATTCGCCAAGGAAAAGTCATCCAGCCAGGCGCCCTGGAGAGCCGCCAGGTGGTTGATCCAGCAGAAAATGCCGATGCGCGGCGCGTCCGCGACGCGGTTGGTCGCGCTCCCCGTCTCCGCCGGACGGCCGTCCACTATCATCGCCTTGTCGTAGATGTGAGTGTGCTCACCGATCGTCAAGTCGTTCGAGATAATCATCACGTCCACGACGATATCGACCCGCTTGCCAATAGTCACATTTCCCTCGATGTAGGCGCCGGGAAAAATCCTGGCGCCTTCTCCCACGTTCACGTTGCCCACCAGGGTAGCTCCCGGCTCGACGGTTCCCTTGACCGTTCCCCGGTTGGTGTACTCCCAGTTGCGGAGCGGAGTCTCGTAGGTCTCGCTGCGCTCCAGAGCGGGGCCCATCACCTCCGCGATCCATCTCTGGGGCAGGAACCCGATCAGCGCCATCCGCCTTTCGTCGGGGATTCCGGCATTGCGGTCCATCAGGCCGGGGTTGCCTTCGACGACCGCTTCCGCGCGGATCCGCGAATCATGAAAGACCATCGCTCCGCTGCTCAGCACCGCGCCCGGCTCGACGCGATCGCCGTAGTCGGTCGTGACATTGGCGCCATAGTACACGTGGTCGTCAATCTTGGTCGCGTGAACCACCGAGCCGGGGCTGACGTAGGAGTAGTCCTTGATCCAGAGCGGATCGTCGAATCCGCCGGTGCGGCTGGAGGCAACGTGAACTCTCTCGCCCACGTAGCAGTAGTTGCCGATCACGATGTCCCCGCGAATGTTCGTGTTCGCGCGAATATCGCTGTGATGGCCGACGGCGCCGCCGGAGATAATGACGCCGGGACCGATCCGGGTATGCGCGCCGATGGTGACTTTCCCGTTGAAGATGGCGGTCGGATGGACCTTGGCCGTCGGGTCGATCCTCGCCTCTCCCCTCCAGTACTGCTTGCCGTCTATGCCGGGGTAACTGTCCCTTACTTGGGGAGGGTTCTTGTCGATGGCGGCCGCGATCCGGTCGTGCTCGTGATGAATCCACTGAGAGGGGATCAAACCGAGGATTCTCTGCCGGTCGGCATCCGTTGCGGCCTGCTTTGTGATTTTGGCCGGGATGCCTTCGGCGAGAGCATTGGCCGGGATCACCAGGTCGTGGGTAGTGACGGCGCCGTGGGCCAGCACCGCTCCCTTCTCCAGGTGGGTATTGAAGTCGGCGACGGCGCCATTGCCCACCGCGGAGCCTTCTTCCATCCGCGAACCGCGAACCGTTGCGTTCATCCCCACCCAGCAGTTGTCCCGAATGTATAGCTGATCCGGAACCGTGCGGGCGCCAATCCCTCGGCCGCCCACCACCTTGGCGCCGTAGTCGATCCGCACGTAGTTGCCGATGGTCCCCTTCTCCGCGCTGATGACGGCATTCCCCAGAATATTGACGTGATGGCCGATCGCAACCTCTCCCTGGATGACGACCTTGGGGCCGATCTTCGTGTAGGCCCCTACCGTGACGTTCCCCATCAGGACCGCGGTCGGGTGGACGTCCGCCTTCGGATCGACTTTGATTGCGCGGGCAGGCTGCGCCGCCAGGCTCGCGGAGGCAACCAGCGCCAGCCAAACGCGCCGCTTCCTATTACTCATCTGCGGACCTCACTTTGCCAGCAGGGTCTCGATCTCGCTGTCGGCGGTCTTCGACCTGCGCATCTCGTTCAGGCAGGCCTGGTATAGCCCTTCGGCCGCCTGGCGCGCGGTGCGCCGCGAGACGGTGTAGGTGTCGGTGAGGATGGCCTTCTCCACCGTCTCCACCCATTCCGCGGGCACCGCCTCGATCCCGCGGAAAGCGCCGGCCAGCCCGCCCGCTACGTAGGCTTTGCAGTCCGTGTCGCGGCCCAGGTTCACGGCGTAGAGAATCGCTTCGCGCGGGCGCCCATCCGCCAGCAGAAAACAGGCCAGGCCTCCGGCCAGAATCTCAATGGCGTTCGAGACGGGCTTGCCCTCGTAGTACTTGTCGTACAGCGGGCGAATCTCTTTCCAGTCCTTGGCCTTGCGCGCAAAGCCCAGCACTGTCTCGACCTCCCGGCGCGCGCCGCCGGGCAGTTGCGCCAGCGCGGTCTCGATGATCGAGTTCACCGTAGCGCCCGGCCGCAGCGCCTCCGCGGTAGCCGCAGCGATGGCCGCGGCGTTCTCCAGCGCATAGTCCCAGACCAGCGTGCTGCTGAGTCTGCCGTCCGCGCTGTACTTGTCGTCACGCCAGATCGGCCGGCCCTGAACGTCCTTGATGCGCGCAATATCCAGCGCATCGCGGGCCGCGTTATCCGGCCGGCAGGCATTCACGATGCCCAGGGGAATGATCATCTTGCTGGTGCCCATGAAGCCCGGCCATATGGCATACCGGCCCACCTCCCAAGGGGGAAGCCCGCCCTTGAGCAGGTTATAGATGATCAGGTCCTGCGGGCCCAGATGGTAGCCGAACTTGCTTGGGTCAATGTCTTCGGTCCATTGCCGGGCCAGATCCTCGATCGTGATCCGGCCGCCCTTCCTGATGATGGCGGACGTGACCAGCTTGTACCGCTCCATGCCGTCCTCGCCCCAGCCGGGCTCACGGCGGTATGCCCGGTACACCCAGTCCTGGCCGAAGCGCTGCGGCACTGCCCGGTCCTTCTCCCGCCTGCCGCTGGGCAGGAACCTGTCCAGGAACCCGTAGGTCTTCTCGATCCTCCACCAGGGCCAGCCCTCGACCGGCTCCCCCATCGAGTTACCGATTCTTACGGCGGCCTCGCACCCGTATATCCGCGAGAAGAGCTGGTTCTTCGGTGAGCCGGCGCTGGCCGGCTGGCCGCAGCTAACCGCCACGCCCAGCAGAAGGGCGATGCCGGCAGGTTTCCATGCCTGGTGTGTCATGTGGCCATCTCCTTGGGGTTCTTCTCAGGACGAATACCGCAGCATCCTCCCGAACAAGCGCTTCGTCAGGCGCCCATCGGCCGGCAGAAGCCGGAAGCAGCGCGCATGTGACATCTCTGGTGATAACCGATTATCACGCAGGTCCGCCGATGGCCGCCGATGAGCGCGGAGGGCCCGGCCGCCAGGGGCGTCACGACGCACCGCTTCTCGAGCAGCCGCAACAACCAGTCTGACTCCTGACGTGCGAGAATGAGGGCCTGGTGACGCCCCGCTGGAATCCCGCATGACTCCCGCGAACCGGGCCTGGTGGACTGAGCGGCGCCTGTTCACCCTGCTCTCGCTCGTGGCCGCCTGGCTCTTCTTCGCCGAGTACCTTCCCCCCCTGAGGCGCGTCCACTTCATCTGGGACATCAACGGTTATCACTACCCGCTGCTCAACTACGCCTTCAAGAGTCTTCGGGCGGGCCGGTTCCCGGAATGGGACACCGGCATTGATTGTGGCCTCACTTTCGCCGGCAACATCCAGGCCGGCCTGTTTTATCCGCCGAACTGGCTGCTGTTCGCGGCCAACTGGTCACGGGCCGGCCTGTCCTTCATGAGCCTTCAGGTTCTGGTTGCGCTCCACTACTGGATCGCGCTGCTGCTCACTTTCCTATGGCTGCGCGACCGCGGGCTGCGCCGGCTGGCGGCGATCTGCGGAGCTTCGAGCTTCGCCTTCGGCGGTTTCCTGCTGAACGAGGTGCAGCATCTGGGCGCCACTTGCGGCGTGGTTTGGTTTCCGCTGGCTTTCTGGGGAATCGATCAGGCCGCTCGCTCCCGCACCTGGCGCCCGCTGTGGAAGGTGGTGGCGGCCTCGGCACTCTGCTTCCTGGCGGGTTTCCCGTTCATCTGGGTGGTGCTCTGCACATGCGTTCTGGTATATGCGCTCTCGCTCAAGGAGCGACGCTGGCTGGCCCCGGCAGGCGCGGCGGCTCTGGCCGCCTCGCTGCTGGTGGCGATGGTGCAGGTGCTGCCCGCGGCCGAAGCCGCCTCGATGAAGGTGCACTGGGAATCATTCGGGGGGGGCCTGCCGCGGCTCCAGGACTACTTGACCCTCTTCATGCCCAACTACTTCGACAACGCCCGCCACCTGCCGCCCGGGATCGACGAGCCGTACCTCTACCTTGGCGCGCCCGCGCTGTTCGCTCTGGGCTGGTGGTTGCGGCGCGGGTGCATGCGCGCCGCAGCACCAGCCTTGATACTGGTCGGGGCCTGCCACTTGATCATGCTGAACCCCTTCGGCGCAGTGGCGGCCCTGCTCCGCCGCCTTCCGCCCCTGGACCAGATGGTTCGGGAGTGGAACTTCCTCGCCTGCCTGCCGCTGGCCGCGGCCTTCCTGGTCGGCGTGGCCGTGGATGATTTCCTGAGCCGGCGTGCGCGCGCGGCACGGACATCTCTTACCGTCGTTGGGCTTCTGCTGATGTCAGGCTGGTCCGTGCGCCAGCTCCTGGTTTGGCGCGCTGGCGGGCGCACATTTCTTTCCGGCTGGGCCAGTCTCGCAGAGACGGCCGCAGTTCTGGTCTGCTTCAGCCTGGGCCTCTTGGCATTGCGAGCGGAAGCGCGGCCCGGGTGGCGGGCTGCGCTCTCGGCGGTCTTGCTGCTGCTCGTCTGGACCGACCTCAAGGTGTATGGGACCAGCCGTCGCTTCAATGCCGCTGACGGGAACCTTGACCGGATGTTTGCCGGGGATGCCCGTTTCGGAGGTCCGGACTATATCGGGATGGAGCGGTCGGTTTACGCCCGCCTGCGGGGCGCTCCCGCCTTTCGCGTTGTGATGAACGAGAACCCCACCGTACCGGACATCCGGCACTACGGGCTGGCCAGCCCGCAGGGCGCCGACCCCATGCTGCCTGCGAGGTACAGGGAGGAGGTCGAGGGCGCCGTCGAGTTTGCCAGCGATCGAACCTTCAGAGTGGATCCGGCCCGGGCGGCGGTGCTGCAACGGCTGGGAGTCCGCTACGTGATCACAGTGCGCGGCAGCCCGTATCATCAGGCTCTGCTCGGCCAGCCGCGCTTCCGTCTCCTCGGGTCCTCCGAAACCTTCGCCGCCGTCTTTGAGTTCCTGGACGCGCTGCCGGCTTATCGCTGGCCGGCAGGTACGGTCGAATGCACGGGCTGGGTTCCGGAACGGCGCGAGTTCCTGCTGGACTCTGCCTCGGGCGGCGACTTTGTCCTGGTTGAGCAGTTCTATCCGGGCTGGCGCGCATTCGTTGACGGGCGTGAAGTCCCAATCCGCTCCTTCTCCCGCGCTTTTCAGCAAGTGTCCGTGCCGGCGGGTGCGCACACCCTGCGCTTCCAATACCGCGCCCGCGGCTTGCGTGCCGGCGCCCTCATTTCGCTGGCGTCCTGCTTGTTGCTGTTGTTGGCGGTGCGGCCGTGGCAGGCCGGTAGCGGTACACCTCGAACATCGGTCGCGCATTCCGGTCGGCAATGACGGTCAGTACTTCCTTGCGGTAACCGGCCGCCTCCGCCCGGGCGTGCATCTCGGCACTCATCGATACCGCGGTTTCATTGCCGGTGGTATGTCCGAGGAAGACTGCGCTTTCGGTGGAGAGCACTTTCCGCAATGCGGGATCCGCCTCCGGGGGGCGCTCCATCAGCAGCGGGAGCCGGCCGCGGTTGAGGAACCGCAGCGACTCGAACATGCCCCAGTCCATCACGTAGATTCTTTTCGCGCCGAGCTTTTCCGTGTATTCCGCGAGTGGGTAGATGGCGTCAGTCCAGAGAGGTGTCGTGCCCCACTCCGTCAACTGCGCAAGGTACTGGTTGGTGACCAGCACATTCGAAGCGCAGATCACCGAGGCGAGTGCTACCAGAACGGCAGGACCCGCCCGGCGGAACCGGAGGGAGGCCTGGGTGAACGCCACGGCGATGAACAGATGCGGAAACGGCCACATCAGCACCACATGGTGAGCGCCTCCCCCCGTATCCTGGTTCAGCGCCACCTGCAACCACGTCACGACCATGAAGACCAGGGCGAACAGCATCGGTTTGCGGGCCGGGGAGTTCCAAAGCCAGGGCAGCAGGGCCAGTGCAGCCAGGGCGGCCCATATGAGGAACCCGCTCTGGCGGCGCCCGGTGGTCCGGCTGAGTGCCAGAGAGGCCTGCTCCAGCGCTCCGCCGGCCCGGCCCGGCCGGGGCGGGGGTTCGTTGGCCGCCAGGTAGCCGAACATCGAGTCGCCCTGCAAGCTGTACCGCAGCACCTTCGCCTTCTCGCCCACGCCGGCCGTGGAGAAGCGGACGTTCGCGCCCAGTGTCTTCAAGTGACGGGCCGCGTTGTACTGAATCAGCGGCAAGGCGCCGATCATCAACGCAAGACCCGCCACCGCAAGGCGCCGGAAGGTGATCTTCGAGAGCAACTGACGCGGGAAGACCACGGCGGTGGCGGCGGCAAGCCCCACGAGCATCCACACAAACAGGGACTTGTCCCACAGCCCCAGCCCGAAGGCAAAGAACCCGGCGCCCAGATGCAGGAGCCGTCCCGAGCTGTTGAACTTCCACAGCAGGAGCATTCCGCCCATGAGCAGCAGATGCTGTAGAGCCACGGGCCCCCAGTCCAGCGTGGTCGTCAGCACGAAGGTGGCGTCGGTCGCCAGTAGCGCGCAGGCGGCCAGCGCGGCGCGCCGCCCAATCGTGTCGCGCAGCAGCAGAAAGAACAGCCACACCGTGAGTGCTCCGATCGCCAGTGCCGGCAAGCGGAGGGAACAAAGCGAGGGAGGCCACACGCGAAAGATCCCGGCGTACAGCCACGTCTTCGGCGCGCCGATGTAGCTCATCACCATCGTCGGGATCGTGCGCCGGAACAGCCGCACCGTGTGTTCGACTGTGATCGGCTGAAAGATCCCCCCGGCAAACAGGGCTTCGTCGTTGTGAATCGGCACGCGGGAGACGAACACGAAACCCTGGAGAAAGAACACCACGCAGAGCAGCAACGCCAACACGTCCGCCTGAGGCCGTCGCCCTGCTCCGGTCGCAGCCGAACTGGCCGGAGATTCTGTCTTCGTCGGGTCGTCCATCCAGCCGGAAGATAGCATAGTGTGTGGCAGTTCGGATAAGATTGTGTGGCGCGCCCGGCCCGGTCCGGCGCCACGGGAAAGGAGCCCGACTGTGACAGAAAGATCCCGGATGCGGCTTGGCGCCGCAGCCAGCGTTTTCGTGCTTCTGTTCTTCTGCATTCTGCCCCTGCCTGCCCAGGTCAGCGACCCCGCGCGCGAGAAGCGTCTGGAATGGTGGCGCGAGGCGCGCTTTGGAATGTTCATCCATTGGGGACTCTATGCCGTGCCCGCCGGCGAGTGGAAGGGGAAGCTCATCCCCGGCATCGGGGAGTGGATCATGAACCGCGCGCGCATCCCGGTCCGCGAATACGAGCTCCTGGCGCGCGAGTTCAATCCGGTTAAGTTCAACGCCGACGAGTGGGTCCGCCTGGCCAAGGAAGCCGGCCAAAAGTACATCGTCATCACGTCCAAGCATCACGACGGCTTCGCCATGTACCGCTCGAAGGTCTCGCCCTACAACATCGTGGACGCGACGCCCTTCCAGCGCGATCCCCTGGCGGAACTGGCCGAAGCCTGCCGCCGGCACGGCCTCCGGCTCTGCTTCTACTACTCGCAGGCCCAGGATTGGCATCACCCCAACGGGGTCGGCAATTCCTGGGACTACGACGAGAGTAAGAAGGACTTCGCCGAGTACTTCAACAACCTGGCCAAACCTCAAGTGCGCGAAATCCTGACGCAATACGGCCCGATCGGGCTGATCTGGTTCGACACGCCCATGCGCATCAGCAAGGAGCAGAGCCAGGACATCGCCAATCTGGTGCACTCCCTTCAGCCCGCCTGCCTGGTCAGCGGGCGCGTCGGCCACGACGTCGGCGATTATCGCAGCATGGGCGACAACCAGATCCCCGCCAAGGTGCTGGACTACGACTGGGAGACGCCCGTCACCCTCAACGACACCTGGGGCTTCAAGAAGGACGATCACAACTGGAAGTCAACGCAGACGCTGATCCGGCAACTGGTCGATGTGGTCAGCAAGAACGGCAACTACCTGCTGAACGTCGGGCCGACGGCCGAGGGGGTGATCCCCCAGCCGAGCGTCGAGCGCCTGCTGGAGGTCGGCCGCTGGATGAAAGTCAACAACCAGGCGATCTACGGCGCCGCTCCCAGCCCGTTCCCCTATGAGTTCGACTGGGGCGCGATCACCGTGAAGCCCGGCAAGCTTTACCTCCACTTGGTGGAATGGCCGGGGAACGATTTCATCCTGTACGGGCTGAAGAACAGGGTCAAGGCCGCCCGTCTGCTGGCCCAGCCGGCAACCGCGCTCAAGTTCAAACAGACGGCGGACCTGAAAGCCGGACTCGACGTGCTCCGGGTCAGTCTCCCGAAGACCCCGCCGGACAAGGACGTCTCCGTGGTTGCGCTCGAAATCGACGGCGCGCCCCAGGTGGATGCCCAGCTCAAGCAGCATCCCGATGGCCGCGTCGTTCTTTCGCCGATCTTCGCGGAGGTCCGGAAAGCGTCCTCGGAATCGTCCCTGGCGATTGACAACCGCGGTGTCGCGACGCGATGGTTCAACCCTCAGGACACGCTGAGCTGGAGTTTCCGCTGCTATCGCCCGGGTTCTTACAAGGTAGTCCTGGTCACCAGCGAATCGCGCGGTCCCCAGGTTGGCGACCTCTGGGAAGGCGGCCACACGGTGAGGGTCGCCGTCGCCGGCCAGGAGATCAAGGGCCTGGTCACCGAGGGAGAGTGGCGCAAGAACGCCAGGAACCCCCGCTGGCGCGACCTCTACACGGAACTCGGAACGGTGACCCTGAAAGGGCCGGCGCTGGCGCAGCTCAGCGTGCAGCCGGAGTCCATCCGCAGCGAGAAGAAGATGGGCTTCACACTGCGCGAAGTGCAGTTGGTGCCCGTGAAGCGCTGACCGGGCTTCACTTCCCGGCCAGCGCCTTGCCCACGGCCGTTAACTGGTCTACGAAGGGCGGCGAGATCAATCCGCTCGGCTGAATCGGCACGTCCCAGGTGACGACGCCTCCCTGCCCGGTAACGTTGCGGCTCCAGGTGATGATCTGCTCGACGGAGAAGCGCGGATCACCCTGGCCCCACGTCTTGCCCAAGTAACTCAGCACCTGGATCTGAGCGCCATCCACCTTCCCCTCCGAGGCGCGCCGGATCGTCAGCCGGTCAGGCTGATCGATCTCCCCGGCCGTGTAATCCTCGAACGGGCTGACCGAAATGATGCGGTACACTACGCCCGGGTTGAAGGCCACTACGCTCGCCGGGTTGCCGGCCCGCGCCGCGGCGGCCAGGCTGGCGAAACTAGGCGGTTCCGGTGAACGGTACATCGAGTTGGGAAAGTAGCAACCGTCGAACCACCAGCCGGCGATCTTCTTCCCCCACCGTTGAGACCACTCCCGGATCACCTGTTCCCATTTGAGCTGGAACTCGCGATTGGGATAGGGGCCGTTTCTCCACTCCAGGGCCTTGATCGCCACGGAATCCCGAGCCGGAGCACCCGAGGGCAGATAGACCATCAGCTTGATCCCTCTCTTCTGGAGGCCTGCGGAGACGTCCGCCACCAAGTCCCGGCGGGAGCACTTGCTGGGCTGGTTGCCGACCAGGCGGTCGTAAGTCGCGTTGGGTGAGATGTAGAACCCGGAGTTTTGTCCGATGGTCAGCAGATGGTATCCCGCGCCCACTGACTCCAGTTGCTTCGCCAGGCCCTCCGCGTCGAAGTTGTCTATGAGCTGGTTCCAGGCCTCGACGCTGCGGTGCGCCTCCGGCGCGATCCACTCAGCAAGGAAATGGGTCATCACGCCCCAGCGGGCCTGCTTCATCCAGGCCGCCCGCTCCTGCGCGCTGGCGGGCAAAACCGAACAGAGAAGCAACAGAAGCAGCATGGCTCGGGTCATTTCACCTCCGGCTTGATCTCCACGGTGCCGGCGTCAAAATCGACAGTCACTGTGGTTCCATCGGCAAAGGTGGTGCGCTCTTTGCGATAGTTTTTGTCGAGGAACTCGTGGTTGGTCATTTCCAGCAACCCGATCCTGGCGTGCAGGTTGGCCGCCCGTCGCACCGCGGCCAGGCTTTCATCAGTGATCTCTCCTCCCCGACCCCCTACCGACGGCACCCCGCCGTATAGCATGCCCGCCGGTCCCCCGGCCGGGATCACGATCGCGTCATGGTAGACCAGTTGGTAGAGCGGCACCGGAATGGCCGTGCCCCGCCCCGGGTTGCCGGAGCCGAAGTCCACGTAGGGCACCACCCAGTCGGCCGCCGCCTCCGTCCCCACCAGGCCCAGGTTGTTACGCACCCACCGGAAGGACGCCGCGCGGGCCCGCATGCTGTCAGCCCGGGTGGCTGGATGCTCGGGGTTGAAGTCCTCATCCGGTGGAATGTAGCCGAAGACGTCCAGGTAGGCGCCCTGCGGCTTTACGCCGCGCTGGAGCATGAGCCGGTAGTTCTTCACCAGGTGCCCGAGCTGGAGGCTCGGGGTCAAGTAAGTCATGAGGCCCCCGTCCCAGTGATCCATAAACGGAACGTACCCGGACTTCGTCTGCCCGAACCGCGATCCCGGGAATATGCGCGGCGGCCGGACCATATCCTCTTCGTGAATGGCGAACTGCTCGTGGTAGGAAGGAGCGTCCGTGTAGTAGTCGCGGTACTGGTCGTGCAGCACAAACAGGTAGTTGAGCTCCCGCAGCGTCTCGCCAAAGCGCTTCATGCCTTCCCAGCCCCCGCCCTCCGGCGCCGGCGGCAGCTCGTCGGGGTGCTGGCGGTCATACCCGCGGTACGGCCATGCGGCCAGGCAGACGTACAACCGGTCGATTCCCCGCGCCTTCAGTTTCCGCAACTGTTCGGCCTGCTGGTCGAACGTGACCACACGGAAGTTTCTTTCTTTGTTTTTTGGGTCGTACCTGAAACCGCCCTCCCGGTAGTTGGTCAGTATATGCAACCGCGTGTGCGGCGTTCCAATCAACTCCTTTACCAGAGGCTCTCGCGCGATCTTTTCTTTCAGTGAGACGAATTGGCCGAGGTCCATCACGTGCCGCCGGTACCGCTTGGCCATGGTGACGTAGCTCCCCTTCGTGAAGAAGCTCATCCTGGCGGTGCGGGGATATCCGAACCTGCCCAGCGTGGCTCTCCACCGGGCGCCCATGACGGTCGGGCCGCCCGCCGGATGCTGGAGTTTGTAGCCCGCGTCGTCGGGCGTTTCGACGATCATCATCATGGCGGAGGCGCCCTTCTGAAACCCCCACCAGGACATCGACCAGCACTCGATGAGGTTGCTCTCGACGACGCTGACATCCTTGGGGTCCACCGTCCCTTCCTTGGTCATAGCCCGAATCGGATTGTATTCCTTGGGCCAGTCGCGCGGCAGCAAGGTGCCCCAGCGATTGCTCAAGACGGTGAGGTCAAAGACCTCTTTGGCGTCCAGCTCCTTGGGCCAATCCAGTTGCCGGAGGACCGCCTCGCCCTCCGCCGCGCTGATGTCGAAGACCAGCTCTTCCTCCGGCCCTTCCAGGCATACGGTCAGGTACAGCCGCAGATCCAGCGGCACGCCTCCCTTCAGTTGGCCGTGGTGGAGGAACTTCTGGAGCGAGATCTTCACGCCCGTCTTGAAGCCCGTGTCGTACGGCTCGATCTGAATGCTTCCCGCGTCTCGCAGCCGCACGTAGAACTCCTCGCCGCGGGACTTGACCAGCATGTCGTCCTTCAACGACGGCGCCAGCCTCCAGGTGACGGGGCCGGCCTGCACCTGGATGGCAAGATCGGACGGGTTGAGCGTGACTCGGTTCTTCTGGCCTGAGATCACCCAGGCGCCCGCCGACTGCGTCACGTCCACTACCGGCGCTCCCCGTTCCGCCCGGGTGGCCGGCGGGGGTTGCTGCTGGGCGAGCAGACCCGCTGGAACCAGCCAGAAACCGAAGATGGCACACGCGAAAATCCGCAATGTTTGCATTAGATTCCTACCTCCCAGATGGCATGAAGGCGGAGCCGGGGCGCTGCATGTTACCCGGCTCCGCAGTGCGTAGTTTTCAGAAGCTGAACCTCATCCCGAACTGCAACTGCCTCGGGGTTGTCGTAACCGAGGTGATTCGGCCCGCGGCCGCCGTGCCGATCGTCCTTCCGGGGAGCGCCCAAATCATGATGTTGAAGGTATTGAACGACTCGAAGCGCAACTGGATTTCCTTGGATTCCTGGAACGGAATGGACTTGAGCACCGAGGCATCGAAGCCGACCACGGGCTCGCCCCTCATCGCGTTCCTCCCCAGATTGCCGAACTCAAAACGCGGGATGGCAAACGCGGCCGGGTTGAAGTACATCGCTTCACTCGGCTGTGCCACCCTCCAGTCTCCAACCACGTTCGGCCGCCCGTAGCTGACGGTGGAGGCTCCTTCGACATTGGCGATGTCCCCGTTTACGTTGAGGTCGTACGCCTGACCAGAGCGCGCCGTCAAGACCCAGGTTAACCGCCAGTTGCCCAGAATCCAGGACGCCGGACCGCTCGCCAGCCACCGCTTGCCGCGGCCTGCGGGAAGCTCGTAAAAGGTGCTCCAGGAGGTGAAATGCGGAACGTCAAACCCAGAAACGCCCCGGCAGGTCTTGAGGTCCCAGAAGTTCTGACACCCGCCGCCGGACCCCTCCTCCGCATTGAACCAACCGCTGGTGTTGCCAATGGATCGCGACCAAGTGTAGGACAGCAGGGACTGGAGCCCGTTGGCGAAGCGCCGCTCGGCTTTGATCTGCAAGCCGTTGTAGTAAGTGCTGCCGGTGCTGGTGCTGTACCGGAAAACGCCGCCCATCCAGGGGACCGGCCGGCGGGCGTTCACCTCGGCCGGTGTCCCTGCTCCCGGCGTCCGCGCTATGTTGCCCAGACCCGTGCGGTCCAGCCGTCCGTTGTAGCTGCCCACATAGGCGACCGACAGCATCGTACTCTGGGTGAACTGGTGTTGGATCTCCACGTTCCACTGGTTGGCGTAGCCGTCTTTTCGCTGGGGGTCGTTCATCCAGCCGGTGGCGTTCCAGGGGCCCGCTGCGTCCGGCAAGACGCCGGGGAATTGGCCCTGGAAGTCTTTAATGTACTTCGGCGCGTCGCCAGTGACGTTGGCCACCCCCGAAAAGCCCTGAGTCGAGGGCCACCGCCACTCCAGGTTGTGTTGCGGGAATTGCGTCTTCGCCGACAGCGCATCCCAGCTCAGGCCGTAGCCGGCCCGCACAACGGTATTGGGGGTCGCCCGCCAGGCCACGCTCGCGCGCGGGCCCCAGTTGTCCCAGGTGGGGACGGGTATGAACATCGGAGTGTCCGCCAACTTGATCTTGTCCCCGTAAGGCACGTCCTGGAGACCGTTGCCCGGAATACACGGCGCCTGCTTGGCCTGATTGCACGCCGGAGGCATCGTCTCGGCCCCAATCAACCAAGTCCCCGTGGCCAGGTCTATGCCCGCCATGGGCCCGATTTGGTTCCTGGTCGGGCGCGTGCTGTAGTCAAAGCGGACTCCGGCGTTTATGGTCAGCTTGGGCGACACTTTCCATTCGTCCTGGAAATACGCCGACCACGTCGCCATCGAGAAACCGACCTTGCCAATTTCCGGCAGCGTGCCATCAAACCTTGACGGCAGGCCCAGCAGGGCGGAAGCCAGCGACGCGCCGGTGGTGCCGGGGGCCTGGGGATCGCCGGTCAGCTCGTCATAGAAATAGTAGGTTTGCCCCTGACTGATCTGTAGCCGCTCGAGGCTGATCCACTGGAAGCCGGTCTTCAGATTGTGCTTACCACGGAGCCAGCTCAGGTGGATGCCGACATTCCAGGTCGGATTGTTGCGAATTGGGGGGCCGCCGACGCCTACGCCCGCCCAAGGGGATTGCAGGCTGAGGCTCAGGCCCTGGAAACGGTCGATGTCCCCGTAGCCGAGGTCTTTCATCGGTTGCAGCCCGACCCCGAACTTTGTGTACCCGGCAGGGTCGAACTCCCGCCCGGAAGTGCCGCCCCGGACGTCCAGAACCAGGGTGGGGCGGAAGACGTGCACCCAGCCTCCGCCGTAGCTTCGGGCCGTCAGATGGTTGTAGCTGGTGCTCTTCTCGGAGACCCCCATGTTGTCCTGGATCATCTGGCTGAACCGGAAAAACCCGCTGTCCGACTGACGGAGGTGGTGATCCAGCTTAAGCGACCAGTTGTCTGATACGTCTTTCGTTTGGCCGATGAAATAGTAGTTGTAGACCGGGTCCACATAGCCGGGCGTCGGTGCCAGACCATACGTTGTGATGAAGTTCTTAACCATCGGCTGGATCAGGCTGGATGGAATGGCATTGCCCGGGAACTGATCTCGGACGTACTTGCCGGAGACCAGACGCGTGCTGAGGGGGTTGAAGATGTTGCGTTTGATCTGCGAGTTCGAGAAGTCGCCCGACAGCTCTGCGGGTGTCGGGACGTAGCTCCGGTTGGTGGTGTACCGGACGAAACGCCAGCCATCGTATCCGCCCGAAAAGAACGTCTTGTTGCGAACAATAGGCCCCGTGGCGCTGGCCCCGAACTGATTCTGCCGGTAGGCCGGCGGGGCCGTCCGCGTAGCGTCGGTAAACGGGTTGCGGGCGTCGAAGGCCTCGTTGCGCACAAACTCGAAAACCGAACCGTGGAAAGCATTGCCCCCCGATTTCGACACCAGGTTGACCACCCCGCCGGTGACGCCGCCGAACTCGACTTTGTCGTTGTGAGACTGGACCTTGAACTCGTCAATCAAGTCGATGTTCGGCAACTGGGCATAAGTCTGCACCCGGAAGTCGGTGTTGATAATGCCGTCAATGTAGTAGACCATCGAACGGCCAAATTGGCCGTTCATAGACGGGTGAACGGCGACAGAACTCCCCGGAATGCCCGTGGCATTGCCGTCCCCGGTCCCGATGCTGGACGACTGCGCGGTCTGGACGGGGCTGGCGCCCGGCATGAGGTTCAGCAATTGCGTGAAGTTCCTGCCGTTCAGGGGCAGGCTGGCCACGGCTCTCTGCTGAATGACGGCGCCCAGCTCCGCCGAAGCCTGCTGAAGCATCTCGGCCTCCGCGGTCACGTTCACCGTCTCTGTGATGTTGCCCAAGGTGAGCGTCACGTTCCGGGTGACTGTCTGGTTGACCGCCACATCGAAGGCAGGCAGTTGCGCGGTGCGGAAGCCCTGCATCTCAATCGAGAGGGTATAGCTTCCGGGCCTGACACTGGTGAACACGAAGGACCCGC
The DNA here is from genome assembly GCA_964353255.1 of uncultured Solibacteraceae bacterium. GTDB lineage: Bacteria > Acidobacteriota > Terriglobia > Bryobacterales > Bryobacteraceae > VFZS01. Next base: position 9,624 of record CAYGVJ010000003.1, on the reverse strand, counting down.
TCTGGTTCGTCGTCACCTGAACGGGGATGTTGGTTGCCTGGTTAACGAGCTTCACTGTGGCGGCGGGAACAGACGCGCCTTGCGGGTCGGTCACGGTGCCGCTCACCTGCCCCGTGCCGATCTGGGCCCATAGCATCTGGCTCGAGGCCAGCAGTATTCCCAGGATGAGCAAAGCTGGGGTTCGAGTTCTTGCCGACAACATGTATGCTTGACCTCCTCACTGACGTACGGCATCCGCGGTTCGTGGCTGAAGGCCAGCTCCCGAACGATGTCCTTCATTCGGGCGGCCAAACCATTCCCTCTGGCCGAGGACTCCGTTTCCCCTTAATTCTTCACTGAGAAGCACGCGCCTGTCAAGGAGAAACTGGGCGGCGGGTGTACCGCTATAGTGACCGCTCAAGAGGGCTGACGGAGGCGGGCGCGGGCATCCATGCCGCTATCGGATGGGCCCACGACTCAGAATCCAACTGTTGACGTAGAAGGCGCCAGAGCCTTGAGCGATAGCGCAGGGGTACGAGAGCCACCACCAGGACTCGCCCGCGCCTTGCACGGAGAACCCGCGCTGCTCGAATTGCTGCTGTACTTTCACGATGGGCAGCAGGGGCTCGAAGGCGCTGTCGCCGGCCTGGCGGTAGGCAGTGAGGAGCCGTTCGTAGGCCGCGATCTCGGCCTTGATGGGATGCTGGGCCTCGCAGAGGCGGCCGACGGCGGCAGCGATCTGATTCGCGGATTCGGCCAGCCCGAGGCGCCGGAAATCGGCCAGGACGGCGGTTTCGACCTCGGCGCGGGTCTCCGGCGACAGCCGGTGATAGGCTGGACCGCGCGAGACGGTGTCGCCGTAGTATACGGCTCCGCCGGCGCGAGAGAGTGAGGCCAGCAGCCGCAGGTGGTCTTCGATGGAGAGGGACACGAGTTTCCGGAAGGCTTGGTCGGACCCCTCCCAGGCTTCCAGCGGGATGTTGAAGCGCCGGCGCACCAGGCGGTCGGCGTAGGCAAAGGGGTAGCGGGGAATCTCCGCGAGCACCAGGGAGGAGACGACCAAGTCGGAAGGCGGGAGGTTCACCGGCTTCCCGAGGGCGAGATCGTTGAAGATGGTATCGTAGCGGCGAAAAGCTTCCTCGGCAGTGGAACTGGCGCCGATGGCCTCGCCCAGGCGTTCCATGAGCGCGGCGGCGAACGAGGTGACGTCCATGACGCGGAGCTCGACCTTGGGGCGGAGCTCCAGCGGCACCTGCTCGAGGCTCTCCAGCATGCTGGGGCCGTCCATGTCCACCAGGATCAGGCGGTCAAAGCGGCGGGCCAGCTCGGCGAGGGGGATCTCGGCGGCAACGCCGGATCCAAGAACGGTGGCGACGGCTTTCCCTTTGGCGAGATCGGCGGCCTTCAGGATTCCACGGTGACTGTGCTCGATATGCGGTTGCCAGTAGAGGCGCTGTTCCGGCGCGGTGCCTCGAAAGTCGGCGCCGCCACTGCGAAAGAAACCCTCCGGGTTCTGGCCGAGGCCAACGACCGCGGCGGCGAAGCAGAGCAGGTGCCGGAGCATGGTTCGGCGCGCCTGGGTAGGCTGCTGGTGATTATATCGCTGGCGGGCGCTGTGCGGGAGCGCCCGAGGCAAGGCAGTCTGCTGTATGCTATGGGCTGATCGGGGCCCAAGAGGGTATCCGGCCATGCCCGCGATCGTTTTCGAGGCGCCATGCAGCAGCAGAGAGCTCTGTTTCAAAAACTGAGTCTGGTCGCAGCACTGTTGTGGATCGACTGCTCTCTCTCGCCGGCAGTTGAGCCGCGGCTGCGAGCCGGAGACGCCGCCCATGCCGTGGTCCCGCCAGTCCAGGCTGGGGCGGAGAAGCGGGCGGGGGAACCGCCCCGACGGCTTCCGGCAGAGCTGCCACGGTGGGAATTTGTGCCCATCCCTCCAGGAGAGTTCCAGATGGGTTGCTCGCCGGGGGACAGCCAGTGCGGGGACGACGAGAAACCCGCGCACCCGGTGCGGATCACGAAGGGCTTTCAGATTGGCAAGTACGAAGTGACGCAGGCGCAATGGGAAGCGATGATGGAGAGTAACCCCAGCGACTTCAAGGGAGCAGACCGGCCCGTGGAACAGGTGAGCTGGAACGACGTTCAAGAGTTTCTGGCAAACCTGAATGGGCGCAATGACGGCTACCGCTACCGGCTGCCGACCGAGGCCGAGTGGGAGTACGCGGCGCGGGCGGGGACGGCCGGAGAGTATTACGGGAGCCTGGACGCAATTGCCTGGTACGGCCGCAACTCCGGCGATCAGACTCACCCAGTGGGGGGGAAGTTGCCGAACGCGTGGGGCTTGTACGACGTGCTGGGGAACGTCTGGGAGTGGTGCCAGGACTGGCACCAGGACGACTACTACACCGAGTTCCCCAAGAGTCCCGCCGTGGATCCGCGCGGTCCCGCAAAAGGCGAATGCCGCGTCTTGCGCGGCGGTTCCTGGTACAAGTACCTGTGGTTCCTGCGGGTGTCCAGCCGGTTCAGAGAGCGTCCCAGCGCCCGGTACCGCCACATCGGCTTTCGGTGTGTGCGGGAAACACGCCCAAGGTGAAGCGTTCGCGGCGCTCGACCGATCGTAAGCTCAACCAAACGTTGGCTCGTCCGGCCGCAGGGCCGGTCGGGGATCGAGGCGGAGGGTGCCTCCCCGGCGTTTTGCATGTACCGCTATAGTGATCGCTCAAGATCGCAGGCGGGAGGGAGTATTGACAAATTCCGTGGCCGCCACTATAATAGGCCCACTGCTGAGTCTCGGGTGGGAATGCACCCTGCGAATTCCTCCCTGGAGGACAGGGCCCCGGCCGGGAGCTTGCGGCTAGAGTCTGGCGCCTGAAAAGCTCAGGCCCATGGTTGTGACGGGGGCGGCTGTGCGTGGCCGCCCCCAAACTGACTGATCCAGAAAGGTGAAAGCTATGAACATGAGACTTGCCTCCCGACTGGCCCTGGCGGTGGTCGTGCTGATCTGCGTCGCCGGCGGGGCCTTCGCACAAACTATCACGGGGACCATTGCCGGCACGGTGACCGATCCTACGGGACAGGTTATCGCGCAGGCCGCGGTGACCCTGATCAACGAAGGCACGGCGGCCCAGCGAACCGCCAGCACGGACGTGGCGGGCAGCTTTATCTTCCTCGCCGTGCTGCCCGGCGCCTACACCGTCAAGGTGGAGAGCAAGGGCTTTCAAACGTTTCAGAGAACCGGGAACCAGTTGACGGCCAACGAGCGGCTGTCGTTGGGCACGATTCAGTTGGCCATCGGTTCGCTGACCGAAACAGTAACCGTAACAGCGGAAGGAGCGAACGTGCAGACCGCCAGCGCGGAAGGCTCCGCCCTGTTGACCACCAGGCAACTGGACACTCTGGCGCAGCGCGGCCGCGACGTGGTGGGCATGCTGAACCTGCTGCCGGGCGTCGAAACGCGGGACCCGGTGGAGGCGGTCGGAGGGACCTGGTCCAACGTCGGCACCCCGGCGATCAACGGGCTCGCCAGCAGCTCCAACACCGTGACCCTCGATGGAGCGCCGGCAACCGACCTGGGCAGCTCGGGCTCCCACGTGATTTACGCAAACTTCGACTCGGCCGCCGAGGTGAAGATCCTGCTGAACAACTACCAGGCGGAGTATGGCCGCGCCGGCGGCGCGATGATCAACATCATCACCAAGGGCGGAACCACGGACTACCATGGGTCGGTCTACTGGTACAAGCGCCACGAGATGTTCAACGCCACCAACTTCTTCAACAACCAAAGCGGCAGGCCGAAGGAAAAGTACCGCTACGTCACCGAAGGGTTGACCCTGGGCGGTCCTGTTGCGATTCCCAGGCTGTTCAATGCGAGCCGGGAGAAGCTCTTCTTCTTCTACCAGGTGGAAAGGAATCCCGGCTGGTTTCCTCGTCCAACATCTCTGGCGAAGTACACCATGCCCACGGCGGAGGAACGCCTCGGGAATTTCTCGCAGTCGCTCGACTCGGCCGGGAAGCTCATCGTAGTCAAGGACCCGCTGGCGAATGGCGCGGCGTTCGCCGGGAACGTCATCCCGACGAACCGGATCAACAAGAGCGGGCAAGCCTTGCTCAAGGTGTTCGCGTTGCCGAACCAGTTTAACCGGGACCTCACGAAGGGCACTTACAACTACGAGTGGCAGGAGAGCCTCGAGTTGGCGAAACTCCAGCACGTGTTCCGGGTGGACTACCGGGCCACCGACAGGGACTCGCTGTATTTTCGCGGAATGATCTGGGGCAATTCGGTGTATGGATGGAACGGTTCCGGCGGTTTCGCGGCCTGGCCCATGGCCTTGGACTCGCTCGAATTCCTGACCAGGAGCGGCGTGGTGAACTACACGCGGGTCATCAATCCAAACATGGTCAACGAGTTCAACGCCACCGCGAAGCGCGTTTTCCTCAACCATCCGCTCGCGCCGCCGGACGAGCTGGCGAAGATCCAGCGCTCCAAAATCGGGTTCACCGCGGGGCAGTGGCACCCGGAAGTCAATCCGAACGACATTATCCCGCAGGCTACCTTCACCGGCGCGATCAGCAGCTCCACCGATTTTGGCGGTTACTGGGGGGGGCGGTATCCGGCGCACCGGATCGACAGCGGGTACACGCTCGGCGACGGGCTTACCGCGACCCGCGGCGGCCACACCTTCAAGGCCGGCTTCTACTTTGAAAGAGACGTGATGATCTCGGTCCCAGGCTGGAACCAGACCTGGATGGGCAGCTTCAGTTTCAACCGCGACACCAACAATGCAAACGATTCCGGCCACCCCTTTGGGAATGCCATGCTGGGGAACTTCACGTCCTACACGGAGCCGACCACGAGGCTCCGGCCCCAGGCGGACAACTACAACATCGACTGGTATGTGCAGGATTCCTGGAGAGCGACGCGGCGGCTGACCCTCGAGCTGGGGCTGCGCGTGGCCTGGGGCCCTCCCTATCGGCAATTGGACGGCAACACGGCCTCCTGGGCCTGGGAGCGCTATAGCCGCACCAAAGCGCCGGTGCTCTACCAGCCAGTCCTGGTCGGCGGCAAGCGGCTGGCCTTGAATCCCCTGAATGGGCAGACCGCTCCGGCGGCCCTCATCGGAGCCTACGTCACCGGCTCAGGCGACCCGGCCAACGGGATGGTAACGTCCAGAGACTCGAACTATCCCAAGGCCTTCTTCGTTGTTCCCAAGCAGTTGCTCCAGCCCCGCTTCGGGCTGGCCTGGGACGTGTTCGGAAACGGCAAGACAGCCGTCCGCCTCGGATTCGGGATGTTCAACCAACTGATCCGGAATGAGCCGGCGTCCAACCAGCCGCCGGTTGCGTACAACCCCGTCCTCTACTACGGGAGTCTGGACACGTTCCTGAGCGCTTCCGGCGTGCTGTTCCCGGGCAATGCCAGCGGGTGGGATAAGTACACCAAGCAGCCCGGGAATTACAACATCACCCTTGGAATCCAGCAGCACATCGGCTTGGGGACCGTAGTGGAAACGAGGTATGTTTCCACGCTCGGCCGGCATCTGACGACCAGTCGCAACTTGAACACGCTGGCTTATGGAGCGCGCTTCCTGACTCAGAACCTGGACCCGACCAACAGCAACAAGCCGTACCCCGACAATTTCCTCCGGACGTACCCGGGTTACGGCACCCTGACCTACAACGACGCTTCGAGCAGCTCAAGCTATCATGCGTTGGAGGTCACGGCCAGCCGGCGGTTTGTCAGCGGGCTCGACTTCGGAGTGGGCTGGACCTGGTCCAAGTGGATGGATTGGGGAGGCCCGCCGATGTTCCTGAACTACCGGGCGTGGAACTACGGGAAGAACGGCACCGATCAGACCCACAAGTTGGTGCTGACCTACACGTACAACCTCCCTGCGCTCAGCAAGGTATTGGCGAGTCCCGTCACGCGCTGGGTCTTCGATAACTGGCAGGTTTCCGGCATCACCATGTTTGCCAGCGGGATGCCGAGCGGAGTCAGCTTTTCCACTACCGATGGGACTGACCAGACCGGCGGTGGCGACGGCCAGCGGATCATCGTAACCGGCAAGGCTCAACTGCCGCACGGAGAGCGGACCATGTTGCGATGGTTCGATACGACCGTGTTCAAGCGACCGGGGATGAACGAAATCGGCAACGCACCGAAGGATGTAATCCGGGGACCCGGGCGGAACAACTGGGACGTGACGCTGTTCAAGAACTTCCCCGTAAAGAGCGAACAACGCGTACTGCAATTCCGTTGGGAGTTCTACAACGTGTTCAACCACACGCAGTTCTCAAGCGTGAACACCAGCGCGCAGTTCGATCTAACCGGGAAACAGGTCAACGGCCTGTTCGGCACGGCCACCGCTGCCCGCTCGCCGAGGGTGATGCAAGTGTCCCTGCGGTTCCGGTTCTAAACTGTGTTGTTGGGGGCCGGGTCTGCCCGGCCCCCAACAGGAGAACATAAATGTGCACTCGAATCTTTCCCGTCTTATTGTGCCTGTCCGTTCCCCTCCTGGCCGCGGAAGATGTAACCGTGGCCAGCCCGGACGGGCGCGTGCAGTTCCTGCTGTCAGCCGGCGGCAAGGCCCGTCTGGAATACTCCGTCACTTTCAACGCAAAGCCCGTGATCGAGGCTTCGGCCATCGGAATCACCGTAGATGGCGTCAACTTCGCTGAGGGCGCTGAAATCGGCAAGCTCGACCGGTATCAGGTGAAAGAGAGCTACCCCTGGTACGGCGCCCACTCCACGGCCACAGACAACTGCAACGGCGTGAAGGTTGCGGTGACGCACCTGAAATCCCGCACCGCGTACACGCTGGAAGTCCGGGCGTACAATGACGGCGTCGCCTTCCGCCACGTGGTGCCGGGCGAAGGGACGCGCGTGCCCGACGAGGCCAGCGTCTTCCGCCTGCCCGCCGGCAGTACGCTCTGGTACCACGACCTGGAGGACCACTACGAGGCGCAACACCAGAGGAAATCTCTCCGGGCGGTCGCGCCCGGCGCGTGGCTGGCGCCGCCGGTGACCTTCATGCTGCCGCAGAGCGGCGGATACGCCTCGATCACGGAGGGTGGGCTTCGCAACTACAGCGGCATGGGGTTGCAAGGCGACGGCGCGGGCAGCCTCCATGCGCGGCTGGGCCATGCCATACCCGCCAGCTACCCTTTTCGGCTCCGGTATGCGCAGGACGTCGAGCGCTTGACCAAGCCCGCGGCCATCACCGGGACCATCACCACGCCGTGGAGGGTCGTCATGATCGGCGCCGACCTGAACGCGCTGGTCAACTGCGACATCGTACACAACGTCGCCGCGCCGCCGAACCCGAAGCTGTTTCCGAATGGTCTCAAGACCGACTGGACCAAGCCCGGGCGCTCGCTGTGGAGTTACCTCGATGGCGGCAACAACACCCTGGAGGGCATGAAGGAGTTTTCCAGGCTGGCCGGTGAGCTGGGCTTCGAGTACAACCTGCTCGAGGGTTTCTGGGCCAAGTGGCCCGAGAGCCAGTTGAAGGAACTGGTGGACTACTCCCGCGAACGGGGAGTCAGAATCATCATCTGGCGCAGCCGCAGTGCACTCGCGGACGAGAAGCGCATCCGGGAAATGTTCGAGATGTGCCGCCGCACCGGCGTCGCCGGGGTGAAAATCGACTTCTTCGACCACGAGCACAAAGAAGTCATCGACCTCTATGAGCTGACCCTGACGCTGGCCGCGGAACACCACCTCATCGTCGATTTCCACGGCGCCAACAAGCCCACCGGCCTGGAGCGCACCTTCCCCAACGAGTTGGGCGTCGAGGGGATTCGCGGCATGGAGATGGGGGCTCCGTACGCCATGCACGAGGTCACCCTCCCCTTCACCCGCATGCTGGCCGGCCTGGCCGACTACACACCCACGCACTTCAGCGGCAGGAAGCTCGCCGACACCACCTGGGCGCACCAGGTCGCCAACGCCATTCTCCTGCCGGCCCCGCTGTTGGTCTATGCCGCGCATCCGGCCAACATTCTGGCCAATCCCACCGCGGAGATGATCAAGAGCATCCCCAGCGTCTGGGACGAGACGGTGGTGCTGCCGATCTCGCAGATCGGGGACGTCGCCGCCTTTGCCCGGCGCAAGGGAGACACCTGGTTTCTGGCGGTCAACAACGGCCCGGTGGCCAAGACCGTCCGCGCGGACCTTTCGTTCCTGGGCCCGGGCTCATACAAGTCCCTGCTGATCCGGGACACGGACGAGCCGGCCGCCGTCAAGGTCGAACACCTCACGGCCCGCAGCGGCGACTCGCTCTACATCCACCTGCGTTCCGGCGGCGGCTTCGTGGGCCGGTTCATGAAGTAGAGAGCGGGATCGCGCGGGCGCGGCCGACGGCCCGCTCGATGTGGTAGACTACTTCCGCTCGAAAGACCCCAGGAGGGAAATCCGGGCCGGAGGCGTTATCGTGAGAGCCTGTTTGCTTCCAGCGCTGTTGGCAGCCGCGCTGACTCAGCTAGGGTCGGCCGCCGAGCCAACCCGCATTCTGATCGCGTACCATTCCGAGACGGGGAACACGGAGAAGCTCGCCCAGGCCGTGCAGCGGGGCGCCGCCTCCGTCGAGGGAGTGGAGGCCACCCTGCGCAAAGTCTCCGCGGTGAAGCCGGAGGAGATCGTGGGCGCCCACGGGATCGTGGTGGGCACGCCGGTGCACTGGGCAAGTCTGTCGGCGGAGACCAAGCGCTTTCTGGATCGCGCCGGCGAAGCCCTGTGGAAGGCCAAGACCACCGGCGAAGGCCGCACCGCTGGCGCCTTCTGCACGGGCGGGGCTCCCTCGATGGGCAAGGACCTGGCGCGCCTTTCGATTCTCTCCGCGTTTCTGGTCATGCGGTTCGTGGTGATCGGTGGCGTGGAAGCGGAAGGCTACGGCACGCTCGGCCCAGAGGCCACGACCGGGGCCCCCGACAAGGGCGTAAGCGAGCAGAAAATGGAGGAAGCGCGCCGTTTCGGCGAGCGCTTTGCGCGTCTCACGCGCCAGCTCCGCGCGGGCGCCGCGGGGAAGCAATAGACACGCGGCTCAGTGGCGTAAGCTTCAGCTTGCGCGGACGGTTTTGTCCCACCTTCCGGGCCGCTTTTTCCCAAGACAGTTGACCAGCGCGCCGCCCGGCAACCGGGGTACACTAGAGGACTGCTTGAAGAGGGCGAGTCTACGAACCGAATATTCTTCTCACTGGTGGTGTTGTGCGTCTTGATGACCAGGCCTGCCTTTCCGCAGGCTTCGGCTGGCACCGGCAGCATTCAGGGGGTGGTCACTGATCCCAGCGGTGCGGTGATACCCCAGGCGGACGTGACTGTCCGCAACGTGGAAACCAATATGGCGCGAACCGTCCAGTCCAACGAGGCCGGGCGCTACGAAGTGGTGGCTCTTCAGCCCGGCCCGTACGAAGTCAAGGCCTCGAAATCCGGCTTCGCCAGCTTGGTGCGCACGGGTATCACGCTGGCGGTCGGAGTAAGGGCCGCGATCGATCTGGCCCTGTCGGTTTCCGGGACCGTGGAAACCGTGACCGTCAGCGAGAACACGGCGGCGGTGGAAACCGAGAAGACCGAGGTCAGCACGGTCGTCAACCTGAACGACATGACGAACCTGCCCCTGAACGGCCGGCGCTGGGACGCTTTTGTGATGAGCA
>CAYGVJ010000002.1:7647-94782 GCA_964353255.1 uncultured Solibacteraceae bacterium | reverse complement strand
GCTGTTCTCTTCCGATCAGCCGGTGATCTGGAGCCTGGTCGAGGCGCCGGATGGCACGCTGTATGCCGCCACCGGGCATCGCGGCCGCGTCTTCCGGATCCCACCGTCGGGAAAAGCCTCGCTCGTGTGGACTGCCGAGCAGCCCGAGGTCTTCGCCTTGACCGTGGACTCAGCAGGCGTGCTCTACGCTGGCGCCTCGCCCGACGGCAAGGTCTACCGCATCGACAAGGGGAGAGCCGCCCAGTATTTCGCGCCGAAGGCCAAATACATCTGGTCGCTAATTTTCGGCAAAGACGGAGCGCTGTATGTGGGCACCGGCGACGAGGGCAAGGTCTTCCGGGTGACCGGTCCCGGGCAGGGGGGAGTCTACTACGAAACGGGCCAGACCCATGTCACCTGTCTGGCGCTGGACGCGGCGGGCAACCTGCTGGCGGGCAGTGAGCCGAACGGTATCCTGTACCGGATCTCGGCCAAGGACAAAGCCTTTGTGCTTTACGACGCCAACCTGCCGGAGATCCGCGCTATCGCGCCCTCCGCCGATGGCGCGATCTATGTGGCCGCGCTAGGCGGCTCGATGAGCCGGCGGACGTTGGGCGGCGTGCCCTCCCTGCTGGGAGTCCCCTCGAGCGTCAGCGTGAGCGCCACGTCCACCAGCATCACGGTAACCGGGGAGGCCGCCCAGGGCGGTTTGGAGGTCAAGCCCAAGCCGGAGACCGCTAGGCCGGCAGGCGCCGCGGCGCTGGGGGCGGCCCCGGTGGCGGATGTCTCCGGCGTCGAGAAATCCGCCATCTACAGAATCGACCGGGACAATACCGTTGAAACGCTCTGGTCCTCCAGGGAAGAAAACATCTACGACGTGCTGGTGGCCGAGCGGCAGATCGTCTTCGCGACCGACGGCCAGGGGCGTGTCTACCGTCTCAGTCCGGACCGGAAGCCCACGCTGGCCGTGCAGATCAACGAAGGCGAGGCGGTCAGGTTGCTGAACACCCGCCGCGGGCTGCTGGCCGCCACCGGTGATCTAGGCCGGGTTTACCGGCTCGTCGAGGAGGCCGCCGGCGCCGGGAGTTACGAGTCGCCGGTGCATGACGCCGGCACGGTGGCGCGGTGGGGGCGCCTGAACTGGCGTGGCGACAACCTCGAGGCCGGGCGGCTGGCCTTCCGCACCCGCAGCGGAAACTCTTCCCGGCCTGACCAGACCTGGAGCGAATGGTCCGAGCCGCTGACGGATCCTAGGGGTTCCCTGGTGCGCAGTCCTAATGCGCGCTACATCCAGTGGAAGGCCGCGTTTCAGGCCTCCGGCGGCAGCGGGCCGGCGCTGGACGCCGCGACGCTGGCCTACTTGCCGCAGAACACGCCGCCGGTGGTCAAGAGCATCAATGTGATCGCGCAGCTTGCGGGGGCGGCGCCGGCCAAGCCCGCCGCGGCGCCGGCCGCGGCCACCTACAGCATTACGGTCACGGACACAGGAGAGCCCGCGCCTTCTACTTCCGCCGGTACGCCTACTCAGGCTCTGGCCCGTCCTGGCGCCGAGCAGGTGCAGATCATCTGGCAGGCCGAGGATCCGGATGGCGACCGCCTCCTGTATACCCTGCATTTCCGCGGCGAGGACGAGCGGGAGTGGAAGCTGCTGAAGGCCCACCTGGCCGAGAATACTTACACGCTGGAGGCCGACGCGCTGGCAGACGGGAAATACTACTTCCGCGTGACCGCCTCCGACGGCGCAGTCAACCCGCCGGGCACGGCGCGGGAGGCCGAGCTGATCAGCGCCCCTGTGCTCATCGATAACACCCCGCCCAGCGTGCGGGCCGGCGCGCCGGTGCGCTCGGGCAACCGCCTGGAGATCGAGTTCGAGGCCGTGGATGCGGCCTCGAGCCTCCGCCGGGCGGAGTACTCGGTGGACGCCGGGCCCTGGACGCCGCTGGCGGCCGCCGACGGCATCATTGACTCTCCCCAGGAACGCTTCCTGGTGCGCCTGGAGAACTTGAGCCCGGGCGAGCACGTCCTGGTGGTGCGTGTAGTGGACGCGGCCAACAACGCCGGCCTGGCCAAGGTGGTGCTGCGGTAGTGGCGCATTTCGCAAGTCAGAGCGAAAAGGGCCACCTCGCTGGCCGGGTGCGCCTGGCGGCCCGTGGCAAGCGAGTGTTCTGGGGGAGGCGGAAGCGTCTTGTCTGACGGCGCGCCATCGGACCCCGGTCGCGAGCGCATCCTGGTCGGCGCCGCCGCGACCTCCGCGTATGCAATGCCTCTGGCCGTGACGTTGCGGTCCTTGGTGACGAACCTGTCGTCTGGGCGATCCGTGACCTGCTATGTCCTCCACGGCGGCCTGTCGGAACCGGACCAGCGGCGCGTGACGGAGTCCTGCGCTGGAGCCGACGTCGAGTTCCACTGGATTCGAGTGGATGATTCCGGCCTCCGGGGCTTGCCCTCCTGGGGCCCGAACTGCGCCGCCTACTACAGCCTGTTCTTGCCTCAGTACCTTGCGGAGACCGTTCGCACGGCCATCTGGCTCGACAGCGACATGGTCATTGTTCGAGACATCGGTGAACTCTGGCAGCAGGACCCCCGCCCTCATGCGCTGCTGGCGGCGCAGGACCTGGTGGTGCCGCACGTCTCATCGGCTTGCGGCGTCCAGCAGTTTCGGGAGTTGGGTTTGGAGCCGGACCGGAAGTACTTCAATTCCGGCGTGATGGTCATCAACCTGGACTGGTGGCGGCAGAACAGCGTCACCAACAGGGTTCTCAGCTATCTTCGCCGGCGCGGCTCGAGCGTACATCTTGCCGACCAGGGCGGGCTGAACGCGGTCCTCTGCGGCCAGTGGGGAGAGTTGGATCCGCGCTGGAACGTGATTGAGAGCGTGGCCGGCCGGTGTTTTTTCAAGGCCCCTCACCTCTCCGAGCAACAATACCGGCTGGTGGTGGATGACCCTTGGATCATCCATTATGCGGGTCTGTTCAAGCCTTGGCGCGGTCACATGTTGACACCCGCGAGGGACCTTTTCTTCCGTTACCTGGATCTCACCGCGTGGAAAGGCTGGCGCCCCCGCGCCACCCTGTCCGCCATCCTGGCAGGCATCTCCGAACGCCGGCTCCGTGATCGACTGTATCCGCTGGAGCGATTCTGCTGGTCGTTTCGTAATAGATGGAACTGATCCAGCCCGAAATCCGGCCCTCACCACGGCCACAGGTAGATGAGCTGCAAGGCGCGCACGATCACGTATCCCAGGAAGCTTAACTCCACCAGGCGCACGAACGTCAGCACTGGTCCGCCCATGAACTCGAACCGCAGCAGCACCGCGCTTACCAGGCCCGCGTAGAGCCAATAAGGACTGAACCCGTCCGCGAAAACCTTCCAGTGGACCAACACCAGGGCGTAGTAGACCAAAGGCCAGTTGCTCTCCAGCCGGCCCCGAAGGCGGGTCGCGATCACCCAGATGGTCAGCCCGATCAGCAGGAGCGTGCAGACGCTAAACAGAGTGATCTTGAAGTGCATCCTTGAAGACGACCATAGCACGCCCGGCTCCGGGGCAGGGAGCCGGGCGCCTGCATCTCGCCCGGCATGGCCGATACTGGGAAGTATGGGAAGTGTGAGTGCCCGGCTGCTGGTGATCCTGGCCGGCTGCGGCTTGTGCGGCGTCGCGCAGGAGCGGGGCTCCGATGTCAGATCACGCGTCCGGGCGGCGCGCGAGCTGGCCGGCGGGGGCGCTTCCGCGATCCCCCGGCTTCGGGCGCTGCTTGACGACCCGGCGCCGGAGGTGCGAGTCGAGGCGGTGAAGTCCCTGGTCGAGATTGACACGCAACATAGCCTGGAACCGCTGGTGCAGGCGACCCGCGACGGCGACGTCGAGGTGCAGATACGCGCCACCGACGGCCTGGTGGACTTCTACCTGCCCGGCTACGCGCGCACTGGGCTGACGGCGTCGTTGCGGCGAGTGGGCTCGGCGGTCAAAGTCCGGTTCACCGACGCCACTGACCAAGTGATCGAGCCGTATGTCGAGGTACGCCCCGCGGTCGTCGAGGCGTTGGGCCGACTGGCGCGCACCAGCAGCAGCATGGAGGCGCGGGCCAACGCGGCGCGCGCCGCCGGCATCTTGCGCGGTGCGGCGGCGGTGCCGGACCTGGTCGAAACCCTGCGGGCGTCCAAGAACGACCGGGTGATCTTCGAGAGCCTGATCGCCCTCCAGAAGATCCGCGATCCGGCAGCCGGGCCGGGAATTACCTTTCTGCTAAGAGACCTGAACGAGAAGATACAGATCGCGGCGCTGGAGACCGCCGGCCTGCTGCGTAACCACGAAGCTTTGCCCCAGTTGCGTGAAGCGCTGGAGCGGGCGCGCAACAACCGGGTACGGCGGGCGGCCCTCACGGCCATCGCCATGATCCCCGACGAGCAGAGCCGGCCGCTCTATGCCCGTTACTCGGGCGATGCGGACGATGGGCTGCGCGCGGCGGCGCTCGAGGGATTGGGCCGACTCAAGAACCCCTCGGAGGCGCCGCGGCTGGCGAAGGCGTTCGACCAGGAGCGCAAGATGCGGCCGCGCCTGGCCGCAGCCTTTGCCCTGGTCTCGACCGGGAGAACAGAGACGGGCGAATTCAGCCCGCTTCAGTACCTGGTGAACACGCTGAACTCGGTAACCTGGCGCGGCGTGGCTCAGGCGTTTCTGGTTGAGCTGGGGCGCGCGCCCGAGGCGCGGCGGGTGCTCGAAGAGGCCACGCGGGGCGGAACTAGGGACGAGAAGATGCGACTGGCGCAGATTTTGGGGCGCTCAGGCGACCACGACACGGCGTCTTGCCTGGAAGCGCTTGCGCGCGATGCGGATCCGGACGTGGCGGAAGAGGGCATTCGCGCCCTGAAGACGCTGCGGGCGCGACTGCCATGAGCGGCGCGGCCTAGCGCCGGCGCTGCTTCTGCTGGCCGATGCGGATCTTAAAACGCTGCTCCTTGGATTCCTGGTAGGCTTTGTGGTCGTGGCGGGCCACGGCATCGGCCAGGTAAGCAGCCACGTCGGCGCCCTTAGGGAGCACAGCCATGAACGTGAGGGTCTCGTTGCACCCCGGGCAGAATGCCCGCAACCGCCGGACGTTGGGGATACTCATACTCCCTTGATCGTAGCACAGGGCCGCCGCCGCGCCACTTCACTTCTCCACCAGGAAGCTGCCCACGAACAGAGCGTCAATGCCGGAGGAGTAGAAGCTGCGCACGGCGTCGCGGGGGGTGCAGACCAGGGGGTCGCCGAACAGGTTGAAGGAAGTGTTGTAGAGCACAGGCAGGCCGGTGGCGCGGCCGGCCGCGTGCAGCAGCTTCCAGTGTTCAGCAGGCGAGGTGAGCGCGCGTCGATGCGCGTCCGACGGACACTACTTGGCGACGCCTCCCTTTCGTGTCAGCCCGAGTCCGGCCAGGAAAAGGTCGGGAACGTCCAGTGCGTCCTTGGGTCGAATGCGGAAGACGCCGATCTGGACCAAGTAGTCAACGAGTGCACGCGAATTGCCGACGGGCGGGTGGACCTCCGGATCCTTGCCCCAGGTTTCATCCCAGCGACGACCGAGAAGCCACTCTGCATGAGGCCGCTGCATAGGTACGCCCTCTCCCCTCACTCGCTCAGCAACTCCGGGCAGCCAAGGCAACTCATGCGTGTTCACTTCGAGGACATGCTCTTTCGAGACCTCATCGAGGGCGCGGCGCAGGCTTCGGGGATCCAGAAGGCGGCCATGAGCCGCCTGCGGCCGATTCCGCTCCTGGTCAGCGCCTCTTTCGATCAACCGTACTAAGGCTCGCGGCATCGCACGACCGTTGCCGTCGCGAACGTGGTTCAGCAGCCACGCAAACGTCCTTCCCTTCTTGATGTTGGCGCCCATGTAAGTG
The DNA here is from genome assembly GCA_964353255.1 of uncultured Solibacteraceae bacterium. Classification (GTDB taxonomy): domain Bacteria; phylum Acidobacteriota; class Terriglobia; order Bryobacterales; family Bryobacteraceae; genus VFZS01. Next base: position 88,926 of record CAYGVJ010000002.1, on the reverse strand, counting down.
CCCGCCACCCGCTCGATCAGCGGACGCGCATCCTCTGCCCTCTCGAGCTTCGGGATCAGCCCGAGAAGGTCGTCAGATTCAAAACGCAGTCGCGCGGCCTCGCAGTAGTGGCGGAGCGTCGGGCTTGTATTGGCGATGCGTTTCACAAGCATCGCGTAAAGGTTGCGATCGCTCCAGAAAATCTCGGCCCGGTTGGCCGCTAGCCTGATGAGGTCGGCTCCCAAAACCTGGCCGTGGCGTCGGAACAGGTCAGTGCGCAAAAAGATCTTGGCGCGTATCCGCGACCAACGCCGACTGTAGTTGGCCCAGAATGAAACCAAGCCTTCAATAGAGCGCGCCATCGCGTTCCAATCGTAGGCGCCAAGGATGTCCAGTTCGTCATAGCTGACGAAAACCCAGCGATCCTCTGCCTCCAACTTCCTATCCAACGCGTCCAGGGCCAGCAGAGGGGCGTTCCGCAGGCTCCGAAAAGCCCCCACGACCGCCTCGACGTCGCCGCCTGGAAGATCGAAGAACTCCGACGGTGCGAATCGATCCCTTGAGACCCTAGTCTCCAGCAATCGCACCAAGTACGCAAACCAAAGCTCGATGACGGCTTCCGAGTCGGCGGCGTGCTCGGAGAGAAAACGCCGAAGGCCGGCGTGATCGGGAAAATCCCTGTCGAGGGGATGCCCCGCCAGCCAATCGATCCTTCCGGGGTCCAGTTTCGCTAACCGGCTGGAAACAGCCGCGCGTATGATCGCCGGTAGCAGCCCCTCCTTGACCACCGCGCGGAACAGTTCGCTCTTTCCGGAACCCCGTTCCCCAATGACCAGAACGACATCAGGGTCAAGAGCGCGGGAGTGCTCGGGTACCGGGTAGAAGGTCTTGTTGAACGTACCAGCGCTTTCCCGCTCGGCCCTGCCTTGACTTCCCATTTGCGAGAGGTCATCAAGCAGTCGCTGGCGTTCTTCTTGTTGCAGCCGGGGCATTATTGCTCCTCCGCAAGAAAACGGCTCGCGATCCGGGAGGCCATGAGCTTGAGATCCTCGTCGTAGCAGAGCGTATAGGCCACTTCGTCAAGCGACCGGACGAAGGCCAACGCCTCTTTGTACGGGACTGGTATCGGCACATGCGGCGCATCCGGGCTGTCAGTGTCGCGGACATACCAGAAGCGGTCTTCTTCGGGGTCTTCCGGATCGGCGGCGTAGTATAGCCTCTCGAAGCGGCTGACAGCTTCGTCCTGGAAGTCCGACTTCGCGGACGCGGCGGTGTCTGGATGAGCCGGTACCATAGCTTGCACGAGCAGGCACTCGACCTGGGGCTGCTGGCGTCGGATGCGCTCTGCCCCGAGGCGCTCCAGGATCACTTCCAGCCCTCGCCAGCTTTGCTCTGACGGCGTGCCGAACAGAACGTAGAGGTGGGCCAATCCGCTGAGTACGAAACCGGCGGCCTCCGACAAACCGGCGCGGCAGTCCAGGAGAATCCAGCGCGGGTCCAGTTCGTCCTTGATCTGGATGAGCAGTTGTAGCAACGGGTGGACTTCTCCAGGCGGCGGAGGCTCAAGGTCGATCCGGGCCAGTTTGCCGAGGTAGTTTCGGTCCAGACCGCCGGCAGGTACTACCAGGACCTCCACCTCTATGAACGGGCTGCCCATGCGTGCAACGCAGGGGTGGTAGTAGTCACGCAGATCCACCCTCCCGAGAAGCGGCCGCTCCAACAAATAGTCCACTACACCCCACCTAGCGCCTGGCAGCCCGTCTCCAGGGCTCATGAAGACCCCGGCGCCTGGCGCCTCGAGATCCAGGTCCACCACCACGACTCGCTCCCCAAGGGAGGCTCGCTGGATCGCGAAAGATGCGAGGTTCGTAGTGCGTCCGACTCCCCCTTTGAAGGAATAGAACGCCACAATGGGCGGCAGCTCCGAGTTTTCGGGGGACGGCCAAGGCGGCTCGATCGGCGCACCGAGCCAGAAGCCCCTTGTTCGGTGCCTGTCCGCACGACGAAAACGGGAGGTCACCTCCACCCCTTCTTCCCACGCCGCTTCATATACTGCCTCATCAACGCCGCTCGCTTCACTGGCAACCCATAGGTCGCCCGACCAGAATGGCCCAGCCGCTTCCTGCATCAGCTCTCGAATTCGGCTGCTGACTTCCGGCGGGCAACCTGGCGCCAGCCAAGCGACAACTCGGACCTTCCCGAAGATGTCGCCGATCAAGACCGCCCGCTCGATATGCCGCTCGGCATCAACCAACTGCCGAAGGCGTTTCTCAGAGTCGTAGCGGGCCTCGTCCCAGTGCTTCATGGAATCACCCCGTCGAGCTTCATGGCGACGATGACCTCACTGTGCAGCCTCTTTGCCTCCTGCACCCAGGAGGCTGCTAAGGTCTCGGAGATCGTTCCGGGGGCGGTGTACCGGAGCGTTTCCTTCCAGCCCCGTGGGAAACCGTATTCCAAAGTAGTGACCCCCGGTTTCCTGACATACCGTGCGGTTCGCTGCTTGGGTTGGCTGGCAAGGAGGCTCGCGGTGGTGCTCAGGGCCGAAAGGTCATGGTGCCTGGCCACCGGGTGCCCCTCGACCTCTATTAGCTTCTTCAGCACGCATTCCACGGCATAGCCCGCAAGGTACCCCGCGCCATCGAATCGTTGGCTGCGCAACAGGACGCCGGCATCGTCAACGTGCTTTCCTGCCGCGGCCGCGTAGTCGTCTTTCACCACGTTCGCGGACTCCTATAGGCGTCCATAGAAAAGCGTACACCGAATCAAGGGCCCGCGTCCGCCTCGCCCCTACTTCCCGAGCACGAACGGCCCCACGAACAGAGCGTCAATGCCGGAGGAGTAGAAGCTGCGCACGGCGTCGCGGGGCGTGCAGACCAGGGGGTCGCCGAACAGGTTGAAGGAAGTGTTGTAGAGCACCGGCAGGCCGGTGGCGCGGCCGGCCGCGTGCAGCAGCTTCCAGTAGAGCGGGTTGTCCTGCTCGGAGACGGTGTGCACGCGCACCAGGTCCTGGCCTAGCACAGCGCCGTCGAAGGTCTTCCGGTGCGCCGGCCGCACCCGGCCCACCGTGGCCAGGAAACGCGCGGTCGGCCCCACCTCGAAGTACTCCCCAGCCAGCTCGGCCGGGACCGAGGCCGCGAATTTCCGGAACGGCTCGCGGTGCTTGATGTAGATGTTCAGGTTCTCCGTCGAGTAGGGGTTCAACGGAGAAGCCAGGATGCTGCGATTACCCAGCGCGCGGGGGCCGAATTCCATGCGCCCGTGCATCCAGGCTACGATCTTGTAATCGTTGATCTCCCGGATGGCCGTCTCGATGAGCTCGGCGGCGGTGAGCAGGCAGCGGAACCGCAGCTTGCAGTTCTCCAGCACCTGCTTGATCTGCTCGGCGTCGAAGGCCGGCCCCAGGCACAGGTTGCCGATGCCCGCCCGCGTGGCCTGCCGGTAGACGTTGTGCCAGGCCCAGAACACCGCCCCCAGGGCCGTCCCGGCGTTGCCCGCGGCGGGCTGGACGAAAACGTTGCGCCACTGCCCCGAGCGCTCCAGGGCCTCGATCAGCAAGGCGTTGAAGGCCAGGCCTCCGGCCAGACACAGGTTGTCACCCGCGCCGGCCATCTCCAGCACCGTTTTCTCGATGGCTCGCTGTAGGCCCGCCGCCACCGCCGCGCGCAGCTCGGCCGGAACGGGCGCAGCGTCGGTCACGCCCAGCCGCTGGTAGAAGCGAGTGCTGAAGCCGCCATGGCTCAGGCGGTCGCTCGAGAAAAAGGAGCGGTCCAGGCGCGGCCAGCCGTTGCGAACTGCGATGATCTCCAGGAAGAGTTCCGTGAACCGGTCGTCGCCGGAGGCCGACAGCCACTGCACCTTGTGCTCGTCGGCTTGGGGCTCGAACCCCAGCAGCTCGGTCACCCGCCCGTAGAGGTCGCCCAGCGAATCCGGGTAGTACAGTTCCCGCTCGAGCCGGAGCTGGTTGCCGGAGGCCAGCCAGCGCGCTCCGCAGCGGGAATCCCCCGCGCGGTCCAGTGTCAGCACCGTGGCCTCTTCGAACGGAGAAGCGTAATAGGCAGAGGCCGCGTGGGCGGCATGATGGTCCACCAATACCACCTGACTCTTCGGGAAAGCCGCCCGCAAGGCCAGGTGCAGCTTGCTGTCCGGGCCGGCGCCCAGCGGACCGCTCACCGCCACGCAGTCCACCTCTTGGGCCTGCGCCTTCGCCATGCTCAGGCACATCGAGATGGACTCCTCCGGCAGCGCGCCGGGACGGAGGCGCCGCGCCAGTTTCCTCTGCTCGACCGCCCCCACCAGCTCCCCGTCCCGAAGAATGGCCGCCGCGGCCTCGCTCAAGATGCCGCCGATGCCCAAAATAACCATCTGGTGTTACGTCCTGTCCTGGCCGCCCTTTCCCTTCTGCGCTTTCTCGATCTTGGCCCAGGTGTCGCGTAGCGCCTCGGTCCGGTTGAACACCAGTTTCTCTGGGGTCGAGTCCGGGTCAACACAGAAATAGCCTAGCCGCTCGAACTGGTAACGGTTGCCCGGAGCGGCGCCGAGCAGGCTGGGTTCGAGCTTCAAGGAGGTCAGGACTTCGAGCGAGTTTGGGTTGATATAAGCCGTGAAATCCAGACCCTCGCTGTCGTCGCCCGGATTCTCGCGCGTGAACAGATGATCGTACAAGCGCACCTCGGCGCCAATAGCATGGGCGGCCGACACCCAGTGGATAGTTGCCTTCACTTTGCGCCCGTCGGGCGCGTTGCCCCCCCGGGTCGCCGGATCGTAGGTGCAGTGGAGCTCGACAATCTCGCCGGTCTTTTCATCCTTGATCACGCCGATGCACCTGACGAAGTAGGCATAGCGCAGCCGGACCTCGCGGCCGGGCGCCAGCCGATAGTATTGCTTGGGCGGGTCTTCCCGGAAATCGTCCTGCTCGATGTACAACACCCGCGAGAAAGGCACTTTGCGAGTGCCCATCCCGGCATCCTCGGGGTTATTGATCGCCTCCATTTCTTCGACCAGATCTTCCGGGTAGTTATCGATGACCACTCGCAACGGCCGCAACACGGCCATGACGCGCGGCGCCCGCTTGTTCAGATCCTCGCGCACGCAATGCTCCAGCAGGGACAGCTCTACCGTCCCGGTGGTTTTGGCCACGCCGATCCGGCCGCAGAAGGCCCGGATCGCCTCCGGAGCGTAACCGCGCCGGCGTATTCCGGAGAGGGTGGGCATGCGGGGATCATCCCAGCCGCGCACGTGGCCCTTCTGAACCAGAGTCAGCAGCTTGCGCTTGCTCAAGACCGTGTAAGTAAGGTTCAGCCGGTCAAACTCGATCTGCTGGGGATGATGGATACCCAACTGCTCGATGAACCAGTCGTACAACGGCCGGTGATCCTCGAATTCCAGCGTGCAGATGGAGTGGGTAACACCCTCGATGGAATCGGACTGGCCGTGGGCGTAATCGTACATCGGGTAGATGCACCACTTGTTGCCGGTGCGATGGTGCGCGGCGTGAAGAATCCGGTAAATCACCGGGTCGCGCATGTTCAGGTTCGGCGAGGCCATGTCGATCTTGGCCCGCAGCGTTCGGGCGCCGTCGGGGAACTCGCCGGCCCGCATGCGCTCGAACAGATCCAGATTCTCTTCCACCGAGCGGTTGCGATAGGGACTGTCCCAGCCAGGTTCGGTCAGGGTGCCCCGGTAATCCCGGACTTGCTCCGCAGTCAAGTCACACACGTAGGCCTTGCCGGCCTTGATCAATTGAACCGCCCATTCGTAAAGTTGATCAAAGTAGTCCGAAGCATAGAAAAGCCGGTCCTCCCAGTCGAAACCGAGCCAGCGGACGTCTTGAATGATCGACTCGACGTATTCAGTCTCTTCCTTACTGGGGTTAGTGTCATCAAACCGCACGTTGCATTTCCCGCCGAACTCAGCCGCCAGGCCGAAGTTGAGGCATATGGACTTGGCGTGGCCGATGTGCAGGTAGCCGTTGGGCTCGGGCGGAAAGCGCGTATGCACGCGCCCGCCATACTGGCCGGTTCTCAGATCTTCGAGGATGATCTCACGGACAAAGTGGGAAGATGCGGTCATTGGAGCCCCCGAATCGCCTGGTCGATGCGCCTGAGGCAGGTTTCCCGGCCCAGCACCTCCAGGGTTTCAAACAGCGGCGGCGCCGCTTTGCGCCCGCACACAGCTACCCGAATCGGCTGGAAAAACTGGCCGGCCTTGAGCCCCAGGTCGTCCGCCGCGGCGCGTAAGACCGTTTCCAGGGCCTCGTGCCGGAACTCCGCCGTCGTCAGGGCGTGGCGGGCCCGCTCTAAGGCAGCCAGGGCCAGGCCCAAATCCCCTTTCTGCGGGATGAGTTCGGCAGCGTCATAGGGCGGCAGTTCGGCGACAAAAAAGAAATCGGCCACCGCAGCCACATCGGACAACATCTTGATGCGCTGTCGGATCAAGGGGGTAACCTGGAGCAGCTTGCGCGGCTCGCCCTGGAAACCCGCCGCCCGCGCGTAGGGCAGCAACCGCTCGGCCAGTTCCTCGACTGGCATCGCGCGCAGATGCTCCCCGTTCAGCCACACAGCCTTGGGATCGAAGGGGTCGTCCTCGCGAAAATTCACCACCGCGTTGGCGCGGTTGATGCCCTCGAAGGAGAAGGCGTCAATCAGTTCCTGGCGCGACATCTGCTCGCGGTTGTCCTTCGGCGACCAGCCGAGCAGGCACAGGAAATTCACGAAGGCGTGGGGGAGAAACCCCGCGTCCCGGTAAGTCGTTACGCTGACCACCGGCCCGTGGCGGCGCTTGGACAGCTTCGAGCCGTCCGGGGCGATCAGCAGCGGCAGGTGCGCGAACTCGGGAAGCGACGCCCCCGCCGCTTCGAAAAGCAGGACGTGCTTGAAAGTGTTCGTCAGGTGGTCCTGCCCGCGCACGATGTGGCTAATGCGCAGCTCGATGTCGTCGGCGCAAGAGGCCATGTGATAGGTGGGCGTGCCGTCGCCGCGCAGCAGCGCGAAGTCCTCGATATCGGCGGCGGCTTTCGCCAGTTCGCCGTAGACCGCGTCGCGGAAGCGGACTTCGCCTTCAGTCTCGCGGGGCACGCGAAAGCGCAGCACGAAGGGCTCGCCGCCGGCGGCGCGCCGGTCGCTCTCTGCGCGCGGCAACTCCCGCATGCCAGGGTTGAACAACCAGCCGCCCTCGCGCGCCTTCGCCTCACCGGCCGGCGTGAAGTCCCGGTAGGCGTGTCCCCGCTCGAAGAGGACCTGCGCCCACTTCCTATGCAGCTCCTGCCGCTCGGACTGCCGGTACTCCTCGTCCCAGCCCAGCTCCAGCCACTTCAGGCCGTCGAAGATCGACTCCAGCGAAGCCGGCGTGTTGCGGTCCACGTCAGTGTCGTCGATGCGCAGGATCACCGTCCCCCGGCGCCGCCGGGCATACAGCCAGTTGAAGATGTAGGTGCGCGCGCTCCCGATGTGCAGAAAACCGGTCGGAGACGGCGCAAAACGCAGCCTGGGCATGGAAACTTCAGTATAGCGAAGGGATTCGGCGCCTCAGCGCCGGCGATGCGCGCACCGGCCGACCCCGAATCTCATTCCTGGAATTCGCTGCCCAGGATTCCGGCGACCTGGGCGCGCAGGATGGGCACGTCCTCTGTTGCCGCACGCCACACCTCCGCCCAATCTATTCCGAAGTAGTTGTGGACGACGATGTTGCGGAAACCCTTGATGTCCGACCAAGGAATCTCAGAATGCCGTTCTCGCAACTCTGCGGAGAGGTTTGCGACAGCCTCACCGATAATTGTCAACTGGTGAACAACCGCGCTCCGGAGCATGCGGTTTGCTGCGAAGGATTCCGGGTTCTGCCCCAGAATGAACTCGGCGATGGTGCTGGCAGCCGAGAGGATGTCTTCGAGAAAAAGGCGCTCACGCCGCATAGACCAAGCGAGCTTGGGAAAGGACGTCTTTCCGAAGGGCTTCCCGGAGAGCTCGTTTTGAGACCAGATCCACCTTTCGGCCAAGGAGCGTCGAGAGTTCGCGCTCGGCTGCGAAGTGCTGCAAGAGACTGACCTTCGCCTCGGGCAAGAACTCGACGAGCAGATCGATATCACTGTCCGCACGCATTTCGCCACGGGCCGCGGAACCGAACACAGCCAGTTCCTTCACCTGATAACGGCGGCAGATCTCACCGATCTCAGCTTCCGGCAGGACGACGCCAGGCGCGATGGTCATGACCTGCTCTCATCCTCCATTATGCAACGAGCATCGGGCGGACCGCCCAGCCGGTCCAGCCGGCGGAACAGCTCAACCAGCCGCTCGAGCGAGAGCTGCTCGGCGCGCAGGCGCGCTTCCGGCCAGGCCTCGACCGCTTTGCCGTACACGGGCGCCAGGTTGTTGCGCAGGGTCTTCCGCTTCTGGCGGAAGCAGCGGGAGGCGAATTCCAGGAACCGCGCGGGCTCGCTGACCCCGCTTCCCGGCCGCGGCGTCAGGCGCACGGCGGCTGAACGGACCTTGGGAGCGGGGCGGAAGGCCGAGGGCGGAATGGTGAAGAGGACCTCGGGAGTCGTCACCAGATTCGCCCGCACGGTGAGGTACCCGTAGGCGCGAGTCCCGGGCAAGGCGGTGAGCCGCCGGGCGACTTCTTCTTGAACCAGCACGACCGCGCGGCGCGCCAGAGAACCCATCTCGAAGATGCGCTCCAGTATCGGGGAGGTGAGGTAGTAGGGAAGGTTGCCGGCCACCACGGCCGGCCCCCACTGGTCCAGGCGCGTGGCGAGCACGTCGGCCGCCACGACCTCCAGACGGTGCACGTCCCGGAACCTGGCGCGCAGCGACCGCGCCAGCGCGGCATCGATCTCGATGGCGACGACCCGCTCGGCGCGCTCGAGCAGGAATTCGGTCAACGCGCCGCGGCCGGGCCCGATCTCGATCACCAGCGGTTCACGCTGCGGGCAGGCTGCTTCGGCCAGGCGCGCCAGCGCGGCGCGCCGGATCAGGAAGTGTTGCCCCAGTCGCTGTCGGGCCAAGCGAGTGCCGTTTAACTCTTGATCGTGATGCGGCTACGGTTGAAAGAAACGAAGAGCTTGCTCCAGGTCGGCTGGCCAAAGGCGGTAGCCGGGTGGAATTCGGTGAACAGCAGGTTGTTCTCGATGCTGCGGCGCAATTGCAGATCCTGGCCGAAAGGCTGCCCATCGGTCACCGAGTAGTCCATCATGCGGCCCTGCCCGTCCACCAGCACTTCCACGACGAAGTCGTCTTCGGTGAATCCGAACGGGGCCTGGCTCTTCACGGCGGCCACGGTGAACAGGCTGGTCGGCACATCCCGGGCCCCACTGATGCGGCTGAAGGCGATGTTGGGGACCAGAATCGCGAACAACAACAGGGCCGAGATCACGCCCCCCGCGAAGGGCAGGGCCACCGGTCGCATCAGGTTGTCCGTCCAGAGCCGCGCGCGCTCCCCAAAGTGGGCCAGCATCGCCGCCGGGCTGCGCCGGTTCAGACGCCGTTGCCGCTCCAGGGAAGCTATCACCAGCAGGTCCGCCGAGAGCTGCTCGGGCGGGGACAGCGCGGGCAATTCCTGGAGGGCTCGCCGCACTTCCAGGAGCTGTTCATAGGCCACCGTACACTCCCCGCACTGGGCCAGGTGCGCCTGGACGGCGCCTCTGCTGTCGCTCGGCAACAGGTCGTCTACATGAGCGGAGAGTGAATTCTGCACGATTCGGCACGTCATCGCTTCACTCCGCCGGTTGTGGCGTCAGACTCAGGGCCGGCTCCGGTTCCAGCCGGCCCGCCAACTCCTTCCGCAAGGCCTCGCGCCCCCGCAGGATTCGGGACTTGACCGTACCCAGGGGCACCCGCAGGACTTCTGCGATCTCCTCGTAGCTCAAGTCATCGATGTCCCGCAAAACGACCGCCGCCCGGAAGCTGGGGCCCAGCCCGGACAAAGCCGCCTCGATCATGAGGCGCCGCTCGTGGTCCGCCGCGCAATCAAAGGGGGAGCGGCCCGGGTCAGAGAGCCTGCGGGCATAAGCCAGCCCTCCCTCCTCGTCTCCCTCCAGGGAGACTTCCTGGCGGCTGTGGCGGCTGCGCCAGCGCTGATGGTTGTACGCTTCGTTCACCGCGATCCGATAGAGCCACGTCTTCAGGCTGCTGTCTCCGCGAAACCCCCCGACCTTGCGAAAGACCTTTACAAAGACCTCTTGAACCACGTCACACGCATCGCCGCCGTCACCCACCAGCCGGCAGACCAGGTTGTAGATCGGCTGCTGATAGATGGTAATGAGGCTTTCGTATGCCTCCGCGGTTCCCTCTTTCAGACCCTCCAATAGCCGGCGATCCTCCCGAGTCTGCGAGCGAGACACTTCCGCCCCGGTCTTCTTGAGGCCAGCCCGCTCGTCCAGGTGAAGGATCGTATCCGCCACGGTCGCGCTCCGTTGGCAAATCCACCTTCAAGATACCAGGAAATCCGGCTTTCTTCAATCAGTTGGACGACGCCGGGCGGGCAGAAGTTCCCGTGGCACGCGATTCAGTACACTGGAGGGTTGAGGCCCCTGTCGCGCTGCTTTTCCGCGCTCTGGCTGGCCCTCTCAGCCGCCAACGCCCAGGACTTGCCCGCTTACCTTAAGCAGTTCACCCAGGTCTACACTGTGGTCGAACGGGAGGCGGCCGAGGCGATCGACCCGGAGAAGGCGCTCTTGGGAGGCGCCATTCCGGGAATGCTGCGCCCACTGGACCCGCATTCGGTCTTCCTCGACCGGTCCCAATTCGAGCAGCTCAAGGAGCTGGAGAAGTCCACGCGGAAGGGCTTTGGAAGCGTGGTCTCGGTGTTGCCGGGGCGGGTGATTGTGCTGCAAACCCTGCCCGGAACCCCCTCGTCCCGCTCGGGCATGGGGCCGGGAGACGAGATCCTAGCGATCAACGGCATCAGCCTGGCGCGCCTGGAGATGGAGCAACTAGTCGGGCTGCTGACCGAGTCCCGGCAGCGGGAGGCGCGCCTGGACGTGCGTCGTCCGGGCCAGGCCCGGCTTTTTCAGTTTGTGCTGACCCCCGAGGAGTTGCAATCGCCCAGCGTGGAGCGGGCCTTTCTGCTTCGGCCCGGCGTGGGGTATCTGCGGGTGTCCAGCTTTGACGCTGAGACCGGCAGCCAGATCCACGAAGCCCTCGAACAGCTCGCGGGCAGCCGGCTCAAGGGCCTGGTGCTGGACTTGCGCAACAACCCCGGGGGCATGCTGGCGGCAGCGCTGGAGACCGCCTCCCTGTTCCTCGAACCGGGGCTGACCTTGTTGACCGTGCGGGGTCGCACCGTTCAGGCCCGGCAGGAGAAAGTCCCCGAGACCGCCCGCCCCTACACCTTTCCTTTGGCCGTGCTAATCAACGGCCGCAGCGCCAGCGCCGCCGAGATCGTCTGCGGGACCTTACAGGACCATGGCCGGGCGGTCATCTTGGGAGAGCCCAGCTTTGGGAAGGGACTGGTCGAGACCGTGTATCCGCTCTCGGAAGGCGCCGGGCTGGCTCTGACCACCGCGTATTACTACACCCCAGCCGGACGGTCCATCCAGAGACCGCTCGCCGCCTCCCAGCTCCGCACGGCTGAGCAGGGTGGGGGCATCCAGCCCAACGTCCCGGTCTATCCGGAGCCGATAACCCAGTTCCGGGCGGCTATCGAGGCCAGTGGCTGGCTGACTTCTTTCGCTACCGAATACACCCGCCGGCAGAAGGTCAGCGAGGACTTCGAGGTCAGCGCCGCCCTGCTGGATGAATTCCAGGTCTACCTGTCGGAACGCAACATCCGCCCGGGGGTCGGCGAATGGAGCCGGGAGCGGGAATGGATCCGTAACCGTCTGAAAACCGAGATCTTCAATCAGAGCCTGGGAGTGGCGAAGGGGGACGAAGTGGAGGCGCAACGCGACCCGGTCATCCTGGCGGCTCTCACCAGGCTGGGCGCGCAGTGAATCGAGCCGGATGGGGGATGTTGCGCGGCGCCCGAAATCTGTTAGAATTCTCCCAGTGCTTCTCGTCAAATCTGAATGCAAAGGGGCTGACCGGTCGCTGAGTACACCACTGCATGTTTCCACCTAGACACTTTCCACCGCGCAGACCAAGAATCCGGGAGAACGTCAACGAGGCGATCCGCGTCCGCGAGGTGCGGGCCGTTTTCCCGGACGGTGCTGTCGAAATCATGCCCACGGCCGCCGCTATCCGCAGGGCCCAGGAGCTGGGCCTGGACTTGATCCTGGTGGCGCCCACCGCCGAGCCGCCGGTGGCCAAGGCCATGGATTACGGACAGTGGCAATACGAGCTGAAGAAGAAGCAGCAGGAAGCCAAGAAGAAGCAGCACGTCATCCAGGTCAAGGAACTGAAGCTCCGTCCCAACACCAAGGAGCACGACTACCAGTTCAAGAAGAACCACGCCGTCCGTTTCCTCCAGGAAGGCAACCGGGTCAAGGCCGTGGTGCAGTTCCGGGGACGGGAGATCGCCCACGTGGACCTGGGAAGGAAGCTGCTGCTGCGCTTCGCCCAGGATCTGGCCGCCTACGGCCAGGTGGAAGGAGAACCGCGCCTGGAGGGCCGTTTCTTCCACTGCATCATCAGCCCGCTGAAGACCAAGGGCAAGGCGCCCGCGGCACCGCCCCCAACAACCGCTCCCTCCCCAACCGGGCCGTAACGGCCCGGTTGGGGACCCCGGGTCGCGGCCCGGAAAGAGCGCGTGATACCCCTGGCCAAGCTGCGCGCGTAAGCGCGCGGTCAATAGAACAGATACTTCTCCCAATGGTAGTCCCCGTGCGCCAACTGCCGCATCAGGTGCCGGCTGGTGTGCAGGGTGAAGGGGCGCGGCTGGCGGACCAGTTTCATGCCCGTCTCCTCCGGAGTCTGGTTGCCCTTTTGGTTGTTGCAGGCGTGGCAGCAGGCCACCAGGTTCTCCCAGGCCGTCTCGCCGGAGCGCGAGCGCGGGATCACGTGATCCAGCGTGAGTTCCGCCGAAGGCAGGGTGCGCCCGCAATACTGGCAGGTGTAGCGGTCGCGCATCAGGATGTTCTTGCGGGAAAGGGCGCGGGTCTGGTGCGGGATGCGCCGGTAGCCCAGTAGCCGGATGACCGAAGGCAGCTTGTGGGCGGTGCGCGTGGAGCGAACCAGCAAGGGCATGAACTCCTCGGGGGCCGCGGTCCCCTTCATGACCAGCACCAGCGCCCGCCGGGCGGCGCAGATGTTGATCGGCTCGTAGCTGGCGTTGAGCACCAGGACCGGTTTTTGCAGGCCGTTGCGGGCGGGCATCAGGCCACCTCCCGGCTCATCGGGCGCCCGTCCTGGAGCACTCCGACCGGAGCGCGCCGGTCCGCGCGGGCCAGGGTGAGGACGGCCACGTGGCTGGCCCCGGCGCGCTTCAGGGCAGCGGCGCAAGCGCTGGCGGTTGCGCCGGTGGTCATCACGTCGTCCACCAGCAGCACGCGGCGGCCGGCGAGGTCCTGCTTCCGGCGCGCCACGAAGGCGCCCGCCACGTTGGCGCGCCGCTGGGCATTGCTCAATCCGGCCTGGCTCGGCGTGCGGCGTCGCCGGCGCAGCGCGGGCGCCACCGCAACGCCATAGCGCCTGGCCACGGCGGCCGCCAGCAGGGCGGCCTGATTGAAGCCACGCGCCAGGCGTCGCCTCCAGTGCAGCGGCACCGGCACGATCAACTCGAAGCGCTGGTCGCGCGGAAGCGCAGCCGCCAGGTACTCGCCCAGGGGCCGCGCCAGGGGCCGGATGCGGGCGTACTTAAACAGGTGGATCAACTGCCGCAGCACGCCCTCGTAAGCGCCGAAGGAGTAAGCGGCGTCAAACCCCCTCAAACCCAGCCGGCAAGCCGGGCACCGGCCTTGCTCATCCAGAGGAAAGCGGTTCTGAAACGGCGTGCGGCACGAAACGCAGAAATGCTCGGCTTCCAGCGGCCGGGGAGCCGACAGGCAATCAGCGCACACCGGTATGCGGCTCACCTCGTCCAGGCGCCGCCCGCAGATCCGGCAGCCCTCCGGGAAGACCAGCCAGAAGAGCGCCGCAGACGTCTGGCGGAGCGCCAGCGCTAGGCTGCCCGGCGCCAGTACCGTGAGCCAGCGACTCGAGAAGACACACCTCCAACACCAACCAGTGTACACCATGCTATCATTCCCGCGTATGGGACGCCTGATTGTCTCTGCCTGGCTTTGTCTGCTGCCGGCGCTGGGCTGTGCCCAGGAGCCCGGCTTTCACCCACTGTTTGATGGCAAGACCCTCGACGGCTGGACGCTGTTTGGGGGACGAGGTCCCGGCTACGTCGTCGAAGCCGGCAAACTGGTCTGCCCCGCCGACGGCGGGGGCAACCTGTACACCGAGAAGGACTACGCGAACTTTGTTCTGCGCTTCGAGTTCCTGATGGAACCGGGCGGCAACAACGGCGCGGGAATCCGGGCGCCGCTGGAAGGAGACACCGCTTACAAGGGAATGGAGATCCAGATCCTCGACGACCAGCATCCGCGCTACAAGAGCTCGATTAAACCCGAGCAGCACCACGGTTCGATCTACGACGTGATCCCGGCCCGCACCGGCTATCTCAAGCCCGCCGGAGAGTGGAATGAGGAAGAGATTACTGCCGACGGCCGCCGCATCCGGGTCAAGCTCAACGGCGTGATCATCCTGGACGCCGACCTGGATATCGTCAAGGAGCCCGAGGTGCTGAAACGGCACCCAGGCTTGTCGCGCGCCTCGGGCCACATCGGCTTTCTGGGACACGGCACGCGGGTCGAGTTCCGCAACATCCGCGTGCGGGAACTACCGTAGCCGGCGGCGCCCGCGCACGTGGGCGCGGAAGGCGAAAGCCGGATCGGCCGGCCTGATCAGAAGCTATAGCGCAGCGTCAGACCAGCGTGAGAATTGCGGTGGTATTGGCCCAGGAAATCCTCTGCCGAGCCCCGAATCAGGCTGGCGGCAGCCGTGGCGCGCCAGTGGCTGCCCAGGGCGTGTGAGTACTCGAAGCGGAGCCAGGCGCCTTTGCCGTTCTGCCGGATAGCGGCTTCGAGAGCCAGGCTGCGGTTGGCGTCGATCGTGTAGCCGGCATAGACGAGCACGGCGCGGGCCAGGCCGCGGTCGGGCGCGAAGTCGAATACGGGGCGGCGGGCGGCGGTGACGGCTTGGCCGGCGTACCCTCCCACGAAGAACCATTCACCCGCCTGGCGCTCGAACTGGATCACGTAAAGCACGTACTCATCGGCCTGCGGCGTGGCGGAAGTGAACCAGGCGGCCTCGGCCTTCACCGTGAGCCACTTGAGGGGAACCGCCGCATCGGCGCCACACATGCGCAGGCGGGGATAGACCCGCGTCACGTTGACGCGGAACGGGCTCAGTTCCACCTCCGGTTCGAGCAGGGGCAGGTGGTGGAAGCCGTCGAAGAAGGAGAACGAGTACTCGAAACCCGCACCCACGCGGTTCCAGCGCGCGCCGAACTGCGATCGCCCCGGATAATGCGCGCCCGCGTCGCGGATGGAGACCTCCGGCAGAACGGCCCAGCGCTGGCTGAGCAACGGCAGGCGGCTGGGGGTGAAGCGCGGCTGCCAGACCAGGTCCAATGTGTCGTTGCCTTTCTCGACGGTCAGCCGCGCCGCGGTCACCCCGAGGAAGTCGTTGTCCACGACCTCCAGGTAGTCGCGCGGGGCGAACCGGTCGGTGGGGTTGAGGATGTCGGTCTTGCCCCAGCGGATAAACTGCTTGCCGATCTCGAAAGCGAGCGGCCCGCGGCGGTACATGGCGCTCAGGCGGCGCACCGCGAAGGCGGGCCGGCGAATCTCGCGGTCCTGCCAGGAGAGGCCCCCGGCGCGCTCGACCTGGCGGTGGGTGTCGGCGCGCGCGTCGAAGTCGCCGGCGAAGCGCCAGCGCGGCAGCGGCTTCCAGGTGGCTTCGTAGCGCAGGAGCGCGTCGGCGACGCCGCGCCCGCGGTCGCCGGGGGCGGTCTGCGGGTAGGCCACCAGACGCGTCTCGAAGAAACCGCGCTGCGTGAGAACCTGGCCGACGGCGGGCAGCGCCCCCAGCAGCAGGACCGCGCTACTCCACCCGCAGCGCCTGTAGAGTGAACGCCTCATCTTTCAGCGGCACGTTGTATTCGAGTTTGTCGAGCCTGAGGACGGTGCGACTGTTCTGGCGCAGGTCCGCCATCTCGATGGTACGGGCGGTCCAGATGCCTTGCACGTTCTCAAGATCGGCGTAGGTGACCCGCCGCGCCGGGCTGCCCCGGGTGTAGTTCTCGATACGCCAGTAGACGTAGTGGTCCTTTCGCACCCAGAGGAGCGAACGGTCGTATTGCGAGATCTTGCTTTGCCTGGGCCGGGCCTCGATGCGCCAGCAAGCCACCCCCTCCAGCGCCTCCTCGCCCTCCAGGTGGTAGTCGTATTGTGCGACATCGCGCTCCTCGAGATCCTCGAAGCTGAAGTCAGTGCCGAAGAAGCGGGTGCGGCGGTCCTGGAGGGCGATGCGCCGCTCGCGCTGGAGCGCGGGGGTCCACATCCACTGGTCGGAAGACCGCTCCGGGTGGTTGAGGATCAGCAGGGCCACGCCCCGGACCTCGGCGGGCGCCGTGAAGCGCAGCACGGCCTTCGAGGAACCGTGGGAACCTAGGCGGTCATAGCGCCAGCGTTTCTCGGTGACCCGGCCACGGGCATTGATCACGCGCAGCGTGCCCTCGTAGCGCTCCGAGTTGGCGCGCGAACGCCGCTGGACCTCTTCGACGATCCTGCGGGCGTCTTCGGTCCACGCGACGGCGCCAGCCAGCAGCACAGCGGCCAGCAATCTACTCATACTCCAGCGCCTCCACCAGCCGGGCCCGGACGGCCGCGCGCGCCGGACCCAGCGCCGCGACCCAGGCGGCCCCCAGGATCAGGGGAATCAGCAGCAGCGACAACCCGACTGGGAATCGGTAGTCCAACCGCAAGCCGGCTATGCGGAAGACATTCTCCGAGGCGTACAGCAGGTTCACGGCGCCCAGCGCCAGCCCCAGCACCAGGCCGATGGCGCCGATGGCCAGCGCCTCCATCCACACCGTGTGCCGCACCTGGCGGCGCAACCCGCCCACGGCCTGCAACACGCCCAGCTCGCGCCGCCGGTCCATGATCGAGACGACCAGCGTGTTGACGATGCCCAGCACGGCCACGGCGATGGCCACGGCAGTCTGGCTGTAACTCATGGCGAACCACTGGTCGGTCAGGCGCAGGATGTTCTGCCGCACCTCCTGGTTGGAGAGCACCAGCAGCCGCCGCTGACCGGCGAAGCGATCCTGGATCCGCTGCTGGACGGCGGCGGGCGAAGCGCCGGGCTTGAGGTACACGCGGATCACGTTGATGCTCGAGTCTCTCCACCACCGCTCGTAGACGGAACGATCGAGCGCGACACTGCCCTGCTGGTCCGAGTAGTCGCGGGTGATGCCGACCACCGGCAAGCGCAGCCAGCCCTGGGGCGTCGGCAGCTCGACGATCTCTCCGTAGCTGACTCCCCGCAGGCGGGCGAAAGAATCAGAGACGATGACGCCGCGACCCTCTGCGACCAGGCGGTGGGCCTGGCCGGCGTCGCCCACCAGCGTCCTGCGCCGCGAGGTGTGCCACAGCTTGGCCATCTCGAGCGAATACAGCGTCACCGGGGTCTTGCGATACAGCACCCGCGCGCTGCGGACCAGTTGAACCTCCCGGACGCCCTCGAGGCGCTCCACTTCCGGACCCATCTCCGCTGGGAAGGTGAAGGTGCGGTTGGCGAGGTTCTCGGTGGGCGTGACAAACAGATCCGGGTTGAGCGCGGTGTCGAGCCAGTCCATGACGGAGGCGTGGATGGAGCCGCTCACGCCGCCGAAGCCCACTACCAGGGCCAGGGCCAGCATGAGCGCGGAAACCGTGGCCGAGGTGCGCCGCGGGGCCTGGAGCAGGCTGTCGGCCGCCAGCGCCCCTTCCACCGGGCGGAGCCAGCGCAGCACAGGCCGCAGCAGGCGCGCCAGCCACAGCGCGAGCGTGGGCGCCAGCAGCAGCGCCGCGAGCGCCATTAGGATGTAGCCCCCGTAGAAGACCCAATCGGCCCGGCCGAAAGCCAGGCAGGCGGCCGAGATGCTCGCCGTCGCCCCGGCCGCAACGCGGCGCAGGCGGTTCTCACCTGCCGTCAATACCTGGTATTTCCCCTTCTGTAGGGCCTGCACGGGATCGACCCGCGCAGCGTTGCGAGCTGGGATCCAGGCGGAGATCATGCTGGCTACCACGCCCAGGATCACCGCGCCCGCCAGCAGGCCCGGCGGCACGCTGACTTGCTCGACGTTCTGGACCACGCCGTACACCTCCTGGGTGAGGCGGGCGATGTAGGCCGTCCCGGCCCGCGCCATCAGCAGGCCCGCCGCCACTCCCGCCAGCGAGCCGATCACTCCCGCCACCGCGCTCTCGCCGAGGAACAGGCCGCGGATCTGCCCGCGCGTAGCGCCCAGAGCCCGCAACACGCCGATTTCGGCGCGCCGCTGGGTCACCGCAATGGCAAAGCAGTTGTAGATCATGAACATCCCGATCAGCAGCGCGAAGAGGCTGGAGATGTTCACGGTCACCCCGAATGCCTGGAGCATGGACTCGAAGTGCTGGCCGCGCGCCGAGGGCGGCTCCACCTCGAAACCCGGTTCCAGCACTCTCCGCAAAGCGGCCTGGCATTGCCCAACCGTGACGCCGTCCTCGACCGCCACGTCGATGCGGTCGAACCGGCGCCCTCGGCCGAACATCTTCTGGACGGCGTAGATGTCCATGACCGCCAGGTTGCCGCCGAAGGCCTTCCCCATCCCCTCGGGCCGCATAATGCCGCGCACGGTGAACCACTTCTCGCCTTCCATGCCGCCCAGGCGAATGCGGCTGCCGATCTGAAGCTCGTTGCGCCCGGCGAACTCGCGGGTCAGCATGATGGAATCCGGCTGGGCCAGAAACACCAGCGGATCGTCAATCACCGCCTCCTCGCCGCTTTCCAGCTCGTAGCGGCGCAGGCTGCGGTCGCCGGTAAGGTCCACGCCCAGCAGGTAGAGGTTGCCCTGGCCCTTCAGACCGGTGTCGATGACCGCCTCGATGACCGGGACCGCGGCGCGGACCTCCCGCAAAGACTGGACGCGCTCCAGGACCTCCTCCGGGAAACCGAAGCCCCCGGCCGAGACCTGGAGCTGGGTGGCGCCGGCGATGTCTTCCACGGTGCGCTCGAAGGCCGCCCGCACCGACTGGTTGGCGGCGTGCGTGGCCACGAAGACCGCCGCTCCCAGGGCGATGCCGGCCAGAGTGAGCATCCAGCGCAACACGTGCTTGCGCAGGTAGGGCCAGCTCAGCAGGCGCAGCAGGATCACCGCCGATGGTCCCCTACGATGCGGCCGTCGCGCAACTCGAGGTTGCGCGGGCAGCTCTCGGCCACGCTGGCGTCGTGGGTGACGATGAGAATGGTGGCGCCGAGCCGGGCGTGAAGGTCGTGAACCAGCGCGAGGATCTCCGCGCCGGTCTGGCTGTCGAGGTTGCCGGTAGGCTCGTCGGCCAGCACGATGGGGGGATAGACCGCCAGGGCCCGGGCGATGGCTACCCGCTGCCGCTCGCCGCCGGAGAGTTCTTCGGGCAGATGTTCGAGACGCTGGCCCAGTCCGACTAGTTCGACTAGCTCGCGCGCGCGTTCGGTGGCCCGTCGCCGCCGCCAGCCGCGCAGGTGCAGGGGGAGCGCCACGTTCTCCAGGCAGGAGAGGCTCGGCAGCAGGTTGAAGAACTGGAAGATGAAACCGATCTTGTCGCGACGGACGCGCGTCAACTCGTCGTCATCGAGCGTGTTGAGGGCGCGCCCCTCGATGCGGATCTCCCCCGCGCTGGGCCGGTCCAGCCCGCCGATCAGGTTGAGCAGCGTGGACTTGCCCGAACCCGACGGCCCCACAATGGAGACCAGCTCTCCGCGCCCGATCTCCAGGTTGATTCCCTCCAGCGCGGTGACCTTGCGCCTGCCGTCGAAGACCTTCGAGACTTGGGCGAGTTGGATCATGGCGCTGGCCTAAGCCTAGGCCGCTTGTTCATCATGGCACAGCGTCTCAGGGAAACGCCTGAGCCGCAGACCGCAGCGATCTGTGCTACTCTCCTATCGACCAGGAGACCCGCTAGTGTCCTGTCTCGCAGATACCTTGACAATGTTGCCTCGTGGGACAGGCCTTCAGCCTGTCGCGCCGCAGGCGAAACCGCCTGCGCCACGAGGCTGGAGTGCATCAAGAGACTTGCGAGACAGGACACTAGCGGGGAACTCCGGGCCAGCAGTCAAACCAAGCGCGAGGAGTCAGGCAATGGTAGACAGGAATCTGGTGGCAGGGTGCGTGCTAGCAGCTCTTGTGTTGTGTCCGTGGGCGGCGGCGGACGTGCGCGTGAAGGTCCGGCTGGGGCCGGGCCACCCGCTGCGGCGGCCCGCACGCGCGGTGGTAGTGCGCCCCGCACGGCCGGCGGCAGTGGTGGTGAAGGGTCCGGTGGTCTACGCAGCCCCCGTGGTCTGGAGGCACGCTGTGGCGCCGCTGCCCCCGCGCGACCGGCTGGTATGGGAGGACAGCGAGACGCTGCGTGCGCGTGAGGACTGGGTGGACACCACGCTCAACGTCCACAACCGGGGAGAAGCGCTGTACCTCCGCGTAGACGGCCGCGTGCAGATCGATTTCGCCGAGGTTCAGTTCGGCAACGGAGCCGTGCAGGTGGTGGAGTTTCAGGAGAGTCCTCTGAGACAGGGCCTCTACACGCTGCTGGATTTCCCTGGCGTGCGCGACGTTCACTCCGTGCGGCTGGTGGCTCGGGCGCGGACGCCGTCGGCGACGCTCACGGCGCTGCTGCGGAGGTAGCGGCTCGCCTGCCCCCGCTCGCCCGGACATCCGGCGGGGTATATTCAAAGGGTGATCCGCAGCGCCATCGTTCCCGTGGCGGGTCAGGGCACTCGCCTGCTGCCGGCCACCAAGTCCCAGCCCAAGGAGATGCTGCCGGTGGCCCGCAAGCCCATCGTGCAGTACGTGGTTGAGGAGCTGGTGGCCAACGGCATCGAGGAGATCCTGTTCGTCACCGGCCGCAACAAGAGTTCGATCGAAGACCACTTCGATCATGACCCGGATCTGGTGCGCGCCCTGAGCGCCGCCGACAGGCGCGATCTGCTGGACGAGTTGTCCTTCGAGGAAATGCGGGCGCACTTCTTCTACACGCGCCAGAGGCTGCCACGGGGCCTCGGGGACGCCGTCCTGTGCGGGGAGAACTTCGCCGGCGAGGAGCCCGTGGTGGTGGCCCTGGGCGACTCGATCCTGGGCTTGCACGCCAACTCGCAGGCCGTGTCGCGCATGGCCGAGCTGTTCATCTCCAAGCGCGCCAGTTGCGTCATCGCCGTCGAAGAGGTGCCCCCGGAGCAAACCGTCCACTACGGCATCGTCGAGCCGCAAGACGGCGGTGAAGAGGGCTTCCGCATCGTCAACCTCATCGAGAAGCCTCCGCCCGAGCGCGCTCCCAGCAACCTGGCCATCGCCGGGCGCTATGTTTTCTCGCCGCTGATCTTTGACCTGATCCGGCGCGTCAAGCCCGACTCGAGAGGCGAGATCCAGCTCACCAACGCGATCCAACTGATGTGCGAGGAGGGCAAGCGCGTGCTGGGCTTCAAGCTGCCTCCCGGCGAGCGGCGCTACGACATCGGCAACTTCCCCAGCTACTTCGAGACTTTCGTCGAGTTCGCGCTGGCCGACCCCCGCTACGGCGCGGGTCTTCGCGCGGCGCTGGAACGGCTGCTGGGGAAGGTAGGGTAAGTCTCCGGACTTGCCGGCTGGCGACAAGACGGGAGTCTTATCCCACGGCGCTGCGAACTTGACGGCGTGCCTCTACCGTGTCACAATGTGACACATGAGAACCGCCTCGGTCCGCGACTTGCACCTGAACACCAGTGCCCTCCTCAAGCAAGTGGCCGAAGGCGCCGCTTTTGTGATCCAGAAGCAGGGTGTTCCGATCGCCGAGCTGCGCCCCTTGCAGACTCCGCCCTCCAGCCGCCGCCTGCCCAACCGTGAAGCTCTGCTGGCCAAACTGCCGGTGGCCCTGGACAGCGGACGAATCCTGGAAGAGGACCGGACTTGAGGCTGTACTTCGACACCGCCTACGTAGCCAAGTGCTACTTGAACGAGCCGGACGGCAAGGCGGTGCGCAGGCTGGCCCGGCGGGCCTCCGGGCTGCACTCTTCACTGCTGTGTATCGCTGAGCTGGCGTGCGTGTTCCAGCGGCAGATCCGCGAGGGGCGGCTCAGCGGGGGCCAGGCGGCCCAGTGGCGCGCCAGATTCCTGGAGGACGTGCGCAACCAAGTCTGGGTGCTGCTGCCGGTGTCGGAACGTATCCTGTATCGAGTGGAGGCGCTGGTTGCGGCGCTGCCACCGGCGGCCTACCTGCGAGCCGGCGACGCCATCCACATCGTCACCGCCCTCGAAGCCGGCTTCACCGAAATCTGGACCAACGACCGGCGCCTGCTGGAGGCGGCGGGGCACTTCGGGCTGACCGGAAAGGCGGTTTGAGGTTGGGCCGGACCGGCCGTGTCATCGCGTGAGGCTTACATCCCCGCCCACCGAGGCGGGCGTTTCTCCAGGAAGGCCGAGGTCCCTTCTTGTGCGTCGGGCGTCAGCGCGTTCCGCGTCATGACCTCCTGGGCGTAGGCGTAGGCATTCTCCAGATCGAGGTCTATTTGCGCGTAGAAGGCCCGCTTGCCAAGCGCCATGACCGCCGGCGCGGCTTCGGCCAGACGCGCCGCCAGGCGCCGGGTCTCCCCCTCGAGTTCAGCGGCCGGCACAACGCGGTTGACGAATCCCCACTCGGCTGCGGTACGCGCGTCGATGACCTCCGCGGTGGCCAGCATCTGGAAGGCCCGCTTGCGCGAGATGGCGCGCGTCAGGGCCACCATCGGGGTGGTGCAGAACAGGCCGATGCTGACGCCCGGCGTGGCAAACGACGCCTGCTCGGAGGCCACGGCCAGGTCGCAGGCGGCCACCAACTGGCACCCGGCGGCCGTCGCCATCCCCTGCACTTGGGCGATGACCGGCTGCGGAATTGTCTGGAGCTTCCGCATCAGCTCTGTGCATATCTGGAAGATACGCCGGTACTCGGCTTCAGTCCGGCGTAGCATCTCGGTCAGATCGTGGCCGGAGCAGAAGACCTTGCCCGTAGCGGCCAGGATCACGGCGCGGATGGCCGGATCGCGGCCGATATCCTCCAGGCACTGGATGAGTTCCTCCATCAACCCCACCGAGAGCGCGTTGCGGCGCTCGGGGCGATTCAGGGTGAGCACTGCCGTCTGGTCCTCGCGCTCGAAGCGCAGATTTTGGCTGGCCATGGTTCCCCCCAACTTCCGAGAGCTTCCCTGACAGGATAACGGGACAGGGCTGGGTCTGGCCCCCGGCTGAGACGTACTCATCCCCATTTCGTGGCTCAGGGGCTTGGACGGCACGCTCGGGGAATATGCGCTATCCGAGCCACTCTCCGAGAGGAATCCCGCTGCCCTCGATGATGGCCTTCATCGTCCCCAGTGGCAGCGTCCGCCCGGCGTGGTACGGAACGATGACACGTTCTTGAGTACGGGGATTACGCCACTTCTGGTGACCGCCGGAGGTCTTAACCCTGCGGAAGCCATGCCTGGCTAGGATGGCAACGACTTGGGCAGCGGTCAACCGCGGGACGCCGCGGTCAGCCAATCGTTACCTCGATGAGCTTGGCGGTTTCGGGGATCTCGATGTCGTCGGGTTCGAGATACAGTTGGATGGCTTCCTCGATGTTGCGGCGGGCCTCCTCCTCGGTGACGCCGGCGCTGACGCAACCCGGAAGCTCGGGGCAGACCGCGGAGTAGCTGTCGGTCTCCGGGTCGTACTCGATGACCACGCGGAACGTCACGTACACGATTATAGCAGCCCAGCGCGCGGTCACCTCTTCCCCGCAATCTGCCACTCGGTGAACGGCGAGCGCACGCCGCGGATGAGCGCGTTCACCAGGTAAGGCTTGCCT
Organism: uncultured Solibacteraceae bacterium; assembly: GCA_964353255.1. GTDB lineage: Bacteria > Acidobacteriota > Terriglobia > Bryobacterales > Bryobacteraceae > VFZS01. Next base: position 64,970 of record CAYGVJ010000002.1, on the reverse strand, counting down.
GCGGAGAAGGCCCGCTCGATGGCCGGGCGTATTTGCTCCAGTGAGGAGATGTTCTCGCCGTCGCCGCCGAAGCCCTTCATGACCAGGTCGTAGCGGGTCGCGCGGAGGTCGCAGGCCACGGTCCCCTGGCCGCCGGTGGCCGCCAGTTGGAGGTGCCGCTCCAGGCCCCAGCAAGCGTCGTTGCCCACGATGATGACGATGGGCAGGCCGTGGCGCACGGCGGTATCCAGTTCGGCGATGTAGAAGCCCAGCGAGCCGTCGCCGGTGATCAGGGCCACGGGCTGGCCGGGATTGGCCAGTTGCAGGGCCAGGGCGTTGGGCAGGCCCGCACCGATGGTCCCCAGCGGCCCCAATCTCACCCAACCTCCGGGGATGAGAGCTGGGATCACGGCGCGGCCCCAGTGGGCGAAGTCCGCCCCGTCCCAGGAGAACAGGGTTCCCGGGGGTAGCGCTTTCTTCAGCTCCAGGTGGAACGCGGCCGGGTGCATCGGTGCGCCGCGGTCTTGTGCCACCTCGGCCAAGTGCTCTTCCCACTGGCGCCGCAGGGCCCGCAGGCGCTCCAGCCACGCGCGCGGCGGCCAGCTTTGGCTCCCTAGCGAGGCCAGAAAGGCCTGCAACGTCGCTTTGACGTCCGCGCAGATGCCCACCTCCAGCCGCCGGTTCATGCCCAGTTCCTGCGGGTGTATGTCAACCTGAATGAACTTCGCCGCCGGTGGGAACAGGCGCGGGCCGCCCAGCGCCAGCCGGTAGTCGAGGCGCTTGCCCAGGATCAGGAAGAGATCGGCCTCGCGGAAAGCCGCCAAGACGGCGCCGTTCATGGCCGGGTCGGCATAGCCCAGCGCCAGCGGATGGTCATCCGGGATCAGGCCCCGCGCCATGGTGATGGTGTAGAGCGGCAGCGAAGTCTGCTCGATGAACTGCCGCAGTTCCTCCTCCGCGCGCGCCCACCAGATGCCGCTGCCGGCGATGACCACGGGCCGCTCGGCGGCCTCGAGCAGCGCCAGCGCCCGCTCGACCTCGCTTCCGTCCGGCTGAGGTGCGGCAACGAAGGGAGTCGGAACCACCGCCGGCCCCGGCGCCGTGGTGCGGAAGAGGTCCACCGGGATGGTGAGGTGGACCGCGCCCATGCGGCCGGCCACCGCCTCGGCATAGGCGCGGCCGAGGTAGAAGGGGATCTCGGCGGCGCTCGCCGGCTCGGCCGCCCACTTGACCGCGGGGCGGGCCATGCTGAGCTGGTCAATGTCCTGGAAAGCCTGGCGCTGGGCCTGCGCGGCGGCGCGGCTGCCGCTGACGGCGATCAGGGGACTGCCCGCCAGGTTGGCCGTGGCGATGCCGGTCAGGGAGTTCGTGTGTCCCGGTCCCCCGGTGACCAGGGCCAGGGCCGGACGCCGCTTGAGCCGCGCCCACACGTCGGCGGCGTGCGTCACCCCGGATTCGTGGCGCATGTCGAAGATGCGCAGCTTGCGCCGGGCGGCCTCGAGCAAAACTTCGTTCAGGTGGTCGCCCACCAGGGTGAAGATCGGCGTCAGGCCAAGCTGCTGGAGGGCATCGACAAACAACTCCGCTCCGGAGGGCATTGCCTTGCCATCCTACTACAAGGTGCGCCGTATGTTATAGTGGTGAAAGCAACACCCGGGCCTGTGGCGCAGTTGGGAGCGCGCTTCAATGGCATTGAAGAGGTCGTGGGTTCGACTCCCACCAGGTCCACCAAGCCTTGGCGATTTTTTCACACCTTCCTGCCCGGGGATTCACGCCGAAGGAGGGCCTGGAATGGCCCAAAGCGAGCCGGGTCGCTGGCATACTGGGGCCTGCCGGGAAGTCGAAATGGCAGTCCCGGCTGAAGTATACTTACGAGAACTGATGACCACGGGCCGCCTCGTCGCAGCCGTCTTGCTGGCGTTCCTCGCACCGGCCATCGCGCGTGGCCAGGTGACTTCTGTTGCCACCCCCAAGCCGCTGGATCTCGAAGAGCTGGTCTCCCGGATGATGGAAGCAGACCGTGCCAGAACCGCGGCCTTGAAGAACTACTCTTCCCAGCGGCTTTATGCGCTGGAGAACAAGCGCTTCGGAACCAGCGCCGAGATCAGGGTCCGCATGACCTTCCAGCCGCCCCACCAGAAGGCGTTTGAGATCGTTTCTGAAAAAGGTTCCGGCATCATCAGGAGACGTGTCCTGCGGAGGTTGATCCAGGCAGAACTGGATACCGCGAGCGAGAAAAACCGCGGCGCCACCGAGATCACAACGGCGAACTACGCCTTCCATCTCGCGGGGACACAGACGTACCAGGACCGCGTCTATTACCTGCTCGAGGCGGTCCCGAACCGCCAGGACAAGTATCTCTTCCGCGGGCGCATCTGGATTGACCCGGAGGATTTCGCAATTGCGCGGATTGAAGGCTCTCCGGCGCAGAATGCCTCGTTTTTCATCAAGAAAACGACCTTCGTGCACCAGTACCGGAAGTTTGGACAGTTCTGGCTCCCCGTCTCCAACAGATCTGAGACCGATGTGCGGATATTCGGCCGGACCTCCGTGACGGTCGAGTACTCCGAATACCGGGTGAACGCGGATCAGCCCCCGGCGTTGATCCATCGGGTTACGAAATGGCCCAACGACACAGGCGGGGAGGCTGCCGGCCATGGCGAGCGCACCGAGTCCAAGCCCTGAAGTCGGCGCGTCGGATAGGCCTGCCGGATCCTGGATCCGCCCCGCTCACGCGGGTGCGCGAGCGATCCGCCTTCGGCCCAGCGAATGGCTGCTGCTGGCCTACTTCCTGTACGCCGCGTCTGCCTCGCCCTTTTGGGGAGCCCGGCAGGAGATATGGATTCCTCGCGCGGGTCTCACGCTGGCCGGCGTGGTTTTTCTCTTGCTGCTGGCGCGGGCGGAAGCCGCCACGGCTCATCCCCGGTTCTTCAACATCGTTCGCGACTGGCTGCCGGCGCCGCTCATCCTGACGGCCTACTGGGCGGTGGACTGGTTCGTTCCCGCAACCTACCCCCATACCCACGAGCAATCCTGGATCGTTCTTGACCGTCTGCTGCTGAACACCTGGGGCGGCAAGGCGGCCATCGAGTGTTTCGGATGCGTCCTGCCGTTCTTCCTGGAACTGACGTACTCGCTGCTTTACGCCATCCCTCCCGTCTCCATCGGGGTCCTGTACCTGTGCCGCCGGCGTGACCGTGTGGACCGGTTCCTGTTCATGCTCCTGCTCGGAACCCTTGCTGTCTACGTTCTGCTGCCTATGTTTCCCTCCGAGGCTCCGAGGATCCTGTTTCCGGGACAGGACCTGCCGGCTTGCACCACTCCCTTCCGTCTGCTCAACCTGTGGTTGCTGGACGGTTGGGACATTCGTGGCAGCGTCTTTCCGAGCGGGCACGTCACCGTGGCCTTCTCCGCCGCCTTCGCCATGCTGTTGGCAGTGCCTGAACGCCGGCGCATGGGCTGGACCATGGCGGGGCTTGCGGGTTCGGTCGCGGTCACCACCGTCTACGCCCGGTATCACTACGCAGTGGACGGACTGGCGGGTTGCCTCATCAGCCTTGCGACTTGCGCGGTGGGCGCCCGCTTCTACCCCATCATTCGCCGAGTAGCGATCGGGGAGGCCCGGCAGTGAACGGAACGAACATCCGGTTGCTTTGGCGGGACCGGCGGCTGTGCCAGCGCTTGCGAACCGGGGTGTCTCTGCACAGCCACACCATGCACTCCCGGGAGAGCCTGGTTTTCATTCCCCGCTTGGCCGCACACATTCCGGCCCTGGCCCGAGAGCTCGAGCGGGTCGCGCGGCGATACAAACAGAAAACGGGCCGGGATCTGGACTACCGGCGCGGCTACTTCACCCCACCCCTGCCGGGGCGCGAGGCCCTTGACCTGGAGAGGCGGCAGATCGAAGACCTGTTCGCGATCCGCGCGTTGGTCTCGCTTAGCGACCACGACAACATCGAGGCCGGCCTCCGTCTCCACGCCTCGGGCAGCGCCGACGACGTACCTCTGTCGGTGGAATGGACCGTGCCGCTTCCGTCCACCTACTTCCACCTCGGCATTCACAACCTTCCCCCGCGGAGTGCGCACTCGATCGTGGCCGGGCTGGACTCCTACACCAGGTCGCCCTCGTCCCCCCTCCGGCGGGAGTTGCTCGACATGCTGGGCGGCCTCGAGGAGACCCTGGTAGTCCTGAATCACCCGCTGTGGGACCAGGCGGATGTCGGCTCGGACAGACACCGCGCCGCGCTGGCAGAGCTTCTGGCGGAGGCTGGCGGCAATGTTCATGCGCTGGAACTCAACGGCCTGCGCCCATGGGCCGAGAACCGGGCGGTGACGGAGATGGCCCGTGCTTCGGGCCGCACGCTGGTCGCAGGCGGAGACCGCCACGGCTGCGAACCCAATTCCGTCATCAACCTGACGAACGCTTCTTCCCTCTCGGAATTCATCCAGGAGGTCCGCCAGGGCGCGAGCGAGATCGTGTTCCTAGACCACTACCGGCATCCCCGGGCAGTCCGCATCATCCGGGCCATCTGCGACATCATGGGAGACTTCCCCGACCTTGCGGGCCGTGAGCGCTGGGATGACCGCGTGCATTGCCACAGGTTCTCGGATGAGATCGTGCCGATCTCAGAGCTCTGGAACGGCGACGTTCCTCGGGTGGTGCGTTTCTTCGAGGGCGGGGCGCGCCTGCTGCGGGGCTCCGGCATGCAGCGGCTGCTGCGCCTTTGGTTCAGGCGCGACGCCGAGTTTGAGTTCGACTGAAGCCGGCCCCGTGCTCGTCCCGGGAATGCCGGTCTGGAAAAGCTGGCCGGCGTAGCCCCAGGCCGGGGGATTCTCAGTGGCCGAGCCGGGCCACGCTGGTTCGGGCGCCCAGGTGGTCGGGACTGAACTGGAGAGCCTGGGTGAATTCCTGCCGCGCTTTCTCCTTTTCGTTGAGCCCGAGGTAGCCGAGGCCGGCGATGTAGTGCGCATTGGCCAGCCGGCTGCGCTGGGATTGCTGCTCGCCGAAAGAGGCGAAGAAGTCGATCTTCGCGGAGGCCTGCTGGAGCATTTGGGCGCCGGATTTCACCAAGTTCTGGAAGAGCGCCTGGGCTTTGTCGCTCTGGCCGAGCTTCTCGAGCGCCCGTGCCTGGTAGTAGCTCTGCGCGCCACCACTGATCGCCAGGACACCAGGGAATCCGCCGCCGGGTGCGCCGGGCCGGCGGAGTCGCGACGCATCACCCGCGGTCGCTTTCTGCCAAAACTGCCTGGCCTGTTCCAGGTCGCCCAAGACTTCATAGGCGTTTCCGATCCAGTAAGCGGTCTCCGCATCGCGGCCGCCGCCGAACCGCATCTCCGCAGGCAGGTTGTCCGGAATCGCCGTGGCCGTCTGGTAATCGGCCAGAGCCTCACGATAACGTTTGGCGTCAAAGCGCTGATGGCCGCGCAGTATGTGGGCGTCGGTCCAGTCGTCGGCCACGTTGAGCGAGCCGCCCTCCCAGACCGCGAACCGGCGACCGGTCATCAGTTTGATGGCGTCGTCGTAGTTGCCCAGCGTCACCTTGAGTCCCACCTCGCGCGCCAACGAATCGTCCCGCTCCGCGACTACGCCGTGGTTCCGCTCCAGGACCGCCAGCCGTTTCTCGGGAGGCGCTCCCGCCGCCTCGTACAGGGTGTCCAGTTCGGCGAAATGGAGCGGATACTTGCGCTCGAGCGAAACCGCCTTCTCCAGGCTGGCGATGGCCTTGTTGAGGTCGCTCCCGGTTTTCGATCGCGAGTAGGCGATACCCAGGTTGCGGTGCACGATGGGGAAGGAGTCGTCGAGCGAGACGGACTTTTCCCACAGCCTGACCGCCTCATCCGGCTGCCAGTCGAAAAGCAGGTTGCCGAGGTAGTACGGAGCGCGCGCGTCGCGCGGGTTGGCCTTCATGGCCTGAACGAGCACATCGATCACCTCGTACTGGAAGGGAAAAACGTAGTCCGGCGGCATCTTCTGAGCGAGCTGATAGTATTCCGCGGCTTTCTGCCCCTGTCCCAGCTTCTCGGCGAAGTAGCCCAGATAGTAGTAGACCAGCGGCGAAATCTTGGACTTGTCCGGAGCCGCAGCGACCGCCTCAGATAGCACCGCCGTGCCATCCTTCCACAGGCCGGCGTTCAAGTACTCGGCAGCCGTCTCCGCAGCCGTGGCGGGATGGGCGTTCATCGTGGCGGCCATCTCCTTCTCGAGGGCGGGGCTCTGGGACGCCAGCCAGCGCTCCGCCATCAGGCGCACGTCCAGCGGGTCGGTCTTGCGAAAGGCCGTGGCCAGCACGGTGAGCGCTTCCTGCGGGCGCCCCAGGTGCCGCAGGACGGCGGCCTTCAGAGTCAGCGCGCGGACGTTCAGGGCGTTGGCCTCCAGCGACCGGTCCGCGAAGTTGAGGGCGGCGGCCATATCGCCTCGCAGGGTGGCGATCTCCGCCAGGGAGTAATACCCCGCAGCTCGCCAGGCCATGTTCCAGGTGGCCAGGTAGAACTGCTTGAAGGCCGCCTCGTACTTGCCTTGCGCCTTCAGAGCAAGCCCGAGGTAATAGATCGCCTCGGCGTCCTTGGGGGTGGTGTACTTGTCGGTGGCCCGCTCCAGCGCCTTGCGGAGGAGCCGCTCGGCGTCCGCAAAGCGCGCCTTCTTGAAACAGTTGATGCCCCAGGCGGTGTTGACCCGCACGTCGCCCGGGTCGCGCCGCAAAGCCTCTTCCCAGTACGGCTCCGCGTCCAGGGTCGGGCTGTGGAACTGCTGGATCCGCAAGCCGGTGAGGTAAAGCTCCTCGTTGGTCTTAATGTCCTGGGGCGGCGGGGGCGCCTCGACCGCTTTCGGCATCGGATAGGGCGTCAGGCGAATCGGCGAGTAAGCGACGAGTTCCCTGCGCCCCACCAAAAGCGACGCGCGCAGATCATGCTCATCCACGCCGGCCGGGATCGCAACCTGCTTGGTGTAGGGCTTGCCTGGGTTGATCGAGACCGTCTCCTCAAACAGAACTTTGTCCCCGGCCTTCAGCAAGACCGTCGCCGCCGGGTGCGCCGAGGGGGTGTAGAAGCCCAGGCGCGCTTTGCCATCGGCGACCTCGAGATTGACCGCCGCATCCAGGTTGGCGTTCTTCACCCCGCCTATGTCGCGGAACGGATACCAGTACATCTCGAACGATTTGGCCTCGTAGGGCTGGAGCCAACTGTAGTCCGGCTGGTTGTCCGAGTAAGCGCCGACCATAAGCTCGATGTAGGGACCGTCCTCGTCGGTGAGGATCTTGTCCCACATGCGGCCACGTGGGCCGTTGCCCCAGGTCCACAGTTTCTTGCCCGGAACAACGTTGTGATCGGCGACGCTCAGCGTCCCGGCCTTCTTGCCGTGGTCATAGCCGGCCAGGAAGTCGTCTTCGTAGTTCCAGGCAAAAATCGAGTTCGACGAGATGTGATTCTTGTACCAGCTCACATCCACGCCCGGGCTGAAGTCGGCCCCGCCGTAGCGTCCCTTGGAGATGGGCCAGGCGGTGAACTCGCGCTTGTGATGATGCGTGCCGTACTGCGTGCTCGGCGGGAAGATGACCTGGTAGTTCTCGTTCGCATGAACCGCCACGTTGGCAAAACAGAGCATGGTGTTGACCACCGGCGTGCGGTTCAGGATCCGCAACTTGGCCTCCAGGTACGCCTTGCCGGGCCGCAGCGTGTAGCCCACGGCCCAGCGCATGCGGTGGCGCACCTCCAGCTCGCCCACCCAGACGGTCTTGCTGCCGTCGGCGTTCTCCTCGATGCGGTGTTGCACCGGGATGAAGGTGCTGGCGCGGTGGTGATGCGGGATGTTCCACTCGATACCGCCGGAGATCCAGGCCCCGATCAAGCCGATCAGCGCGGGCTTGATAACGTGCTGGCGGTAGAAGAAATCATAGTTGTTGGTCTTATCGAGCCCTTCGAAGACGCGGCCGCCGACCTCGGGCAATATGCCGATGCGGACGTACTCGTTCTCCAGGTAGACCATCTTGTACGTCTTGGCCACCTTCCGGTTGGTGAGGATGTCGTAGAGCGGATAAGGGTAGACCCGGCCCTCCGCGCCCTGGGACGCCCGCCCGAAATAGAACATCGGATTGGGTTCGGGTGGACCGGCCAAGTAAGTCGGGATGACGATGTCTTCTGTCCGGACCTTGACCGTCGAAGTTTCGGCGGCACAAAGGAGAAAAGGACACAACAGCGCCGCGCCCATGAACAGAACCAGCAATAAACGTGCTCGCTCACGAATCATGAAAGGTCTCCTCCCAGGTGCTCTGGAATCATCGTATCTCCGCCTTCCGGCTCACCGGCGGCTCCTTGCCCGAGTGCACGGCCAGCAGGCGCTTGTGGGTCGCCTTGGCCGCTTCCACCAGCTCGGGGTAGGGGCGATCGGTGACATCCAGAAACCCGATGTTGTAGTTCTCGCCGTCCATGCGCCCGGTGGACGGCTGGTCCAGCCACTGGAACCAGTGCGTCCCGATCAGGGCGGGATGCGCCGCGGCATTCTCGACGTAGTAGCGGTAGGCTGCACCGCGCTCTTCCTGGTTCCGCGTCTGCCGCAGTCCGGGGGCCAACCCCCGGCCGGGCGTGCCGAAGTGAAACTCTCCGATGATGATCGGGTGCCCGGTGAGCTTGTAGATCCGCTCCAGTAGTCCGGGGTCAGGGACGTAGTCATAGATGTTGTGACTGTAAACATCGAAGACGCGCGCCGCCCGAATGATTTCTTCCGCAGGCCTTCCCCCGAACCGGATGCCCAAGTTCAGATGGTTGGGGTCGTGCTTGCGAATGGCCGCATTGATCACTTCGAGCGATTTCTCGAACGTGCGGAGGATGAAAGCCCGGCGGCGTTCCGGGGAGTCGCCTTCGCCCAGGAACGCTTTCATCTCGCGCTTGGTCGCGGTCTCGGGTCCTTCCAAAATCATGTCCGCCAGGAGCAGTTCCCGCCCGGGCCACGGCGGCTCGTTGGCGACGAAGTAGCCCAGCAGGAAGGGGTCGTCCTTTCGCGGCGCGCACTGCTGGGCGGCGGCCTCGTCCACCTTGCGCGCCCATTCCGGCGAATACGCGTCGGGCAGCCCCATGGGAGCGGTCTCCATCATCCAGCCCCGCAGCGTCGCCACGTAGGCCTTCCGCTGCGCAGCGCCCAGCCGCGCGTCGGACCAGTTGGCGATGGTGTTCAGGCCCCAGGCCTCCATCCGCCGGATCGTCAGATCGAGCCACTTCTGGCTCCAGTCCGGGCCGAAGCGCCGCAGCAGATTCCAGGTATAGAAGGACGCCTGCGGGAAGCGGACTCCGGGCCGGCTGGGAAGCCTCAGATCCGCCGGAGGCAGCGCGGCGAAGACCGCCTCGCGGCCCTCGGTGCGTGTGCCGGCCCCAGTCCCAATGCCATCCGAACCGGTCGAGAAGAACAGGTGCCCGTCCGGATCGATGAACCACCACTTGCCGTCGATCTGCTCGACGCGGAAGAAGCCCGTCGCCTTGGCCTTCGTGCCGCGGTAACCGCCGTAGCGGCAGTAGTCGAAATCGCCGGGCCGCAACGCTTCTTCCTCCGCGGCCCAGGCTCGCTTGAGTTGCTCGAACGTAGTTGCCTTGCCGGGCCAGTCCGCGGGAATCCACTGCCCGAACTCGTCCACCAGCGGCTTCGGTTCCAGAACTTCATCCCCAGGGTCTTCTTTAGCCAGCCGGACAGAGCGAATCTCCAGCGTGGGCTTGCCGACGGGGTTCTGCATGGCCACTCCCAGCGCTTCGACGGCGTTCAACGGGCCCACCGCACCCGAGAGATTGATCCAGAACGATCCCCGCGGTTTGTTGCCCATCGACGCCAGGTCGAAGCCTTCCCGGTCCGGCCGCAGAAAGTACTTGAGCGGCACGGCGGCACGGATCCACGCGCCCGGAAACGGGTGTATGCGCTGGCTTCGCGTCCCGCCGGCGGTGTGGAACCGCAATTCGAACCGCTGGGGCGACGACGCTCTAAGTTCCATGACCAGGAATTCGAAAGCGGACCAATCGGAGGGAAGGTCCGGGCTCACCTCCTTCAGCGCCCATCGGTGCTCCCATGAGGCGCCCTCGAAAACCACCCGCAGGGTTTCCGCGCCACCGGCGCCGGCGGCGGGAAGAAGCATCAGCAGCGACCAGATCAGAAACCGAAGCATCGAGAACCTCCACCAAACCAGACTTCTAGCTTACGCCCGGCGCACCCTGGGTAGTGCGCTAAATTCTGGTTGATGCTACCATAACGGGGAACGCCTGTGGTGACCGAGTCGGAGGCTGTGGTTCCTTGGACAATTTGACGCCAACGGAACGGAGCAGGCAGATGCGCTTGGTTCGTTCCACGGACACAAAACCCGAGCTCGTGGTGCGCCGGCTTGTGCATCGATTGGGATATCGCTACCGCCTTCACGCGACGGATTTGCCTGGGCGTCCGGATCTAGTCTTCCCCTCAAGGAAGAAGACGATTTTCGTTCACGGCTGTTTCTGGCACGGCCATGCGTGCAGACTCGGACGCATGCCGAAGTCCCGTTTGGTCTATTGGAACGCTAAGATCTCTGGGAATAGAGAGCATGACAATCTGGTGCTCCGTCGCCTGCGCTCCAGCCGCTGGAAGTGTCTTGTTCTGTGGGAGTGCCAGCTACGAAATAGTCAGAGGCTCGAAAAGCGGATCACGACGTTCTTAGATACTACTAGGTAGCGTGCGATCGTCGGACCAGGCATGACGATAAAGGATTTTGAGGCGTTACTAACGGCCCTCGCTGAAAAGCTGAGCAAGGAACTTCAAGAGAATCCGACGTGTCGCGTGCCGAGCGAGTTCGAGACCAGAGTCAGAACCGTCCTGCTGGAGCTTACCGAGAGCACGGGGGGCACTGTCGATCTGTCCCCAAGCGCACACGTTTTCCCGGATATTGTCGCTGGCGAATTCGGCATTGAAGTGAAGGTGACGAACAAGGATTCCTGGCGAAGTGTCGCAAACAGCGTTTTCGAGGGGACCCGAGACCCGAACGTAAAGCACATCTATCTCCTCTTCGGGAAGATGGGCGGAACGCCTTCGGTGCGATGGGGGAGATATGAACATTGCGTCATACACGTGAGGACCTCCCACGTGCCCCGTTTCGAGGTGGAGATTGATCCTAAGCGATCCCTCTTTGAGAAGTTGGGAATTTCCTATTGTGATTTCTGCACCCTACCACCCGAGGAGAAAATGCGCTACATCCGCACGTACGCGCGTGGGCGCTTGAAGCCAGGGGATAGGCTTTGGTGGCTGGAAGATAAACTGGAACCGGAGCACTCGCTGCCGCTTGAGGTGCGTCTCTATATGGGGCTACCCCAAGAGGAAAAGCGTAGGCTGAGAGCGGAAGCGGCGCTGCTTTGCCCCGAGGTGGTTAAGCCATCCCGCTCGCGGCGCAAATACAACGACGCGACTCTTTATTTGCTTACTTACCATGGGGTTCTGTGTCCGCAAGCGCGTGATTTGTTTTCCGCTGGCAGTGTCGCCCTGAGAACCGACGAGAGGAGGGGCGGCGTCTACATACAGCGTTCCCTGAGAGACATAGAGGCCGAAATGAAGATCGCGGCTGAAAACTTGGAGGACGCCCTTTTCGTAGAGTACTGGGGACGTTCGGTGGCCCCCAAAGATCGGATCAAAGAGTGGCTAGCCCGCGCCGATGGATACGCGAAGGATTGGAAGCCGTCTAAAGAGCTCTTCCTTGACCGCGGCGCATGAGACCCATCCGATCCTGCTCACGCCAAGCAATCGCGCACCGCTCTAGCGACCTGCCATGCCAGGACTGGCGGTACGGCATTGCCCACTTGTCTTTCGGTCTCTCTCAGTTTCGATTCAAAGACAAAGCTATCTGGAAACGACTGGAATCGCGCTGCTTCCCGCATAGAAATGCGGCGTGGAAGACGGTAATGGTACTGGATGTTCCCATGACATTCGGCCCGAATCGTATAGGCCGGCCGGTTGGGATCGAGTCTCCTATTCCCCTGCTCCGGACTTGTGTTCGCGCGGCTCCATACATGATTGATAGAAGGGCATTCTTCCAGGCCCTCCAGGTCTGCGATTGCCTCTCTGGCCGTCATCCACGTGGCTCTAGTGCGCTCAGGAGGGGGGGGGACAAAGGGCTTTGCGTCGGCGGATGTTCCGACGATGAACACGCGCTCCCGAGTCTGGGGGATGCCATAATCGGCGGCAAGGTACAGGTTGTAAAGTATCCTGTATCCCAACTCTTCAAAGTCCTTTACGACTCGTCGAAGGGACTGCTCGTTGTACTTCATCAGCAGGCCCTTCACGTTTTCGGCGACGAACACTCTTGGACGTGTCCGCCTGATGCCCTCGATCATAGCTTTGTAGAGACCGCTACGGTTGCCGTCAACAACGCCTGCACGCTTCCCGTTGACGGAAATGTCTTGGCATGGAAATCCGCCGATCAATACATCCGCCTGCTCTGGCATCGAGCTGATGGTGTCCCAGACATCGGCACAGTGGATGTCTTCTCCCAGATTGCGTCGATAGGTTCTGCACGCGGCCTCGTTGTGGTCATTTGCCCACACAATTCGGAAGGGCAGGTGTTCGTACCGACGCCCTAAGGCCTCAAACCCACCAAGAAATCCAAGGTCCATTCCCCCGCAGCCGGAGAACATGGAAACCAGTTCATATTCCTTCTCGGCTGGTTTGCCTTTGTCTCTAGTCAAGCCACTTCCACGAAAGAGAGCCCGCCGGACCCCGACAGTTCTAGGCAGTGGGCGTCGGTTCGTCATTGGCTGATTCCACCTTGCAAAGATAAAGCTCAACTGCATCGATGAGAAGATCGGCTATTGGCCTGTTCTCCTGCACGGCCCTAATCTTAAGACGGCGATACAGGTCCACAGGAAGTCGAAAGGTCGATTTCATCGTGGGAACCAGGGGCAGTTGTTCTGCCATCTTGCCACCTTTACAGCAGTATGGCAGGGTTCGCGGCAGAGGTCAAGGACAATTTCGACCATCGCTGCCGTCCTCCAGAGGCCGAACGCTCGGCAGCGTCCTAAAGGTGAGTTGGCGTACTACGACTCTCTTCGGGTGGTCCCGGCCAGACTCGACGCCCCATCCTTCCGGTTAGCACCTGGGCGTTCTGTGCGAACTGAGCCTTGGGGGGCCACACCTTACCCCAGCGCCTCGAGGGCGGTCAACGGGCCGACCGCACCCGAGAGATTGATTCAGAACCACGGCTGTCCAAATTAGCCGGCAGTCGGGCACCCTGGACAGGTTAAGTCACTGATTCTATTGACCCGGCTGCGTGACAGAAAAACCAGGTCCCCGTCGGCCTTCACATGCTCTCCAAATTGGCTTCGGCCAAGACCCGGGATCGGCCCCGGGCCACACCACACGCCAAATCCCGGTTCTACGGGTCTCCCGGCCCCTCTAGGAACCGAGCGCAGCCTCAGCAGCCCGGCCGCATGCTGTCCAACTGGCCCGGCTCAAAAGCTAATTTGGACAAGCGTGATCCAGAACGATCCCCGCGGTTTGTTGCCCATCGACGCCAGGTCGAAGCCTTCCCGGTCCGGCCGCAGAAAGTACTTGAGCGGCACGGCGGCACGGATCCACGCGCCCGGAAACGGGTGTATGCGCTGGCTTCGCGTCCCGCCGGCGGTGTGGAACCGCAATTCGAACCGCTGGGGCGACGACGCTCTAAGTTCCATGACCAGGAATTCGAAAGCGGACCAATCGGAGGGAAGGTCCGGGCTCACCTCCTTCAGCGCCCATCGGTGCTCCCATGAGGCGCCCTCGAAAACCACCCGCAGGGTTTCCGCGCCACCGGCGCCGGCGGCGGGAAGAAGCATCAGCAGCGACCAGAGCAGAAGCCGAAGCATCGGGAACCTCCACTAGAGCAGACTCTTAGCTTACGCCCGGCGCCAGTCGCCCGCCAGCGGCCGCCGGCCGGCGATCTGCTACAATGAGAGCCACCCCGGTGTACTAGGAAGCAATATGGAGAAACCGGCGCAGAACATACAGGAAGCCTTCCTCAACAATGCGCGGAAAGAGCGTACCTTGCTGACCATTTACCTGATGAGCGGGGTCAAGCTCACCGGCCGCATCAAGAGCTTCGACAAGTATTCGCTGATTCTGGAGTCCAACAGCCAGGAGCAGTTGATCTTTAAGCACGCCATCTCGACGGTGGTGATCTCGAAGCCCCTGCCGGCGTATGCCGCACCGGCGGGAGCCTCGGGCGGCGGTGCGGTGCCGCCACCGGGCGGGAGCACGGGCGAGCCCGCCGCAGGGTAGCGCCCCAAGATCAGACGTGGCGCGCGAACGGGCGATTTTGGTCGGCCTGGAGCTGAAGGGACCCGCGCTTTCCGCCTCACACGCCGCGGGCTATTCGGCGGAGGAATCCCTGGAGGAACTGGCGGCCCTGGCCGACAGCGCGAACGCCGCCGTGGTGGGCCGCGTGCTTCAATCGCGCAGCAGGCCCACGGCGGCCACCTTGATCGGGGCGGGCAAGGCCGAAGAGGTGGCCTGGCTGGCGGAAGCCGAGCACGCCGAGGTGGTTATCTTTGATCACGACCTGACGCCCACCCAGCTCCGCAACCTGGAGCGGGTCTCGGAGCGCAAGGTAGTGGACCGCACCCAGTTGATTCTGGACATTTTCGCGCGGCGAGCGCGCACGCGCGAGGGTCAACTGCAAGTCGAGCTGGCGCAACTGGACTACCTGCTGCCGCGACTGAGCGGGCGCGGCGTCGAGATGTCGCGGCTGGGGGGCGGCATAGGGACGCGCGGTCCCGGCGAGACGCAACTGGAGACCGACCGCCGCAGAGTCTTCCGGCGCATCCGCAAGATCCGTCAGGAGCTCGAAGCGGTGCGCACCAGCCGGGGCGTGCAGCGGCAGAAGCGGCAGGCGGTGCCCCTGGCCACGGCGGCCCTGGTGGGCTACACCAACGCCGGCAAGTCCACCCTGTTCAACCGCCTCAGCGGCGCCGGAGTGCTGGTCGACGACCGGTTGTTCGCTACGCTCGATCCGACTATACGGGGCGTGCAACTGCCCTCCCGCCGCCGGGTGCTGGTGAGCGACACGGTGGGTTTCATACGGAACCTGCCGGTGACGCTGGTGGAGGCGTTTCGGGCCACCCTGGAGGAGGTGCGCGAGGCGGCGCTGCTGCTCCACGTGGTGGATGCTTCCTCGACTCACGCCGCCGAGCAAGTCCGCCAGGTACAGAAGGTGCTGGCCGAAATCGGCGTGGAGGCGACGCCCCAGGTGCTGGTGCTGAACAAGGCGGATCTGGTTGCCGGAGGCAACGCCGAGGCGGAAGCGCTGGGCCGGCGGATCCAGGCCGACGCCGGCCGGGCGTCTTGGGTGGCGGTTGTGTCGGCCCGCGCCGGCGAAGGGCTGGAGCGGCTCCTGGAGGTGGTGGATGAGGCGCTGCCCAGCGAGCTGCTGCACCTGGCGGTGTTCCGGTTTTCGCTCCAGGACGGGGCTAAGATGCACCTGCTGTACGAACACGGCCGGGTAGCGTCGCGGCGGTATGACGGGGGCTATTGGGAGGTGGAGGCCGAGGTGCCCGAGTCGCTCCAGCGGCGCCTGGCGGGGTACCTGGTTCGCAAGGGCTAGTGTATGTTGGTGAAGTAGATGAACTTCCCGAATCTGCTGACCCTGCTGAGGATTTTCTTCGTGCCGCTGCTGGTGGCGGCGCTGGTGAAGGAGAACTGGGAGATCCGGTTCCAGCAGGTGTTGATTACCAACGAGTTTCTGGCGCTGGCGATTTTCCTGGCGGCGGCCGCCACTGACCTGCTGGACGGGTATCTGGCGCGGCGGTGGGGCCAGGTGACCACGGTGGGCACGCTGCTGGATCCGATTGCCGACAAGCTGCTGATCTCGGCGGCGCTGATCTCGCTGGTCGGGGTGCGCGAGGTTCCGGCCTGGATGGCCATCATCATCGTGGGGCGGGAGTTCGCGGTGACCGGCCTGCGCAGCATCGCGGCCGCGGCGGGCTACACCATCGAGGCCAGCGAACTGGGCAAGACCAAGATGCTGGCGCAGGTGATCGCGGTCACGCTGTTGCTGCTCGGCATCCACTGGAAGGGGCTGCGGCCGTGGGCGATGGGCTGGATGTGGTGCGTGGTGGTGGTGGCGGTGCTCTCGGCGATCCTGTACTTTCGCAAGTTCTGGCGCAAGGTGGACGATCGGATCAAGCGCCGGCGGCGGCGCGAGTTGCTTCGTCTGGAGAAGGCTAGGAAGCGGGCGGCGGCTTCCGCTCCAGGATCCGGTAGTCCGCGGGAGTGAATTCCACCACCCGGATTTGCCCCCTGGGCCCAAGGGGTCCGAGCAACCTGCCGTTGAAGGCGAGCTGGAGCGACCCGGCGTTGCCCGTCAGCAGGCTCATGCTCTCACGGCCCTGGAAGGCCTGGGTCTGACCCGGCTTGAGTACGCCGGAGAAGACGACCCTCCCGTCGGAGGTAACCCGCACCCAGGCGTCTTCGGAGGCGCGGATGTGGACCAGGATGGGGGCCTCCACAGCCGAGGGCGGCGGGAACGGCGCGGGCTGGGGAGGCGCGCTGGTCGCGGGTGGCGATGGGGCGGCTGGCGGCGGCTGAGGCTGGGGAGCGGGGGCCCAGCGCACTTTTTGCCAGATGGTGTATAGCACCGCGCAGGCCAGCACAACCAGCACGAACGCGGCCACTGAGCCCGCCCAGCGCCGCAAAGCCAGGCGCCGGGCTTTGGCGCTCACGGCGATTGGGGGCACGCGAATTCGCGGCTGGGCGGGTTCGGGAGGGGGAGGCGGCGTAACTGGCTCCTCGAACCTGCCCAGCTCCGCGTCGAAGGCCTCCGGATCCAAACCCAAGGCCGCGGCGTACTGCCGCACGAAACTGCGGGCAAAGAAGCTGCCGGGCAGCTTGTCGAATTCCTCCGCCTCGATCGCCTCCAGGAAGCGGGCACTGATCCTGGTGCGCTTGGCCGCCTGCTCGAGACTCAAGCCGCGTTGGAGGCGTTCCTGGCAGAGCCTCTGGCCGAGAGAAGACATAACGCCGCCGGAATTCTGGCGGTAATAGAATACTACAGTTGACCGACCGCACCGCGAAACCCGAGATCGTTGTCGTGATGGTGACTTGGAACCGCCGGGAGCTGCTGCGCCGGGCGCTGGAATCGCTGGAAGCGCAGCGGCGGGTGGACTTTGAAACCATCGTGGTGGACAACGGCTCCGCCGACGGCTCCGCGGAAATGGTGGCGCACGAGTTCGCCCCGCGGCCGGCCTTGAACCTCCGGTTGATCGTCAACCCTGTCAACCGAGGCTTCTGCGCGGCCAATAACCAGGGGATCGCAGCCTCGCGGGCGCCGCTGGTGGCGCTGCTGAACAACGACGCGGAGGCCGACCCGGGCTGGCTGGCAGCGCTGCGCGGCGCTTTCCAGCACGGCCCGCGCGTGGGCATGGCCGCCTCCAAGATCCTGGGCTGGGAAGACCCGACGCGTATCGACAAGGCGGGACACCTCATCTACCCGGACGGGCAAAACCGGGGGCGGGGCTCCGGGGAAGTGGATCGCGGCCAATACGACCGGCGCGAGGAGACGCTGTGGCCGGATGGTTGCGCGGCCATGTACCGGCGCGCGATGCTGGATGAGATCGGCGGCTTCGACGAGGATTTCTTTGCCTATGGCGACGATGCCGAGCTGGGCTTGCGGGCGCGGATTGCCGGCTGGACATGCCTGTACATCCCGGAGGCCGTGGTGCGGCACCATCGCGGGGCCACGCTGGGCCTGGCCTCCGCCCGGCGTTTGGAACTTATCGAACGCAACCGGGTGCTGCTGGCGGCCAAGCTGTTCCCCTGGAGCCTGCTGTGGCTGAACGGGTTCTACTACCTGGCGCGGCTGGGAGCGGGGGCCTGGGCGGGTCTGCGGGGGCGGGGCGAACTGGCGCGTTTTCCGGGAGTGAAGGGCAAGGCGCGAGCGGCGCTGGCCTTGCTGAAGGGGGATCTGGAGGCGGTGCGGATGCTGCCGCGCATCCTGCGCAAGCGACGCCTGATCCGGCGCATCCGGAGAGTGACGCCGGCCGAAGTGCGGCGGCTGATCATGAGCCACCGGGTGCGGCTGAAGGAGCTGGCCGAGCTGGCGCTGTGAGCGAACATCCGGTTTGCCCGGTGTGCGGCAGTTCGGACTTCCGCAAGTTGTTCGCCGCGGGCGACCGCCTTTACCGCACCACCGAGCGGCAGTTCCAGGTCGTCAAGTGCGCGGAGTGCGAAGCGCTGCGGCTGGAGCCGTCTCCGACGTCTCAGGGGCTGGATGAGTATTATCCGCGCCACTACTGGTTTCGGCCGGAGGGCGGCGCAGCGAGCCGGCTGGAGGAGGCCTGGCGGCGGCTGGTGGTGCGCGATCACGTGAGATTCGTCGAGCGCGCTCTGGCCGGAGCCGGCTGGCCAGGGCCGGTGCTGGATGTGGGCTGCGGGGGTGGGCTGTTCCTGCGCCTGCTGAAGGACCGGGGTTACCGTGTGGCCGGCTTGGACCGGGCGAGCGAGGCGGCCGGCTTGTGCTGGAAACAGAACGCGGTGCCGGCGGTCTGCGGCAGCCTCGAGCAGGCGCCCGTGGCGCCCGGCAGTTGCGCCGCGGTGACTATGTTCCATGTACTCGAGCACGTCCCGGACCCGCGGGCGTACCTGCTGGCGGCGCGCAAGCTGTTGCGGCCGGGCGGGCGGCTGATCGTGCAAACGCCCAACACGGCGAGCTGGCAGTTCGCCCTGCTGGGGCGTAGGTGGAGCGGGCTGGACGTGCCGCGGCACCTGGTAAGCTTCCCGGCTCGCGGGCTGGAGCGGCTGCTGGAATCCTGCGGGTTTCAGGTGACCCGGCGGAAGCATTTCTCCTGGCGCGACAACCCGGCAGCTCTGGCGGCCAGCCTGGCCCCGTGGCTGGACCCGATGGCGCGGCGGGTGCGCGGCGCGCCCGAGGGCGGGCCGTTGAGGCTGCTCAAGGACCTGGTCTACTTCGCGCTGCTCGCGGCGAGCGTTTTGCCGACGGCGCTGGAAGCCGCCTTTGGCGCGGGCTCGACGATCATGCTCGAGGCGCGGAGGCAGGCATGAGATACGCTCGCCTGCGGCAACGCCTGCCGCGGTTTCTGGCTCGCCGCGTGTTTCACTTCGAGACCGCCATCGAGGACGCGTTGGCGCGTTTCGCCGGGGAGTTGGCGCAGGGCGCGCTGGTGCTGGATGCCGGAGCCGGCGAGGGCGCCTACGCGCGGTTCTTTCCGAAGCAGCGCTACGTGGGCGTGGACCTGGGCATCGGAGACCCGCAATGGGACTACCGGCGGCTGGATACCGTCGGAGACTTGCTGCGGTTGCCGTTCCGCTCGGGGACTTTCGACGCCTGCCTGAACGTAGTGACCCTGGAGCACGTCCCGGAGCCGGCGCGGGCGGTCGAAGAGATGGCGCGGGCGCTGAAGCCGGGAGGGCGGCTGCTGCTGGTGGCGCCGCAGGACTGGGAAGTGCACCAGGCGCCGCACGACTACTTTCGTTTCACGCGCTACGGCCTGAGGCACTTGCTGGAGCAGGCGGGCTTCCTGAGCGTTCAGGTGCGTCCGGTGGGCGGCTACTTCCGGTTGCTGGCACGGCGGCTGCTGAACGGGTTGCAGTATTTCCGCGGCGTGTGGGGAGTGGCGGCGGCGCTGGTCGTGGCCGTGCCCGCCCTGCTGCTGCCAGTCTTTGACCCGCTGGACCGCGACCGCAACTTCACCTTGGGACACGTATGCACGGCCAGAAAGCGATAGTACTCGCGGCCACTGGCGGGCTGCTGGCCAGCGTGGCTCATGCCGCAGAGCCTTTTAGCGGCTCCTCGGCGCTGGCCTGCACCCAGCAGATGGTCTCCTTCGGCCCGCGACCGTCGGGTTCGGCGGCCCTCGGCAAGCTCCAGCGGTTCATCGTGGGCGAGCTCAAGCGGCAGGGGTGGGAAGTGATCCCGGATTACTTCACCGCCGAAACGCCCCTGGGGCCCGTCAAGATGATGAACATCATCGGGCGGCTGGCCGGAAAGTCGGGCCGGGCGGTGGTGGTGACGGGGCACTACGAGACCAAGTCACTGCCTGGAATTCGTTTTGTGGGGGCCAACGACGGCGGCGCCTCGGCAGGTTTCCTGCTGGAGCTGGCGCGGGTGTTGCCCGGGCGGGCGCTCAAGCACGACCTCTACCTGGTGTGGTTCGACGGGGAGGAAGCCTTCGGGCCGTGGTCGGAGCGGGACGGGCTGTACGGGAGCCGTCATCTGGCGGCGCGGTGGGCGGCCGACGGCACGCTGACGCGCATTCGGGCGCTGATCAACGTGGACATGATCGGCGACCGGGACCTGGGTATTCTCGAAGAACTGAATTCCACCGCCTGGCTGCGACGACTGGTGCGGCAGACCGCGGCGGAGACCGGCCTGGGAAGATACTTCCTGAACGCGGGCGCCTCCATTGAGGACGATCACATTCCGTTTCTGCGGCGCGGCGTGCCGGCAGTGGATCTGATCGACTTCGACTACGGCCCCGGCAACTCCTGGTGGCACACCGAGCGCGACACCGTGGACAAGCTCAGCGCGGACAGTTTCCAGGTGGTGGGCACGGTGGTGCTGGAGGTGCTGAAGAGGCTGGAGTGAGCGGGGGCGGATGCCGCCCTACTACCGGCCGATCGTGGAAACAATCTCCAGGCCCTGGATGTGTCTGAAGTGCCTCACGTTGTTGGTGACCAGGGGGGCGTCCAGATGGATGGCGGTAGCTGCTATCCAGCCGTCTTGAGGGTTGATCGGACGGCCGGGTCCGAGTGCATCGGCCATGACGCCGGCCCACACTTCGCAGAGCGCCGCATCGGGATAGCAGATGCCGAACCGTTCCAGATAGTGTTCGAGCGCGGCCAGCCGGTGCGGCCCCCAGTTGCGAAGCTTAGCCCCGAGCGACAACTCAGCCCGTGTCATGAAGGAGATGACCAGCTCCTGGTCCTCCAGGATCTCCAGGTATGCCTCCGAAG
Source organism: uncultured Solibacteraceae bacterium (assembly GCA_964353255.1). Lineage (GTDB taxonomy): Bacteria > Acidobacteriota > Terriglobia > Bryobacterales > Bryobacteraceae > VFZS01. The sequence goes on along the minus strand of CAYGVJ010000002.1, from coordinate 44,059 downwards.
AGGGGTGACGGCGGAAGACGTACGAAACGACGTCGGTGTCAACGACCAGGAGGCTCATTCGAGAACGATGCGGGGCTTGCTCTTGCGCCGCAGCTCGTAGATCAAGCGCACAAACTCCTCCGCCTCTTCCGGCGGGCCCGGATCGGTGTGCGCGAGCAGCGCACGCCGGGAAACCGGCCCCTTGCGGGTGAGGTTCGGCTGAAAGCCGGGCTTTGTCCGGGGTGGCCCCGATGCCAGGTTGATGGCAACCCTGCTCATGACTCAAGTCTAGCCCATATCGCCGCGTCTTTCGCTGCGGCTGCGGCGACGCCGAGCACGTGACGCTGGAGAAACCCAACGCGGACAGTTTCCAGGCGGTCGGCACGGTGGTGCTGGAGGTGCTGAAGAGGTTGGAGTGAGGGGGGCACTCCCGACCTCCTGTGGGCCTGTCAATCAATCTTCAGGCAGGCTGTCGAGAAGCAATGCAGAGTACCCAGTGTCCGCGAGCGCCCGCCATTGGAATGCGCCGGGCTGCGCGGGCATGCCGACTGAGACGACGGCCTTGACGCCCAAGTCGGCCAGCTTGCGGTAGATGGTGGCTTGCCTGGAGCGGGGCAGGCGCAGGAAAGAGGGCACGTCGGATTCCGGAATCTCGGCGACGATCCGGGCGCGCGCCAGCCGGGCGTAGTAGGCCCGGAAGCCGCCCCCGACCGCGGCGATTCGCTCGCCGCGTCGCAAGCCCAGCCTGCCCAATTCCTCGGCTACCTTTAGGTGCGTGTGACCGGAGTGATAGTCTGCCGTGGCCACGGTCCTGGCAGTGTGCGCGAGCGCGTTGGCGAATGAAGGCGCCAAGGGCAGGATCAGGCTGGCGCTGGCAACAGCCATCACCAGCGGTCTGACCCGGCTGGCCCGGCCGGAGCCCGGGTGAAGAGGCGGCCCATACATGGCCAGCGTGAACAGAACGCAGAACGGCCTCACGTAGCGGGGCTCGACGTGAACCAAAGCAAACATAGCGAAGGCCGCCGCGGGCCATAGCACCATCCAGGGCCGCCGGGCCATCCTGGCAAACAACTGGCGCCGGAAGCTCCCGGCCAGCAGCAGCACGATCAGGCCGGCAGTAAGCCCGTTGTCAGTGACCAGCATCCGCGCATAGGTCCTCAGACTCCTCCCCAGCGTCACGATCTGCCGGCGCAGGCTGAAGGTGATCTTCAAGCCCTCGTGCCAGTAGGCGGGGTCGTACCAGAGCGGATAGGTGGCGATGACGGGGCCGGTGAATTCACGGACCAGGGGCTCCGCTGAGATCACCCGGGGAGCGTGCAGCGGAGCGCCGGCGCCCGCCGGCCCGCCCGTCCAGCCGGCATAAGGCGTGACCCCGTTGACGTACCAGGCGTAGTTCAGCCGCCAGGAATCGCCGAAAGTCAAACGCCCGCGGGTTTTCGCCAGAGCAATCAGCAATGGTGAGGCAACCGCCAGGAAGCAGGCCACGGCCACGGCGACGCCGCCCAGCCTTCTGCGGTGGCCACGAGCGCACAGCGCCAGCAGAGCGAGCAGGGCCACCGACAGTGGGAACATGGGGGATTTCGCCATGTAGCCGAGGCCCAGGACGGCGCCCAGAAGGGCCCACCAGTACATGGATGCGGCAGAATCCTCCAACCGGATCACCACGGCGGCTGCTAGGTACACCAGGGCGGCTACGGCCAGGTCGGCTCCGATGTGGCGGATGATCGTGGTGCTTCCAGCCGCGGCAACCGCCAGACTGTAAGCGAAGACCATCCAGGTCTTGTGGGCCAAGCTTAGGCGGGGCTGGTCGGTTGTCTCGGGGAGCTCGCTGCGCATCCAGGCACGCAGAAACAAGCTGAAGCAGAGGATCATCACCACGAACTCCAGCCAACCGACCAAATGAGCCACCGCGAACTCCCAGGCCGGCTCAGGGCGGAACAACCAACTCCCCAGCGCCAGCAGAACCGGATGCAGCCAGCTCCATTGGCTGCTGACGGCGGGCGTGTTCCCGGAACCGAGATGGGCGTCGGCAAGGTCGAGGTAGCTGGTGCCGTCGGGGCTCACCAAGTTGCGGTTGTCCCAGGCAAAGACGGCGGCGATCAGGATGGCCGCCAGGGCCAGCCCGAGCATCCAGCGGCATCCGGAGGTGGTCTGCATGACCAAGCGTGTTGTCCGGGATTCGAGTCTTGGACTCCCGGGCAAGTAGAATATACACTCACGACTACTCCGCTGCAACCCCTTGGAGCGCTCGCCCTCCCCCAGTTTCGAGTGGGCCCAGGGTGGAATAGGCATTCTTGCCTGTATGCTGCGTGCTCCCGACAGGCCAGGAGGCCTATTCCACATGGGTGGTCCTGAAAGCTGGAGGATGGCAAGCTTGGGGCGTGACCTTCGGCACGGGACGCTTCCGACTGCGGCCCGCACGCTGAGCGCGACACCGTGGACAAGCTCAGCGCGGACAGTTTCCAGTTGGTGGGCACGGTGGTGCTGGAGGCGCTGAGGAGGCTGGAGCGAAGCCGGATCACCAATCTCACCAAGTGCACCAGATGGTGATATAATACTTGGCATGAAGCGCTCCTCGATCGCACTGCCAGACGACCTGGAGGCGGCGCTCGATTCCTACCTGGGAGAGCAAGACGTTGCGCCCTCGCTGACCGGAGTTGTCGAAGCGGCTCTGCGCGAGTATCTCGCCAGGCGAGGCCATTTGCCGCCCTCGCGTCCCCTGCGGATCACGCCGGCCAAGGCCGGCAGCGCGCGGAAGGACGTGAGTTTGAACCACGATCGGTACCTGGCTGAGAAATGAGGCTCGCCGTACTTGCGGACACTGGCCCGCTGTACGCCCTGGTGGATCCTTCGGACCAGTATCACGCGCGGGCGCAGAGGGAACTGAAGCGGCTCGGCGGAGAGCAGCGGGGGGTTCTAGTGGCCTATCCCGTGCTGATGGAAAGCTACACGCTGATCGTGCGTCGGCTGGGATGGGCCGTGGCCCGGAAGTGGCTGGAGGAAGTGCAGACTGGCGCTGCGATGATCGTCCCCACGGCACGGGATTATGAGGCCGCCATCCGGCGGGTGCAGAGTCAGCCGGAGAAGACTGTGACGCTGTTCGACGCGCTGCTGGCCGCCCTGAGCGAGCACTTGGGCGTTCCGGTGTGGACCTACGATCGCCACTTCGAGCTGATGCGGGTGAGCGTGTGGCGGTGAGCGATCACCGGATCGCGCTCTCAACGGCGACCACGTAGTACGGCGTGGCGGTAGCCGGGTCGGGGTGGAACCAGCCGGCGCCGTTGGTGTCGAGCACCTCGAAGTAGTACATCAGGTCCCAGCGCGGGGAGATGTCCTCGCCGGGGATCGTGAAGCTGGCCCGCACGGCGGGAGCTTCCAGAGTCTTGAAGGCGGCCAACTGGTTCACGGGGCGGTAGTGCAGCCGCACGGACTTGGCGGCGGTCACCGGGTAGATACGCAAACTGAGCGCGAGGGGCTGCCCAGCCAAGGCGGTCTTGGGTGGGATGTGCTCAGTAGTGGGGCGGGTCGGCGCTCGCCGGGTCGTTTGAGGAGGCAGCGGTTGCTCGGAGCGCGGGCCTCTCAGCACCAGGCCGCTGCACGCCCACTCGCCTTGCGGGAAGACGATGTCCACGTGGCCGTCGCGGGCGCGCAGCTTCTCAAAGGTGGACGTGCCGTCGGGATGCAGAAAAAACACCGTGAAATCGCCTTCTCCCGTGCGCACCCGGAAGGTCTGCGCCCCGCGGCCGCTGATCCAATCGCCGAACAGCACGTTCTGGGGCAGGTTCTTAGGATTGCGCGCCGCGGCGCGCACCTCGTGATAGGGCGTCAGCGGCAGCGCGTGAGCTTGGCGCTCCGCCTGAGTCATCCAGCCATAGCCTGTGGTCTCGGAGAACATTGTGTCCGGATCAACCGCCTGAAAGCGCGGCGCGACGGTGTTGCGAAGCACAAAGGCGTCGTTGCGGTAGGAAGCCCCGCGCGGCAGTGCGGGCGGGCCGCCGAAATCGAAGCCGAAATCGAAGCGCCCGAACTGCTGGAAGATGCGCTCGCGCTCCTGGATCGTTTCGAGGTCGTGGCGCACGTAGGGCAGCTTGTCCTTCCAGTGGCCAACGTCGTCCGGCCCGAAGGCCATCTCGGCGGGGTAGAGGCCGTCGGTGAGCTGCACCAGCTTCTCCCAGACGCCCAGGGCGGCCTCCAGCTCACGGCGGGCGGCGGCGAGCGTCGCCGCATCGGCCGTCTGGTAGAACCAGGCAAGTTGCTCCGCCGCCACCTGCTTGTGGGCGTGGTAGCGGGCCAGCGCGGCCAGCACCTCAAAATCAGGCTCCGAGGAGCGCCACTCCCTGTGATCGGGCCCCAGCCTGGCGCGGGCCGCGGCCAGCGCCTGCCCGGTGCGCGCAGCCAGCCCGCGCAGGCCCTCGGCGGTCTGCGCGGGTGTTTGTTTGGCCGAGGCAACGCCCTGGAGGCGGTTCCGCACAGCCTCAGCCGGGGAGGCAATGAACGGCAAGTCGCTGGGCCGGACGTCCTTGTAAGCGTCGATCAACCCTCCGGGGTTGATCTCCGGCCAGATGTACATGTTGGGGTCGGCCAAATGCGCGGCCACGATCTGATTGAGGACGCCGCTCGAAGCTTTGTAGGCCTCAAGCACGTCAGCGGCGGCAGCGCCAAAGCGTGAGCGCAGCTCCCGGGTCCAGGCGGTCTCGGGTGTTTTCGGGTCGTAGCTCAGACGGCCCCAGAGCAGGTAGTAGAGCCAGTAGCGCTCGAACTCCCACTTCCAGAAGACGCGGCCCTGCTGGTCGTCCGCGAACACGCCCCATTTTCCGGGACGGTTCCCGAAGCCCTTCTGCGCCAGCGGCGCGTCGATCTCGAAGCCCGCCGAGCCCGACAACGTGAGAGTGGGCACGGCGCGGCGCACGTAGTCGGGGTCGCCCCAGAGCAGCAGACGGTGGGAGCCAAGCGCCCAAACCTCCCAGTAGAACTGGTAGGGGCGCGGCTTCTCCAGAGAGTTCAGGTAGCTGTAGCCGGGGAAAGTCTCGGCGGGCTGGTAGGGCCGCCCCAAATCCTCGGCCCAGTACTTGGCGGAGAGGCGCAGAGGGACGCCGGCTGACTGGGCGGCCTCGACCATGCCTCCGGCCACGGCCCAGCCGCGTAGATCGAGCACCACGCGGCGGCCGGCTTCGCGGATGGCGCGGAAGACGTAGTCGCGGTAGAACTCCACCTGCTGATCGCCGGGTATGCCGGACTCGGCATTGGTGCGCATCTGCACGCTGCGGATAGAGGGGCAGGCGGCCAGCACGCGGCCGAGCGCGGCGTGACTGTACGGGCCGATGTTGGCGCGCGTGAGACCTTCGACACCCGGCTTCATGCCGGGCTGGACGTTGTGCTCCCAGATGCCGAGCGTGAAGTCGATGGCGTGCTCGGCGGCGGTGTCGGAGATGAAGCGAAGCGTCTCCAGGTTCCGCTCGCGCTCGGCGTGGGTGAGGCCGGGCACGCGGATCTCGGGGAACTCGTCCAAAGCCAGCCAGAACGGGTAGGGTGGGGCCAGGTAGTTGGTCTGGTGGGCGAAGACCAGGTTGAAGCGGTTGAAGCGGCTGCGGGCCAGCATGGCGAAGAAGTCGCGCCAGAAGTCGTGCGAGTAGTACCAGTCCTGTTCGAGATCCTGGTTGTGCAGGAACAAACGGATGCCCCGGATGGCCGTGGCGGGCACTCCGCGCGCCTGGCGCAAATAGCCGTACTGGCGGACTTGTTCCGCGGCCTCCAGCAGGCCGTACATCAGGCCGCGCAGGTCGCCGCCGGTGATCAATCCCGGCAGGATGCGGTAGGACTCCGGGGCGTCGGAAGAGATTTCGACTCGGACTCGGAACCGGGCCGGGTCCAGCTTGCGGGAGGTGAGCGCGCGGCCCAGCTCCGCGCGGCCAAACTCGACCGGCCCGGCCAGCGCGCAAACGGCTAGAGCCAGGACTGCCAGAGCGGTCCGTCGCACCCTGAGATTATAGCGAGCCGCGGTTGTGGCTGCGGTATACTTAGGCAAATCGGGAGATCCTGCAACGGAGCTCTTGGACCGGCGGGGAAAGCGACCGGCGCCGAGTCGAACTGTGGTGAGCACTGTACCCAACCAAGGAGGTGCCGGGGCGACGACAAGTCTGCCGCATTTCTCGGTCATTGTGCCTTCCTTCGACCGCCCTGCTGATTTGGTCCGCTGCCTGGAGAGCCTGACCCGGTTGGATTATCCGCGCGACCGTTTCGACGTGGTTGTGGCCATCGATGGGACGGGGAAGCCTCCGGACCCTGTGCTGGAGCGTCTGCGCCAGCTTCTTAACCTGACGGTCTGCGTTCTGCCGCACGCCGGCCCCGCCGCGGCGCGCAATGCTGCCGTCGAGCGTGCCACGGGCCAATTCCTGGCTTTTACGGATGACGACTGCACGCCCGCGGCGGACTGGCTGCGAAAGCTCGCCGCACGTTTCGCGGCCAGCGCCGGTGGTCTCATCGGAGGCAGGACCGTCAACGTTCTCCCGAACCGCTACGCCGCCGCCAGCCAGCTTCTCACGGAGTTCTTGTACTCCTGCTACAACCCCGACCACGGGCGGGCGCGTCTGGTTGCCTCCAACAATCTGGCGGTATCTGCCGAGGCCTTTCGAGCCGTCGGCGGCTTCGATACCGCGTATCCCCGAGTTGGCGCCGAAGACCGGGACCTGTGCGAACGCTGGCTCCGGCTGGGCTGCTCGATACAGTTCGCACCGGAGGCGGTGGTGTACCATGCGCACCCGATGAGCTTCGCCTCCTTCTGGCGCCAGCATTTCAACTACGGTCGCGGCTCGTACCTCTACTACCGCAGGCGGTCGTGGCTCAGAGACGGACTGCTGGGGTGCGGGCGGCTGTCTTTCTATGTGAGCCTCCTGCGATATCCGCTCAGCAGGAAGGAGCCTGCCAACCGCGCCTCTAACACCGCTCTGTTCGTGGCCTCTCAGGGAGCCACCGCCGCCGGCTTCCTCTGGGAGCGGCTGGCACACTTAAACCACGGGCATTGAAATGGCGACCTTGCATCAGAAGCTCAAGCTACTGGAAGGATTGATCACCGGATGTACCGCCAAGGTCGGCCCGTTCTACGCCACCGTGGACCTCACCCGCCGGTGCAACCTCAAGTGTCTGGGCTGTTACGTCCACTCGCCCTATGTAGACAACCCGGCGCCGCACGATCCGTCCGTGTTCGATCTCGACTACGACCTCTTCCGGGAGCTCTGTGGCGATCTGCGGGCCATGGGCACGCAAACCCTGGTGCTCTGTGGCGACGGCGAACCGTTTCTGCACCCGCGCCTGTTCGAGATGCTCGCCGTGGCGCAGGGGGTAGGTTGTGAGGTCAAGCTGTACACCAACGGCACAATGCTGACCGAATCGGCGGTTGACGCCCTCATCGGCAGCGGCTTGCACGTGCTGCGCGTCAGCCTGTGGGCCAGCTCGCGCGCGGAATTCGAAAGGAACTATCCCGGCACGAACCCGGACCTCTTCGACCGCGTGGTCGAAGGGCTGAAGCGGCTCGCTTCGCGCAAGGCGGCACGAAACGGCAAGCTGCCGCACCTGGTCCTGCATGAACCGATCGACGTGCACAATTTCGCGGGGATTGATTCCTTCGTCGAGCTGGCCATCGAGACCGGATGCGACGGCGTATCGTTCTCCCCGCTGCACTCCGCATCCGGCCAACTGAACTGCTTCGCTCTTAAGCCGGAGGACGAGAGAGCTGCGCTCCGCGCGCTCCGGCAGTGCAAGCAACGCCTGCGGGCGCTTCCCCTGAAGGACAACATCGAGGAGACCATCGCCCGCTACAAAATCGGTGAGGCGGTCTGCGCAGTGGTTCCCTGCTACATCGCCTGGCTGCACGCGCGCGTAAAGGTGGACGGGACCGTGCAGGCCTGCAACCCGTGCCGGTTTCCCTTGGGCAACCTTCGGGGGCAGCGCTTCCGCGAAATCTGGAACGGCGCAGGCTTCCAGGAGTTCCGCCGGAAGGCCCTGACCCGGCAGGGGCAGGTGGAGCTCACCCAACGGTGCGACTGTAGCTACTGCTGCCACATCAGCGACAGTGTGCGCGTCCACCGTCTCTACAAGTGGTTGTCGCCGGTGTTTCGGCCCGCAGAGGGCCGCAGCCCGGCGGCGGGGTGAGGACTGGAGATGGGGGGATTGCTCAGTAACTGCTGGAAGGCGGCTAAGGCCCTCGCCACGCGGCGGGTGGACCTGGAGTGCGACCGCATCCCGTATCGCTTCGAGGGCGTCCCGCTGAAGAAGCTGCTGAACTGGATCCGGACCGAGGCCTCCATCTACGTGAAGCCCCGCCAGCCCTGGGGTTGGCCAACTCACCTGCAAGTCGAGCCCACCGCGTACTGCAACCTCAGTTGCGCTCTCTGCCCGGTGAGCGGCGATCTGGGGCGTCCCCGAGGCTTCATGAGCCTGGAGCTGTACCGGCGGCTGATCGACGAGATCGGTGACTACGTTTTTCTCCTGCTGCTCTGGGACTGGGGAGAGCCCTTCCTCCACCCGGAGCTCGACCAAATGATCTCCTACGCCCGGGGGCGAGGAATGCGGGTGGTCTGTAGCACCAACGGTCACCGCCTGAGAGATGCGGAGCTGGCTGAACGGACGGTCCGCTCGGGTCTGGACACGCTGATCTTCGCCTTGGATGGAATCAGCCAGGAAACTTACGAGCGTTACCGGCGCAACGGGAAGCTGGAGGCGGTGCTGGAGGGCATCCGGACGGTAGTGGCAAAAAAGCGGGAACTGAGATCAGAGACACCTTTGATCAACCTACGGTTCATCGCCATGAAGTACAACGAGCACGAGATCCCGCGGCTTCCTGACCTGGCGCACTCCCTGGGGGTGGATGCGCTGACTCTGAAGACCCTCTTCCCCGGGCACGATTGCGACCCGGCCCAGGACCAGCAGAACCCCTTCATTCCGACGGAACCGCACTTCCGGCGATTTCGCTACGACGAGGCGACCCTCCAGAGGATCCGCGTGAGGCGGAACCCTTGCAAGGTTCTTTGGAACAACCCGGTCATTCACTGGGACGGTGGAGTGTGTTCCTGTTCGTTCGACTTTCAGCGGATCCGGCCCTTCGGCGATCTCAATTCCGCCCCGCTAAAGCAGATCTGGCGCGGAGACGCTTACGGCAATTCGCGGCGGGAGTTCCGCGACCACTGGGAGGCCATGCGGTTTTGCCGCGACTGTAGCTATGCCTACGCGGGCGGCAACTGCGCGCGCGAGACGATCGCCGAAGCGCACTTCCTGCAGCCCGACGGGTCCTGCGCGTGAGGGACTTCACTCCTGCGAACCCTGGCCTCTCCGTCATCATCGTCTCCTACAACGCCAGGGACACCATCACGGCGTGTTTGGAGTCCCTGGAGCATCAGGCGGCCGTTGAAGACTTCGAAGTGATCCTGGTGGACAGCTCCGAAGATGGCACCGGGGATCTTGTCGCGTCGGCCTTTCCTGGGGTCCACTTGCTCCGCTTCTCGGAGAGGAAGTACCCCGGGGATGCGCGCAACATTGGCATCGCTGCCGCGCGCTCGGACATCATTGCCTTCATCGACGCGGACTGCCGGGCCGACCGGCATTGGGTCTCGGAGATTCTGAAGGCTCACCGGCAACCGCACCTGGCCATCGGTGGCGCAGTGGCCAACGGCGATCCCGCCAGCTACGTGGGTTGGGCGGCCTACCTTTGCGAATTCAGCCAATGGATGCCGGCAGAGGGGCCGCGGTGGCTGGCGGACATCCCGACCGCCAACATGACTTACAAGAGGGCCGTCTTCGAGAAGTACGGGCGGTTCATTGAGGGGACTTACTCCTCGGACACGGAGCTTCATTGGCGGCTGGCGCGGGCCGGGCACCGGCTGCGCTGGGAGCCTTCCCTGCTCGTCTGGCACACCTGCATCGACCGGCTCGGCGAGTTCTTGCGCCACGAATTCCGCCATGGCCGCAGCTTCGGCCGGGTGCGCGTCCGAGGCCGGGGTTTCGGCGCCGCAAAGAGACTGCTCTACGTGCTGGCCACTCCCCTGATTCCCTTGAAGCTCATGGCGGCGATCTTCTTGCGCGTTTTGCGCGACAGGACGACGCTGCCGCACTTCTTGAGGACCTTGCCGGTATTGGCCCTCGGAGTGGTTTCCTGGTGCCTGGGAGAGTGCCGCGGCTACGCCGGGCGGTAGATCGCAGCCCGCTCTTGCTTAGTACAGCCGGAAATTCATCTCGATGCTGGCCTTGACCGCCACGGGCTGGCCGTCCTTTTCGGCGGGCTGGAAGCGCCACTGCCGCAGCGCTTCAACGGCCTTCTCATCCAGCCCCATGCCCAACGGCTTCACGATCTCGACGTTGCGGATCACGCCGTCGGCGCCCACTTCGATGAGGGCGACCACCTTGCCTTCAAGCTTGGCGTCCCGCGCCTCCTGGGTGTACACCGGCTCCACCTTGTGGATTAGCACGGGCCGCTTCACGCCTTCGCTCACGCGGTAGGCCGGTGCGGCCTCGGCTTCCGGCGCGACCGCGCCCGGCGGTAGTCTCACCTCGACCTGCGTGAGGACCTCGACCGGCTCGCCGTCCAGCAGTGTGGGCCGGTAGCGCCATTTCTTCACCGCTTCCAGGACCGCCCCAGCCAGCATGGGGTGAGCGCTGATGAGGCGAACCTGCTTCACCGCGCCGTCGGCGGCGATCAGCACTTCCAGCCGGACGGTTCCCTGTATGCGCGCTTGCTGGGCCAATGGCGGGTACAGGGGCTCCGGGCTATAGAGCAGCTTCCGCTGCTCGACGGCCGCGCCCACGCGGATGCGCTGCGTCTGGCCAGGCTCCTCGAGCGAAAAGCCGGGAGACTCCACGCTCTGGGCGGCCTCGGCGCCAGGTCCACCCTCCAGAGTGAAGTTGACATCGATCTGCGTGATCACTTCGACCGGCTCGCCGTTCAGCAGGGTCTGTTGGTAGCGCCACTGCCGCACGGCCTCCAGCGCGGCCTCGATCAAGAGCGGGTGCCCGCTGACCACCTCGACGTGCCGGACGCTGCCGTCCTTGGCGATCGTGGCTGTGAGCCGCACCGTTCCCTGGATGCGCGCCTGCTTGGCCAGTGGCGGATACTGCGGCCGCACCTGGTGTATCAGCTTGGACTGTTGGACGTTGCCGCCGACGCGCACCTTCTGCGGCGGCTGCGAGCTATCGGCTTGGGCCGGCGCGAAGACCGGCTCCGCGCGCAGCGGGAGCGACCAGACCGTCACGCCGCCGGCGGCCACCAGCAGAGCCAACATGCCTGCTAGTGAGAACGCTACACGGGTCCTGGACATTGAAACCTCCTTCAGAATCATCTCCAGTCTCTGGGCAAACTGCCGTTTTCGCAAGAACAGAGGCGCCGGCGCCGCCAGCGGCGCACGCACGCTGGCGACCTCCAACAGCGCCTCTACGTAAGGGCCGCGAGCCCCGGTCATCTCCACCACCAACCGGTCCACCGCTTGCTCCCGCGCAAGCTGGATCCTGCCCAACAGCCACCAGACGGCCGGATGGAACCAAAGCGCGCTGCGCACGACTTCCTCGAAGAGAGCCCATAGCCAGTCCCGGCGGCGAACGTGAATCAGCTCGTGGCAGGCCAGCGCGCGCTGCGCTCCGCAAGCCATCTCCGGGAACCCGGCGGGGAACAGGATCGCGGGCCGGAGCAGACCGAAGCTGGCCGGGCCGGCGACTTCGCTGGAGAGATACAGGTCCGGCGAGACGCCGACGCGCGACCGCATTTCTTCGACCGGCGCGGGAATCGGCGTGAGCGGCTGCGCCCTGCGCCGGTAAAGCCTCAGCCGCCACATGCCCAGGCCGAGCCAGGCGAGCCGGGCGGCGAACCCGGCGACCAGGACCGCCGCGGCGGTCTCGTAAATGGGAAAGGGGTTTGGCGCCGGGGCGGCCGCTTCGCTGGCGCCGCTGAACGCCGCCGGCGCGGCAGTAGCCGCGTAGGGAATCACGTCTTGCTGGCGGGGCTGGATCCACGGCAGCAGCAGGCACACGGCCAGCACTGCTTGCCAGTAGACCAGCATCACGCGCGGAGACTGCAAGCGGAACAACGCCGCCAGCGCGCCAGCTACACTGACCACAGCCAGCACCTGAAGGCTGTAGGCGGCCAAGTTTTCCAGCCACAGCGGCAGATTCATAGGGTGGCCCGTTTCAGTGCTTTAGACTCCTCCGGCCGCCTGGGTGTTCCCGCGAACCAGGCGCACGATCCGTTCCAGGTCTTCATCCGAGATCCGCCGGTCCCGCGCCAGGTGTACCAGCAACGGCTCGGCCGAGCCGTTGAAGACCCGGTCTACGAACTCCCGCACCATTCCCTTGATGACTTGCTCCTTCGGCCGGCTCGGCTGGTAGACGTGGGCGCGCTCGCCCGGCTCGCCGGCCGCCTTCTTCAGATACTTCTTCTGCTCCAGGATCTTCATCATCGTCAGGACCGTGGTGTAGGCGATCTTGCGGCGCTTGAGCAGCGCCTCGTAGACGTCGCGCACGGTCGCCGCGCCCAGCTCCCAGACGATCTTCATGATCTCCAGTTCCTGGTGGGTCAAGGTCCGGCGTTCGGGCATGGCTCTACTAAGAGATTAGTACTAACGCGATCGTTTGTCAAGGGGCAGGGCAGAGACAGGCCGTGGGCCGGTCCTACCGGGCGAACCGCCGGTAGAGCGCCGGCATCAGGAACAGGTTCAGCACGGTGGAGGTCAGCAGGCCGCCGAGGATGACCACCGCCATGGGATGCTCGATCTCCTGGCCGGGCTTGTTGCCGCCGATCACGATCGGCACCAGCGCCAGGGCGGTGGCCAGCGCGGTCATCAGGATCGGAACCAGCCGCTCCTCGGCGCCACGCAGCAGCAGCTCGGGTCCGAACGGCATGCCCTCCCGCTCCTCCAGGTGCCGGTAATGGCTTATCAGCATGATGCCGTTGCGTCCGGCTATGCCCAGAACGGTGACGAAGCCGACCAGCGACCCCAGCGACAGCACGCCGCCCGACAGCAAGGCGCTCGCGACCCCGCCCACCAGGGCGAACGGCAGGCTCACGAAGATGAGCAGCGTTAGGCGAACTGAGCCGAAGTCCGAATACAGCACCAGAAGGATGCCGAGCAAAGCCACTCCGGAGAGGAAGAACAGCCGCCGGCGCGACTCCTGGCGCGCGGCATACTCCCCGAGGAACTCCGGGTGGTAGCCGCGGTCAAAAGACACGCCGCGGACTTTGGCCTCGATGTCCCTGGCGACGCTGCCCAGGTCCCGGCCGCGGAAGTTGCAACTGACGTCGATGCGGCGCGAGCCGTTCTCGTGGTTGATGACGTTCGGCATCTGCTCAAAGGCGACCTCGGCGAGCTCCCCCAGCGGAATGCTGGCGCCCGAGGGCGTGTCCAGGCGGAGGCTTCGGATGGAGGCCAGATCGGCGCGAATGTGCGGCGCGCCCCAGACCGCGACGTCGAAGATCTTCTGCTCCTGGTAGATCTCGCCGACTTTGGTCCCCTTGATCAGGGTGGCGACGGCGCGGCGGATGGCGCCCGCGGTCAGCCCGAAGCGCGCGGCCGCCTCCTGTTTCACCCGGATCACCAGTTGGGGCACCAGCACCTGAGGCTCCACTTGCAGGTCGGTGATGCCGGCCGTGTCCTGGAGCACTCGACCGATCTCCTGGGCCTTGTTCCGGAGAACCTCCAAGTCCGGCCCGTACAGCCTGACGACGATCGCCGCACTTCCTCCCGTGAGCACCTCCTTGATGCGTTCCTTCAGGTAAGTCAGCACATCCCGATACAGGCCCGGGTAGCCCTCCACCACTTCCTGGATCCGGGCTACGGCCGGCTCGTAGGGAACCTTGGGATCCAGGCTGATCCACAGCTCGGTGAAATTCGGCCCGACCACCTCGTCGGCGACCTCCGCCCGGCCGATGTGGGCGCCGAAATTCCGCACTCCGGGGATCGAGCGCAACTCCTTGCTGACGCGGACGGTGATCCGCTGCATCGCTTCCAGCGAGGTCCCCGGTTTCTCGACCCAATGCATCAGGAAGTCGTATTCCCGGAAGTTCGGCAGAAATTCCTCGCCGAGCTGCGGCACCGTGATCAGGGTGGCGGCGAAGATCACGGCCAGCACGCCGACGGCGGCGCCCGGGCGCGCGATGAGCGCCGGCAACAGCCTGCGGTATCCGGCCTTGAGCCACCGGGCCAAGGCCGGTTCGGTGCGCCGCAAGTCCGATCGCGGCAGCAGCAGAAGCGCCAGGGCCGGCGTGACCGTCAGAGCCACGGCCAGCGAGGCCAGGACCGCGAGCATGTAACTGACCGCCAGCGGCCGGAAGAAGCTGCCGGCCAGCCCTTCCAGGAAGAACACCGGAAGGAAGACCAGCAGGATTATCAACGTGGCATGCACGATCGCGCTGCGGACCTCCAGCGAGGCGTTGAGGACCACCTTGAAGGCCGACTCCAGGCTGCCGGCAGCGCGATTCAGACGCAGCCGCCGCGCGATGTTCTCCACGTCGATGATGGCGTCGTCCACCACCGCGCCCAGGGCGATCACCAGTCCGGCCAGCACCATGGTGTTGATGGTGTAGCCGCGGAGGTAAATCACCAGCGCCGCGGCGATCAGCGACAGCGGGATCGCCGACAGGCTGATGAGAGCCGTGCGCCACTCGAACAGAAACGCCACCAGAATGGCCACCACCAGCACGCAGCCCCACAGCAAGGCCGACCGCAGGTTGTCGAGCGACATCTCGATGAAGGTTGCCGGCCGGAAAATCGTGGAATCAATCTCGACGTCCTGGAGCCCGGGCCGGAGCGAGTCCAGCACCGCCTCGACATCGCGCGTGACGTCCAGGGTGTTCCCGGTGGGCTGCTTTTCGACGATCAGCAGCAGGCCTGGCCCGTCGTTGATTACGGCGTCGCCGATCGGCGCCGGATGCCCCTCGACCAGGCGGGCCACCTCCCCTAACAGCAGGGGCGCGCCGTTCCGGAATGCCACGGGGACGTTCCGCAGGTCCTCGGCCGTCACCAGCGTCGCCCGGTGGGTCACCGCCAGCCGCTGGTTGGGCGTGTCCAGGAACCCGCCGGCCCCGTATGCGGCGGCCTCGCCTCCGGCCTTGAGCACGGCCTCCAGCGTTACGCCGTGGTCCCGAAGCTGTTCGGGGTCCACCAGGATCTGCAATTGGCGGTCGCGCTGTCCCCAGATCGCAACGTTGGCCACGCCGGGCACCGCCATCAGGCGGGGCCTGATCGTCCAGCGCGCCAGGGTCGTCAGCTCGATCTGCGAGAGTTTCTTCGACGACATGCCGATCTTCAGCACCCGGCTGGTCGATGACAGGGGCGACAGGATCACCGGCGGGTGCGCGACGGCGGGAAGCTGGCCCGCTACGGTGGCCAGGCGCTCCTGGGCCAACTGGCGGGCCTGCATCAGGGGGGTGCCTTCCTGGAAGTACAGCACCACCGAAGACAGGCCCAGAACGCTCTTCGAGCGGATGGTCTTGAGCGCGAGGAGGCCGTTCAGCGCGTTCTCGATCGGCACGGTGATCAGACTCTCCACTTCCGAAGTGGAGAGCCCGGGGCCTTCCGTCTGGATCTCGACCAGCGGCGGCGCAAACTCGGGGAAAACGTCCAGGGGCGCATGCCGCAATGTGCGGATGCCGGCCCCAATCAGTATCGCGGCCAGGGCGACCACGGCCACACGAAGCCGGAGCGAGGTGGAGACCAGCCAGGACATCATGTTACTTGCCCGCTCCGAATTCCGTGCCGAACAGTTCCGCGGCGCCGGCAGCCACCACTCGGGTGCCCGGCTTCGGGCCGTGGGCGAGCACGGCGACTGCGCCGCTCACATAGTCAACCTCCACCCTGCGCCGGACAAAGACGTTGGGCGAGGCGATCTCGTAGAGCCATGCTCCGCCGTGGACGTCGAACAGAATTGCCGACCAAGGCGCCTGTAAGCGCTTCTGCGAACCCTTGAGCGGCAGCGTCGCCGCCACCTTCTCCCCGGGTCTCAGCGCCAGATCGGCGTTCGAGAGGCGGTAGTAAAGATCCGAAGTGACGGCCAGCCCGTCCGCGGTCGGCGGGGCGGCGACGGGTTCCGCCAGGCGCGGCGGAGAGGATGCCGGCGCTCCCAGCGGCCTCACCGCCGCTCTGGCCTGAGGCTCGACCAGATGCAGTTCGCCCGAGTACACCGGGACCCGCAACCACACTTCGTCCAGCGCGGCTATCTCCGCCAGCGGCGCGCCGGCGGAGACCATCTGGCCGGGCGTCGCCAGAAGCTGCCTGATCATGCCGCCTTGGGGAGCCGCGATGGTGACGGGGGCGTCCGCGTCGAAGGGGGTCCGCCTGGCGCGCTCTAGTTTCTCCCGCGCGGCAGCCAGCGTGGCTTCGGCCACCGTCAGTTCCTCGCGCGCCGTCTCGACCGACTTCGCGCTGCCGGCCTGGTCCTTGAGCAGGCGCTCGGCGCGGCTGAAACGGGCGCGGGCGGCCTCGGCGCGCGCCGAGGCGGCGGCGGCTTCGGCTTCCAGGCCGGCCAGCAGGTTTCTCTCGACCGGGGCCAGCGGCAGCACCCGGAAAAGGAGCTGCCCGGCTTTGACCACAGCGCCAGGCGCCGGCGGCCCCGACTGGGGACCCGAAAGCGTTCCCGCCACCGGGGCGGTGATCAGCGTAGCGCGGCCCGGCGGGACCACGACCTCCGCGGCGAACGTGCGCACCTGGCGCGCCTCCTTGAACTCGACCTCCGCGGCTTCAATGCCAAGGCGCCGTGCCGCCTCCGGGGTGAGAGTGATCCTGGCCAGATCGCCTTCCTTGACTCCGCGGTTCTCGACCATAGCCGCAGGCCCGGCCTTCGCCTGCGTCGCGGGGGCCTCCGCCTTGCGGCAGCTCGCCAGCGTCGCCAGGCAGGCCAGAATCAGACAACCACAGATGCAGTCCCTTCTCATAACTTCGTTCCCACGCTTCGTTCCAGTTGGGCCAGCGCTTTCCGCAGACTCGCCGCCGCTTCCATCTCGCGGATCCGGACATCGTAGAGCTGGCGTGTAGTCTCCAGCACGAACAGGTATGACACCTCCCCATCCGCGTAGGCCCTCTCCGCCAGACGAATGGATCGCTCGACCTCGGGCAGCACTTGTTCCCGGAGGCGTTCCAGCGATTCGGCAGCCTGGTTGTAGAGGACCTGGCCTTCACGAATTCCCAGTTCCACCTGGTCGCGCAACGCCGCATACCGCATGGCCGCCCGTGCGACCTCGGCATCCGCCCGGGAGACGGCGCCCTGGTTGCGCTGCAACAGGGGAATCTCGGCCGCCAGGCCCGGTCCAGCGCGCACGCCGGCCGTGCCGACATCCTTTACGCTGAGCAACGGGGTGACGAGTGCCAGCACCCGAGAGCGTTCCCAGCGCGCCCGCCGCGCCGCCGCTTCCACCTGCACCTCCGCCGCTCGCAGATCCGGCCGCGCCTCGAGCGCCGTCTTCAGCAGGTCCGGCCACTCCGGCAGTTGCCGAGCCTCGCCGCCCAGCGCCCCGGCTCGCAGCGCGGTCCGGTCGCCCCGCAGGCCCAGCAGCAGGCGCAGACGCTCGCGCGCGGCCTCCACCTCGCGGGCAAATCGCTGGGCCTCGTCCGCGGCAGAGCGCGCGTCAACCCGCGGCAGGCTCGCTTCCATCTCGCTGATGTCCCCGGCGGCCAGACGCTTCTCGGTCAGCGCGGCGATCCGCTCGCGCAGCTCCGCCGACTGTCTTCCCACCGCCGCCCTCTGCTGAGCCAGGCCCAGATCCGCGTAGGCTACCCGCACATCGCGCGCCAAATCCAGCCCGCTCTGGACCACCGCGGAGGAGACGGCCTCCAGGTTGAGCCGGGCCGCGGCAACTCGCCTCGGCCTCTGCCACAGCGCCTCCACCGGCCACTGAAGCACGCTCTCGAAGGGCTTGGGGCCGACCGGGAACAGCACCTGAAATGCCGGGTTACGCAGCAGGCCGGCTTCCAGCAGATCCGCCTTGGCCAGGCCGAGTTCGCTGAGCGCAACTTCGAGCGCGGCGTTGTTCCACAGCGCGGTGGCCACCGCCGCATCCTCACTGAGCTCGGGCTCCAGAACCACTCCCGGCGGAACCGCGGCCCCGCCGGTTGGCGGCCGCGCCGGAGCCGCGGGCCTCAGCGGCCTTCCGGTTCTCTTCTGGACCTCGCCGGAAACACGGGCGCGGTCGGGAGCCGGCGCCTGTCTGTTCTGGCTCTGATCGCTCGCGGCGGCGCCCAGCGCCAGCGTCGCGGCGCCAACCACGAGGAGCTTTGTGGGCAAGCAGGCCATGGACTGAAGAAACTCCTGCCTTCCGGCGGAAGCCTTAGATTATACCCCTGGCTGCTTGTTCGAGTTCGCCCCAGCGGGCCGATGGCCAATTTGGGAATCCGGCTATAAAACGGGGTCCGAGGGACCGGTGATGGTCGAGGCGACCTTCTGCCCGGCCCGCTGCGCCAGCCAGAACAGGGCCTGGCCGCGCACACGCGAACTGGGGTCGTTGCGGGCCGCCCCGATCAGGGTCTCCAGCGCTTCGGGCGCAGCATGGAATGCCAGAGCTGTGACCGCGCCGTCGCGCAGCCGGTTCTCGGGGGCGGTGAGGAAGCTGGCCAGCAGTGCCACGCTTTCGGCGGGACGCACGTCGCTTAGCCAGTAGAAGGGCAGGCCGCCGGCATCGAGCGGGCAATCCTCGGTGAAGGTGCGGATCTTGCCCACCTTTTTCTGCTCGGCGCGGAAGAGCACCAGCATATTCCCCGGCCCTTCGAGCTTCACCGGGCTGGTGGTAGAGGTCTGCGAGTCGCCGCGGGCGCCCTCCAGCGTGCAGGTACAAGGCTCGTGGCTCCAGCAGCACATCCGATGCTCGCCGTCCACGAGCGGAACAACGTATCCGATCCAGGCCGGCACGGCCGCGCCGTCCACCAAGGCTCGGAACTCCTTTCCCAGGCCGGCGGCGGCTGAGCGGGTCTCGAAACTGGCGTTGGTCACGCGCGGCTGGGCGGCCAGCGGGGAGAGGGCCAGCAGAGTCAGGCAGCAGATCGAGCGCAGCATGGGGGTGCTCCTACTTGTTAAGAATCTCCATCATGAACTCGGTCGCTTCCTTGGATCCGGTGAGCGAGAGCCGGTGCACGGCCTCCTTCTTCAGCTCGGGGTCGGTTTCCTTGCGGGCGATGTCGATGAGAGCCTGGGCGTTGTGCTGCAAGAAGAGGGCGTGGAGCACGGCCATGCGCACCTGTTTATCCGTGTTGGCGGCGTAAATGGCGGCCAGAGACTCGCCCCAGCGCTTGCCCATCAGCCCCAGGTTGTGGATGGCCGCCAGCCGCAGGTCTGCGTCTTTCTCCGTGCGGGCGAGCTCGGCGAGCTTCTCGCCGGCGCCCCCGATGAAGAAGGAGCGCAGGATCTCCTTCTTGAGGTCAGTGGAGGATTCCGCCTGGTAGAGTGTCCACAACTCCGTTTGCGCCCCCATGACGCCGAGCTGGCGGACGGCCTCGCTGCGCAGCTCCGCGTTCTTCTCTTCCTTGGCGGCGGCCATGAGGCGCTCGCGCTCGCCGGCTACCATGCCTTGAGTTTGGGCGGGTGGTTGCCCTGGAGGACTTTCTCCAGCAGCGGGGCGGCGCGCTCCGGGTCGGTGTTGAGCATGGCGTTGATGGCCATCAGCTTCAGCTCGTCGTCGGCCTCGGTCTCGGCTCGCCTGCCGGGCAGGACCGGCGCCGCTGGTGCGGGAGGCGCTGGAGGTACAGCCGGTAGCTGTGGCTCGCTACGCCTGCTGGACTGTGCCGCGGCCGTTGCCGGCAAAGCCAGCGCGGAAACTAGAATGATTTCAAGCAGTCGGTGCATTTCTCTCCTCCAACTACAGACCTTCCCAGATGGCTTTGTGCCTGCTGCGCACCTGGGAGTCAAGGATCCGGATTCTGAACAGCAGCCCCCCGGACTCGATGCGCCGCCGGAACCCCTCCAACTCGGGCGAGGAAAGCCGCGAAGGGCTGTGAGCTACCTCGACGAGGAGGCGCTCAAGATCGTCGAGCACACTGGCCAGGCTGGTTTCGCCCGCGCGCAGGGCCGCCTGGCGGTAAAGCCGGCCGGCGGGAACCAAGTCCTGCGCCCGACGCTGCTCGGTCGAGATGTCCGCTCCGTCGTCGCTGCCCGCATTGACAAGCTCGACCAGCACCATCTCGGAGCGTTCGAGATGGTCGCGCACGGCGAGCAGCAGGATGCGTTCCCGGGCCTGCGCGCTGGCAGGCTCCGGGGGGGCTGCCGGGCGGGCCAGAAGCGGCCGGCCAGAAATGCCGCCACCAGCAGTGTGGCCATCGCCCCGGCCAAGGCCCAGCGTTTCCACAGCCATGGCCGCGGGCGGGCTTCCGAGAGGCGCGGGCGCAGTCGCGCCCACACCTGAGCCGGGTATTCTTCCCCGCGCTCGGGGACCGTAGCTTCCATCTGGGCAAGGAACCTCTGCAAGTCCCGGTAGGCCGCGGCGCAAGCCTGGCAGCCCGCCAGATGTTCTTCGAGCGTTACGCGCTCGCGGGCCTCGCCGTAGTAGAACAGCACGAGTTGCTCCTGGGTGGGGTGTTTCATGGCGTGACACCAACCAGCGGCTGGAGCGCCCGGCGTTAGGTGGCACAGGCATTCGTGCCTGTGTCGTTCACTTGGCCAGAGTGCTGGCCAGCAGCGGCTTGCGCCAAGCCTCGAGTCTCTTCTCCAGGCCGGCCTGAACCTCCAGCCACTCGGGCTGCCCGGCGAGGTTGCGCGTCTCGTAGGGATCGGTGGCCAGATCGTACAGTTCCCGATTGCCGCGGTCGTAGAGGTTAAGCTTCCACCGCCGGGTGCGGATGGTGCGGATCGGGTTTACCCATTTCTGCTTGGCGTAGTACTCCAGAAACACGCCGGTGCGCGGGTTGGGCCCCTTGGCGAGATCCAAACCGGAAACCGGAGCCGGCCAGGCAAGGCCGGCCAGGGAGGCCAGCGTCGGCGCCAGGTCGGCCTGTATCACCAAGTCGTTCCGCGGGCTGGAACCCAGGGGAGCGCCGGGAGCCGAGATCAGCAGGGGAATCGAGATCAGCTCCTCGTACATAAACGGGCCTTTGAAGGGCAAGCCGTGCTCGCCGAGGGCGTCGCCGTGGTCGCTGGTGTAGACGACGATGGTGGACTCCGGCTCGGCAAGAGCGTCGAGAACCACTCCCAGGCAGCGGTCTGCGGCCTCCACCAGTTCGCAGTAGTAGCTGCGGTACCGGATCCAGTCTTCAGGAGCGTAATCCCGGGCCGGCCGCCCCGAGTCCTGGGCGAGGTATTCGCGTTGCTCGGAAGGTTTGCCGGTCAGATTCTCGCGGCCCGTGCGCGGGGGCTTGACGCCGGCCCGCGGCTGAACGTCCTTGATCCGGTCGGGCAGGCCGTAGATCTCGTGCGGGTTGAGCACCGACACCCAGGCCAGCCAGGGGGCGCGCTGCCCGCGGATCCACTCCGCGGCCTGCCGCGCGGTTTCCTCGTCGGTGCGTCGAGGCTGGTAAGTCGCGAAGCCGAACTGGCTCAAGCCCTGGCTGTCGCCGCCCAGGTGCCACTTGCCGAAGTAGCCGGTGCTGTAGCCCGCGGCCCGGAAAACGCTTCCCACGGTGGGAATGGAGGGGGAAAGGGCTTTGCCCAGCGAGTCGGCGTCCACATTGGTCAAAACGCCGGTGCGATTCGGCTCCAGCCCGGTCAGCAAAGCGGAGCGGGCCGCCGAACATTGCGGGGTGTTGCAGAAGGCGGAGGTGAACCTGACGGCGGTCGGCTCCAGCCGGGCGCGACTCGGCAGCGCGACGGGGCCGGGCAGCAGGGCCGACTCCTGGTCGGACATGAACACCAGCACGTTGGGCCGGCGCGAAGGCTGGAGAACAATGGCGGGGGAGCCGAAGAATTGGCGGCGGGTCAGGAGCAGGCTCACGGCTACTGGGCCGACTTAGGGTTCACCACCGGGAAGGTGACGATGTTGCTGACGTAGACGTCCTGCGCAATCGTAACCTGGGTGGCGGGGTCGGTGGGCAGGTCAGAGTTGAGTTCCAGGTGCAGCTCGTAGATGCCCACCTGGCCGCGCTTGGCGCCGGAGTAGAGAACGTTGGCGGTCTTGCCGCCGGCGAGCGAAGAGACGAACTCTAGCGGCTGGTTCAACTCGGGTCCCTTGTACGTGAAGCCGGTAAACAGCGCGGACTTGGCGTCGTCGGGCTGCACGATTCCCAGCCCGGTGGCGTAAACGATGACGGTCTCGCCGGGCACCGCGGGGTTATCCGGAGTGACCAGGCTGTAAGCGACGTTGGCGCAGCAGAGTTCCGTGCCCATGGCGGTCATGATCACTTGCGCGCCCTCGACCGCCGCGGCGCTGTAGACAACGCCGTTGCCCTCCGGGCCCTGGATGCGGGCGCGCAACCGGATGCGGGTGTGCTGGCCGGCGGGGAAAGCGTAGACCTTGGGATCCTGGTTGATCAACGCGATGAGCCCCTCGCGAATGCTCTCCAGGGTGTCGCCTTCCTGGACGGTGTAGCTGTAGCTGCGGTCCTCAATGCTGACGGTGGCCACGTCGCCCGCCTGGGCGGCGCCGTCCACTGAGACGGTGCCGGAAGCCGCGCTGCTGCCGTGCATGACCACGCCCACGCGCGGGTCAGTGCCCGGCAGGGCGAAGATGCCGGGATTGGCGGTGATGATCGGGACGCCCACGGCGGTGGTGGCGGTGACGCTGCCGTCCCGGCGCTTGGTGCGCACGAAGGCGTTGACGCTGGAGGTGTCGTTGACCTCGTAGGGGATCTGGGCGGTGATCTGGGTGGGGGACACGTGAACGAGCGGGGCGCGCATGCCGTCCACATAGACCTGCACGCCAGCCAGTTCGGTGGGTAGCGGGTCGGCGCCGGGCGGGGCGCTGGCCTCGCCGTCGCTCAGACTATCGCCACGCACCGTGACCAGGGTGCCCGGGGCGATCTTAGCGGCATCTTGGCCGCCGGACAGCGTCGAGCCGCCAGCGGTGAGCGCGATCTGGGCCGAGTCGGAAGTCGCGACCGAGTAAGCAACCTGGTTGCCGGGCTCTCCCGGGGTGCGGGCGGTGAGCCGTATGGCAACCAAGGCGTAATTCGGCATGGCCAGCACCGCCGGGTCGCCGCTGTCGGCGTTGATCGCGGCCACCAGGGCGTCGATGATCGTGGCGAAGGTATCGTCCTTGGCGATCTTGTGCTTGTAGTCCCGGCCCTCGATCGTGATGGTTAACTCGTCGCCTTCCTTGACGGCGCCGGCGAGGGTAACCGAGCCGACGGCGTAGACCTCGAGGCTGGCGGCATTGCGCACCGCGGTGGGTTGGAGCAGGAACCTGGCCTCCGTGAAGACCAAGACACGGCGGTTAAACGGGTCGCTAACGAACAGATTCGTCCCGTCCCAGGCCACGGCCATGGGGGTGCAGATGGAATCCGAGCTGGACCGGCCCAGCGGGTAGGCGCTGTCCGAGGTGTTTTCGACCTGGTCGCTGAACTGCCCGAGCACGACATCGGCGGCGGCGCCGTTTTGGGCAGGAATGCTATTGAAGATCAGGATGCGGTCGTTACCGCCGTCGGCGACGAACAGGCGCTTACCGTCGGAAAGGGCGTAGCGTGGGAAGTCCAGCGTGGCAGCGCAACGCGCGGGGTAGGTGGGGTCGCCGTTGTCGTCGGTGCCGTTCGACTCACACAGCTTCGAGGCGTTGTTGGCCACCGCGCTGGTCGCGTCCGGCTGGCCCACGGCGACGTCGGCAGGCTGCTGGGTCTGGGTGGGGATGCTGTTCCAGATGAGCACCCGGTTGTGTCCCAGGTCGGTCACGTAGAGGCGCTGGCCGTCGGAGGTGACCGAGACCGGGTTCAGCAGCGTGTTAGCCTGGGCGTTCAGAGTGGCCTTGGCCAGGTCCGGCTCGATGGCGGTGGAGAAGTTCGGCTGGCCCAGGACCATATCGGCGGCCTGGAAGTTCGCGGTAGGGACGGTGTTCCAGATCAGCACCCGGTGGTTCTGGGTATCGGCCACGAACAGCTTGCCGTACTGGATCCAGACGCCTTGCGGGCCACGCAAGGTCTTGGGGCCGGGGACGCGAGTGTCGCCCGTGCCGGTGTTGACGCCGTTGGTCTTGAAGTCGGGCTGCCCGAGGACGACATCGGCGGCGGCGGCGTTGCTGTCCGGGATGCGGTTCCAGATCAGGACGCGGTTGTTGTCCGTATCGGCGACTACCAGGATGCGGCCATCGGTGGCCACGGCGGTGGGCTGCTGCAAGCCGGTGGGGCTCAGTCCCTTGTCACTCTTGGCGAAACCCGGCTGGCCCAGCACTACATCTGCCGTGCCCGTGCAGACCGGGCAGCGCTCGCCTTGAGGGAGTTCGTCGGTGGGGGCGGGCAGGGCGCGCGAAAGGTTGCGGAAGATCAGGACCCGGTGGTTTTCCGGGCTGGCGCCCACCCGGTTCGAGTCCACCACTACTAGCATGTCGTTGGCGTAAGCCAAGCCGCTGACCCCGCCCAGAACGGTGTCGGAGAAGCTCGGGCTTTGAGCGGTGAAGGTCCGTTGCCCGATCACCAGCCGGGCCGCCTGGCCGGTGACGAACTCGCCCCCCAACGCCACCGAGACGACGCAAAAGAAGACCGCTAGGCCCTGCCGCATGGGATGAAAAACTTCGAAGTTCTCAGTATAGCAGGGCGGCGGTGCGATACTATGAGGTTCTTCTTTCTTCTGACGCAGGGAGCAGTGGGCGGTTGGAATCATTCCTCAGCGATCACGTCACGCGGGCAGGCCGCTGGTTCCTGGAGTCCGGCATCCAGGAACCATGCGGCGGTGTAGCCCGCTTCTACCGTTCAGATGCGGGCGTTAACGCCCGCGTTTCCACGGAGATCACGGGCTACGCCATCAGCACGTTCCTCTACTTGCACGCGGCCACCGGAGAGGCGGCCTACCTGGAGGCGGCCCAGCGAGCGGGACGGTTCCTGCTGGATTCCGCCTGGGACCACGAGGCGGCCACCTTCGCCTACGAATACGCCGTGGACGGCCAGAGGGCCGCCCCGCTGGCGTTCTTCTTCGACGCCGGCATCATTCTGCGCAGCCTGCTCGGGCTGTACCGGGTCACTGGGATCGAGGAGTGGCTGCGGGCAGGGGAGGCTTGCGGGATTTCGATGGCGCGGGATTTCCGAGCGGGGCGGGAGTTCCATCCCGTCCTCTCGCTGCCCGGCAAGCAGGCGGCCCCGCGCGAGGCGCGCTGGTCGCGCCGTCCAGGCTGCTATCAGTTGAAAGCCGCCTTGGGCTGGTACGAGCTGTGGGACACCGCCGGGCGGGCGGAGTTCCGGGCCCGCTACGAGCAAGCGCTGGAGCAGGCTCTGGAAACCCACACGACATTCCTGCCGGGCGAGGGGCCGCGGGAGGGCCTCGTGGACCGCCTGCACGCCTACTGCTACTTCCTGGAGGGCCTGCTGCCCGGGGTCGGCCGGCAGGAATGTGCCAGGGCGCTGGATGAGGGCCTCGACCGCGCCAGCCGCCTGGCGGACGAGATCGCACCGCAATTCGAGCGCTCCGACGTGCTGGCCCAATTGCTGCGCCTACAGTTGCTGGCGGCCGCACTCGGCCTCCGGACGCTGGACGCCGAGCGGGCCGCCCAGCAAGTCGCCCGCATCACCCGCTACCAACTCGAACACGATGACCCGCGCATCCGCGGCGGGTTCTGTTTCGGCCGCAAGGGCCATCAACTTCTGCCCTTCGTCAACCCGGTCTCGACTGCCTTCTGTCTCCAGGCTCTCCGGATGTGGCGCCAGTTTCAGGCCGGCCAGTTGGATCCCGCTTGGCGGACGCTGATTTGAGCGAGCAGGTCAAAGTAGCCTTCGCCTCCGGCTCGGCCGAGCTGAACGTCCGGCTGGTCTTGCGCCTGAAGGCGCTCTACCCCGAGTTGCCGCTCTACGTGGTGTCGGAGTTCCCGTGCGAAGGCGGGCGCTGGGTGCCTTACCATCCCACCCGCAGTCTCCGGGAGAACTGGGCGCGCTGCCGGGCGGCTTTTCGCGGCAAGCGGATACGCCTGGCCGGAGTGTTGCTGGCGCCGCGCGCGCCCTACCGCCGGATGCGGCTGATGGCGCTGTTGCTGGCGCCGCGCGCCTTCCTGGCCTTCAACGAGAACCTGGACAACTTCATGCTGCGGCCATGGTGCGCGGGAGCCATCGTGCGACACGCGGCCTGGCGGACGCGGAGCTTCCTTCGCTACCAGTTGAACCCCGGCGGGCAGGTCTACACCTTTTTCTGGAGGTTGGTGCGCCCGCGCCAGTGGCGCCGCCCGCTGCTGTACCTGGCGGCCAGGCTGGCGGGCCGCCTGACGGCCTCGCTGAAGCGCCTGCGCCGCCCAGCGCGGCTCGAGCCGGCGGGGCCGCCGCCCGAAGCCGGAATCTCGGTGGTCATCCCCTCGCGTAATGGCAAGGAGCTGCTGGCCGGCTTGCTGCCGGAGGTGATGCGCGAACTGGAGGGCACGCCCTCGGAAGTCATCGTGGTGGACAATGGCTCCGACGACGGCACCGCTGAGTTCCTGCGAGCGGACCACCCCAAGGTCCTGGTGGAATCGAGCCCCGGGGCGCTGTCCTTCGCCCGGGCGGCCAATCGCGGCATCCGGCGGGCGCGCTTCTCTCGCGTCTGCTTGCTCAACAACGACATGCGGATCGAGGCCGGCTTCTTCGCCGCGCTCGAAGCCGCCTTCGCCCGTGTGCCGGACCTTTTCGCAGCCACGGCGCAGATTTTCTTCCCGCCGGGCGAGCGGCGGCAGGAGACCGGCAAAGCGGTGATGTCCCCGCGCTCGGGCCGGCACGCGGATGAATTCCCGGTGCGCTGCGAGCTGCCCATCCCGGGCGAAGATTTGAGCTACGTGCTCTACGGCAGCGGCGGCTGCACGCTGTACTGCGCGGAAAAGCTACAGCGGCTCGGCGGCCTGCGGGAGATCTACCAGCCGGCCTACGTCGAGGACCTGGACCTGGGCTACCGGGCTTGGCTACAGGGCTGGCCGACGGTGTTCTGCGCCGGGGCGCGGGTGCTGCACCAGCACCGGGCAACCACTTCGCGCTACTACACGGCCGCGGAGCTGGAGGCGGCGCTCGAGATCAACTACTTGCGTTTCCTGGCGCAGAGCGTGGCCTCTCCGCCTGTCTTCCGGCGGCTGTGGCGGGAAGCTATCCGGAGACTGAACCGCGCGGCGGCCTACCGGAACGCCACCGCCCTGGCTGCGCTCGCTCAGGCCTGGCGAGCGCCTGGGTGGACGGCGCGTCCGGCCGGGGACGTCTGCTCCGACGAGCTGGTTCTAGCCCTCGGCAGCGGCTCGGTAACCGTGTTTCCGGGAAGGCCCCCGGCAGCGCGGCCGGTGGTGCTGGTAGCGAGTCCCTACCTGCCTTTCCCGCTCTCCCACGGCGGCGCGGTCCGCATCTACAACCTCATGCTCCGCGCGGCAGCGCATTTTGACCAGGTGCTGGTATGCTTTGCCGACGAGCTGGCCGCCCCGCCCCCGGAGTTGACGGCGATCTGTGCCGAGATCGTGCTGGTGCGCCGCGCGCGCACCCATTCGCGGCCGCGCACCCGGCGGCCCGACACGGTCGAGGAGTTCTCCTCCGACGCTTTCCGGGCGGCGCTTCGCCTGACGATTCGCCAGTGCCGGCCGGCGATCGCCCAGCTCGAATTCACGCAGATGGCGCAGTATGCCCCCGATTGTGCGCCGGCGAAAACCATTCTGGTCGAGCACGACATCACCTTCGATCTCTGCCGGCAACTGCTGGAGGGGAACGAAGACTGGGATCTGCGCCAGGAGTACCCCCGCTGGCTCGCCTTCGAAACCGCCGCCTGGCGCGCGGTGGATTGCGTGGTCACTATGTCGGAGCAGGACCGCCGCGTGGTGCGCGGGGCGCGCGTCGAGTGCCTGGCCAACGGCGTGGACCTGGACCGCTTCCGGCCCTCGGGCCGGGAGCCGGAGCCGGGGCGGCTGCTTTTCATCGGCTCGTTTGCCCACCTGCCCAACCTGCTGGCGGTTGAGTTCTTCCTTCGTGAGGTGTGGCCGGCGCTGGCGCATGTTGGCCCCAAGCTGCACATCATCGCCGGAGCGCGCCACCTGACCTACGTGACGCAGCACAGCGACCGCGTGCGGGTGGACCTGAGGCAGGCGGGCCTGGAGGTCGAGGACTTCGTCGCCGACGTGCGTCCGGCCTATGCGCGCGCCCAACTGGTGATCGCGCCCCTGCCCGCCTCCGCGGGCACCAACATCAAGATCCTGGAGGCCATGGCTATGGGCAAGGCCATCGTCAGCACGCCGGCGGGGATCAACGGCCTGGACCTCCAGCCGGGCCGCGACCTACAGGTGGCCGAGACGGCCCAGCAGTTCGCCGGGGCGATTGAGCGCCTGCTGGTGAACCCCGATGAACGCCGCGCTCTGGAGTTTCAGGCCCGCGCCACCGCCGAGCAGCGCTACGGCTGGGACGCCATCGCGTCCGCGCAGCGGGCGCTGTACGCGGACCTACTGAAGCCCTGAAACCGGGGAGAGCACAGTCAAACACCGATTCCAGTTAGACGCCGCTCCGCTTCCACCGCCGTCACACTCGGCTCGCGTAGCCGGCGCTCCAGCAGCCGCTGAAAACCGGGGTGGTATTCCAGCAAGCGATCGATCAAGTCGTCGTCCTCTTCGAGTGGGGCCAACTGGAACGATGGTTTGCCGTTGACCGTCACCACTATCGGCTCCTTGTGGCAGAGCCGCCCGTATCGACTCAGATTGGCCTTGGCCTTACTCAGCGGGACCACTTTCATGGGCCGTAAACCTCTCTCCCTGTACTAGGAGGGACTCCCCCCTTTTCTCGCCGACCAGGACGATCGTGACCACGTGCTCTGTTGGCTCAACCGCAAACAGAACTCGATATCTGCCGAACAGCCGCAGCTCGCGTTGTGCGACTGGATTCGGCCGCAACGTTTTCAGATTTCGCGTCTCCGCCAGCGGATCAGTGGCCAGCCGCTGGACTGCTGCCAGTAGCACCGCTCGGCCTTCCCGGCGCCCCAGAGCCCGCAAGTCGTCGATCACGGACTCCTTCAGCGCAACGGCCCAAGCCGGCACTCATTGAGTTTACCATGTGACCAGAATTCTGGTCAACGCGCCTCCAGCGCGCCGCTGCCTGACCTGAGAGTCCACCTCTGTAAACCGGGACAGTACACTCAAACACCGATTTCACAAACCGTGTGTACTGCCCTTTCCCCTGCGCCTACTTTCGACCTCTTCCGCTTCTCCCTGAATAAGCGTGACAGGCGTCGGCCTTCTCTTGGGGCACAACGCCGTGCCAGCTCCGCGCGATCATGGGGCCTGCCCTTCCTCAAACCAGCGCCGATACAGACGCTCCCACGTGCCGTCGGCTCGCAGTTCCGCCAACGCTTGGTTGACGGCTCCGCGCAGCCGGTCGTTCCCCTTGGCGAACGCCATGCCGTACTGGAAGCCTGTCCCGGCTAGCGGCACTACCTGGAAGTCCTCCCCGGAGCGCGCAAAGAACGTCCCAATTGGCCGGTCATCGACGACGGCATCGACCTGCCGATCCCCCAGGGCTTGATACGTGTCGACATTCAGATCGAAGGTGCATACCGCGGCAGGGTGGCAGCGCTGGCGAACGAATTCCTCCGCCACCGTGGCCACGCGCACGCCGATGGTCTGACCGGCCAGGTCGCTCACGCTCACGGTGGGGCTGTCGCGGCGAACCACCAGGACCAGTTCCGCATCGAAGTAGGGATCGCTGAAATCGACAACTTGACGGCGCTGCGGCGTGATGGTAGCCGCCGTACAGAGCATGTCGAACCGCCCGCTTTCGAGCGCTGCAATGGCCGCGCTCCACAGGGCGCTCCTGCAACGGAGTGTCATCCCGAGCTTGGACGCGATGGCCTTCAGGAGGTCCACCTCGAACCCCCGGAAATCGGGGCCGTCTGGGAGGCCAAAGCACAGCGGCGGAGGAGGCGATTCATCCACCCCGACCCTCAGAACCTTCTCGGTCGGCCTCACGCCGTCGTGACTCCCGCCTGATTGCGGCGCTTCCTTCATGGGCAAGACCTCCACGCGGCCTAACGGCTCAGGCATCACCCGCCGGCCGGTTCTTGCCCGGGCGGGTGCATGCCTTCGTTAGGCGCTTCATCGATCCTCAAGCGGGATTTCGAAGGCTCTCAAGGTCCTCAATGCTCTGCAAGGAACTCATCAACAGGACGGCCACTGTCTGATCATTCAAACTTCCCGGTGACCGGGTTTTCGAGCCAAATCGGGTAGCGCATCAAATCCCTTAAACGTTTGGTATTGTCGAAACAGGACGTCGGGGCGTCACATGGACGGATGCCGAGACGGTCGCGCAGCTCACGCGCTTGCCGGACAATAGCCGGATGTAATTGACTAGTCCGGGTCTCGATTTCTGCAATGGAAACGCGGCTCATTCGGAGGTAAGAACAGTACAACCTCAGAGCAGCGTGCTTTTGGAAACCCTCGTCTTGGACTGTGCTGTCCGGAAAGCGATATGGTCCCATCATCTCTTTTGCCTGGACATCGGAGATCACCTCTGGCCGGAACCCCGCCGCTTTCATCCTTCGATCAATCAACGCGTCTTCAAAGCAAGACGAAAGCGTGGAAGCGACAGCGCTCAAGAAGAGGTCTCCCTCTGGGACGGCGGTTGCCCTCATGAAGCCTTCGCTCTGCAGGATGATGTGAAACAATTCGTGAGCGATCACATTCTCGCGCTGCTCCTTCGAAGTCAGAGGTGCCAGCTGGACTACGATCTCGTCACTGCAGAACGTTGTCCTCCCCATGAGGTTCTCGCGAATTGCTTCCCCGCGCAGCTCCGTAAATCGCACCTTGTGGTGGCTTCGTGTTTTCACCGCCTTGAAGAGCTTCTCCAGCCTCTTCGTTCTGTAGCCTTCTGCGAGTTTATGTGAAGTGTCATCCGGGGACACTGCGCTGCAAATAGCTTCTGGCGGGCGTGCAAGGCTTTCCCCGGGTACGACAGCCAGGACTGAGAGGACAAGCAACATCCAAATGGTCGGACCTCTCCAGTCGTAGCGCGAACAATCGGGTGACTGTTGATATGGATGGTTCGACAACGGGGCCTCGACTATCCTGGTACGCTTCTTCCTGACGCACGCTGCCTAACGACTAGGGCGCTGAGGCGCGGCCGGCCTGTGGCCGTCGCCTGCAGCGCTTGGTTAGGCGTTGAGGCGGCAGCAGGGCAGCCCGAAACACGCTCCGCTTCGCTCTGGCTATGGCCTTCATTCTTCATCCCGATGGACATGCTTGCACCAGGTGAATTCCGCTACTTTCTTGCCTCCCGATTTGAGCACAACACTATACTTGAAACTCATAACGAACTTTGGATCGCCAGGTTCGACTGGCACACGCTCAGCGCACATCTCAAATTGCGGGCGTAGTCCGACAAACCCCAAATGCTGCAACTCATCGTTAGCCGTGTCGATGGCTGTGTCTAAATCGTTCCATGTCGCTTTGCGACTGGACTCGTGGGCCAGTTCGTTTCGAAGCTCCCGCAACCGGTGGACTTTCGATGGGTCTTTTAGGTAGCCGCCATCTCTGAGAAGGTTGATCTTTGCGTTGAAGTCGGCTCGGTACGTCTTGGGGATCGTCAGGCCCGCCTGTGCGATGTGCTCGCCCAGGGCTTCGTCAACGAGAGAAGCAAGCTTCACCAGAAGGAGGGAAGGCAAAAGGTGGTCCAATATCGGGTTGTTCGGAAGCGGCCCAAGCGACTCAATCTCGTAGGGTGTCTTGTAGTCCTTTGCGAACGCCACGTCGATCAGAAAGTTGCGCCAGCCCTGACGAATGGAACTCGGTGCTGCACTCATGACGTCCTCTTGCCCAGAATGCGCGCCGGTCTGCCCACCCAACTCAGAGGATTTTTAGCCTGCCGGTTGCGGCTCGCAGAGCCCCAGGAGCGGCAGGAAGCCTCCGGCGCGCAACCGGTCGGCTAAAAATCAGTTGGCCCAAACCGCTGCCCTGCGCCCACCTATGGGGATTGTATCGCGCCGTGGAGTTCCCCGCAAGGCAGCGGGCGGGCCGCCAGTGGCGGCCCGAGTGCATGGTGGCTTCCTGGTACCTCTGGCGCAGCCTGAAGGAGAAGGCAAACCTATAGCCTTCCGGGGAGCGCTCGGCCGGACCTGCTGCGCCGCCGGCGCCGTCCCACCCTCTGCTTCCGTCTCGGGCCCTGGCCAAGGCCCCGCCCCCTGTACGACAACCCAGCACCAAAAGCCTGTTCAAAACCCAAACCCTCGGACCGGGGATTTAGTTCAACCCCGATTCTGTCGCGGCTTACGCGCGACAGGAATCCTTAATTTGTTAGGCTGCGACCCAACGCCGAAACCTATTGCTATCCCGAAGGAAACAGGAAGTCCTGGTTCCAAAACGTGTCGATGAGGTGAATAACGAAGAGCACGATCGCCGCGACGACCACGACATCCGAATCGGCAGCTTGTCTGAGTGTTGGAAAGCGCGCGTGAATGTCCGGGAGCATCACGAGGCCCAGCCAAGCGGCCAACGCGACCACCGTCTCGAAGGCGTTAATCCAGATCCACCTGGAGAGCGTGTCCCCGACGAGCTTGGCTTTCGCGTGACCTGAGTCGAGGAGGTGCTTCTGCATGATCAGCTGAGATATGTTCAGCCCAAGAGTTACGGCGTAGATCTGGAAAAAGGCCATTGGCTGTCCTATCAGCCGAGCGCAGGCGAGGAACAGGAACTGTACCGCTGCTGCCAAGTGGAGAACAACCACTTGGTTGCCCCTCGTTCCTCGCTTGATGGCTTTCGGAAACGTTCGGTCAAAGTGATAATCCCCCTGGTAGTACCGGACCTTGGTCGCCACATAGTAGAAGAAAAGCAGCCAATGCTCCAGACGTGGCGAAGCAAGGTCACGGAGCGAGATGAACGATACGACCAAACAGAGACCAAAGAAGGATGTCAGGACGGCGATGGGCACTGGCGACCTCTTCCTGCCTTAGCCAGAGAAATGTCCGGTCTCCCGCGCTACCTGTGGGGCTTTCGCAGCCTAACTCATAATTCACCAGACCTGCCTAAAACTCCAGGCCAGTCGGCCTAAGATGAAAACACCGTGGTCCAGGCGCGGCCACAAGCGCTGTGACTGCAATGACTTGCGTACCATTTGGCAGGGTTCCTTTAGGGTTTTAGGCCGGCCGCTCGGCACGCCCAATCCTCCCTTCTTCGCCCGAGGCGGGCTTGCGCACGCGGTCGAGGGGGCTGTGAAGCCCCCGCCCGCCACGGTCTAGCCGAGCAACGGCCCCAACGGCGACCGACGATACGCGGTGAAGCTGTCCATTACGCCTGGCCTCCCCGAGATCCTGGCGCTGGCGACAGAGGCACCATTTATGATGCTCCCGCTCAACCTGGAAGTCAACAATACAGCCCCCGAGGCTGTTTCCGCTCCTTGGATGTCATTTTCCCGGCCCCCAACTTTATTTCTACCGCCCCCTCACTCACTCATCCCCACTCGCCGCCGAGCAGAGCTGGCAACCCGTGGAAAGAGTCCCAGCACCAGCTCGAGGGCGACAGGCCAAAGAGGATGCTGAAAAACGCCCGTAACCGCTCCCTGACGGTCGCGGCTCGGAACCAGTCTTGTTGACAGTGAAGCACTTTCCGAGCCGCACGCGTTAGCAAGCGGTCCGGAGTGGGCGTTTTTCAGCACCCTCTGAAGTCTGTGCCACGAAGGCCGATACAATGAGGGTTTGATCAAGACCCTCATCTTCGACCTCGGGAAGGTCCTGGTGCCCTTCGAGTTGCAGCGCGGCTACGCCGCGCTCGCGCCTCACACCCCTTACCCGCCGGAGGAACTCGCCCGGCGCGTCGCGGCCACCGACATCGTCACGCGCTTCGAGCAGGGCTTGCTCCAGCCCGAGGAGTTTTTCCAGCAGTTCTCCGCCCTACTCGGCTTAGAGGTCGGCTACCGTAGCTTCTGCGAGCTTTGGAGCAGCATCTTCCTGCCCGAGACCCTCATCCCCGAGGACCTGCTGGCCGGCCTCCGCCGGAACTACCGCCTGCTGGTCCTCTCCAACACCAACGCCATCCATTTCGAGATGCTCCGCCAGCGCTACCCCCTGCTCCGGCACTTCGACGACTTCATCCTCTCCTACCGCGTGGGCGCCCTCAAGCCGGCCCCGGAAATGTACCGGTCCGCCATTGCCCGCGCCGGCTGCCTCCCCAGCGAGTGCTTCTACACCGACGACATCCCCTCCTACGTGGAAGCTGGCAGGCAACACGGCCTGGACGCGGTTCACTTCTGCGGCTTGGAGCAACTGGAGGGGGAGCTACTGGCGCGCGGCATCCAGTGGCGGGTGGATTAAATACCGCCCGCGCTCAGAATTGATTACGCTTATGCCCTCATAAGGCCGACTTGTGCCCTGCCAGCTCTACTGCCTATAATGGCTCCGTACACTGGTCTTTTCGAGTACCAAACCGTAGTCCCGAATCAAGGAAAGGAATCTGCTTTAGATGCCGGAAGACACTCTGACGATTACCGACAACCGAACCGGAGCCACCTACACGGTTCCCATCAAGAACGGCGCCATCCGGGCCATGGATTTGCGCCCTATCAAGACCTCGCCCGACGACTTCGGGCTGATGACCTATGATCCCGCTTTCATGAACACGGCCTCTTGCGAGAGTCGGATCACCTTCATCGACGGCGACCGCGGCATTCTGCTCTACCGCGGCTACCCCATCGATCAGTTGGCTGAGAATTGCAGCTTCCTGGAGGTCGCCTACCTGACGCTCCACGGCGAGCTGCCCACCGAGTCGCAACTAAAGGCCTTCGAGGCCGAGGTCAGCAAGCACACTATGGTTCCGGAGTTCATCAAGCGAATGCTGGACGCGATGAGCCCGGATGCCCATCCCATGGGCATGCTGGCGGCCTGCCTGGCGGCGCTGGCCACCTACTATCCGGACTCCCGGCACGTGCTGGACGCCGAGTCGCGGTGGCTTCAGACCGTCCGCCTGATCGCCAAGGTCCCCACCCTGGGCGCTTACGCCTACCGCCGCAAGCGGGAACTGCCGTATGTGGCGCCGGACCCCGAACTGAGCTACACGGGCAACTTCATGAACATGCTCTGGAAGATGACCGAGGCCAAGTACCAGCCCCATCCGGTGCTGGCGCGCGCCTTGGACATCCTGTTCATCCTGCACACCGATCACGAGCAGAACTGCTCCGCCAACGCCATGCGCAGCGTGGGCAGCTCGCAGGCCGACCCGTTTGCCTCCTCCGCGGGCGCGGTCACGGCGCTGTGGGGTCCGCTGCACGGCGGGGCCAACGAAGAAGTCCTCAAGATGCTCGACCAGATCGGCTCGCTGGATAAGGTTCCGGCCTTCATCGAGCGGGTCAAGAAGCGCGAAGTGATGCTCATGGGCTTCGGCCACCGGGTCTACAAGAACTACGACCCGCGCGCCCGCATCATCAAGCGGACCGCCGAAGAGGTTTTCGAGATCACCGGACGCAACCCCAAGCTGGAGATCGCCATCGAGCTGGAGCGCATCGCACTCTCCGACGACTTCTTTGTCAGCCGCAAGCTCTATCCCAACGTCGATTTCTACTCCGGGATCATCTACCAGGCGCTGGGCTTCAAGCCGGACATCTTCACGGTGCTGTTCGCCATACCGCGTATGACCGGCTGGCTGGCTCAGTGGCGGGAGCTGATCACCGACAAGGAGCAGAAGATCGCGCGTCCGCGGCAGCTTTACCTGGGTTACGGCCGGCGCGAGTTCGTGCCCACGGCCGAGCGCGGCTGAGCCGCCCCCGGCTATCCACCACAGTAGGGCGCCTGGGTTCGCTCCGGGCGCCCTCACTCGCTGCTGAGGATAAGTGAGAACCCGCTCGGCCGCACCCAGAAGCTCTCCCGCCATGTCCCGCCCGGCGGCACGTACTGGAGCTCCTTGTACACGCCGGCCTGCGCCAGGTTCAAGGCGTTGGTGATCGCGGCCATCGGCTCGAAGCAGATGAAGTTGCGCCCGCGCGGCGCGAAGACCACCGCCACTCGGTACTTCGGGCCGTAGATCACCGAGACCCTTTGCTTCGCCCCCTGGACCCAGAATTCGGCCCGGCCGCTGGCGTCCCGAATCAGGTTCGTAAAAACGTCGTCGAGCTGCGTACCTTCGAGCGGCAGCGGGTCGGCCAGCGTCACCGGCTTGCGCTCGCCCGTCGGCAGCAGCAAGCTCGACAGCACAACCTGCTCGCGCGCCGCCAGGTGCACCTTCCACTGGTCCCGCGGCGCGTCCTGCACCTGGAAGTAGGGATGGTAGCCGATGGACACCGGCATTGGCTGCGTCGAGTGACTCTCCAGCACGGTTTCCACTTCCAGGACGCCCTCCCGTAACCGGTAGATCATCTCGATGGTATGGGCAAAGGGAAACTGTGCCATCAGGTCGGGGTGCCGCCAGAACTCCAGCCGGCTGGCGACCTCCGCCGAGTTGGCGTCGGCGTTGAGGCGGGCTACC
>CAYGVJ010000002.1:0-7547 GCA_964353255.1 uncultured Solibacteraceae bacterium | reverse complement strand
CGCCGAGTTGGCGTCGGCGTTGAGGCGGGCTACCTGCCAGGCCGAAGAGAACACCAGCAGGCCGTGGATCGGGTTCTTGTTGCCGTCCCGCCGCCAGTTGCCCAACTCGGGGTTCAGCAAGTACCGCTTGCCGTTGGCATAGAAGGCGTCCTGATCCAGGCGGTTGGCCCACGGCGCCAGGAAGGGATTGCCGCCTTGCGTCGGCTTGGCCTTCAGTTCTCCGGGGCTCGAGAAGGGCGCCCAGAAGATGTTCCGGCCTTTCACCTTCATCTCGTAGGCCAGATTGCCGATCGAAGGCACGATCGAGACTTCCACCTGGCGGGCCGCGTCGGCCAGCCGGATCACCTCGACGCCCTCGACAACCACTTTCTGCGCCGTGTAGTTCTGAGCGTTTGCCATTGCAGCCACAATCAGCGAAACCAGCAGTGCAATTCTCATATGTAGATTGTGACGCGGTTGTGGGGTGCGTTGCCGAGCCACCAGCTCAGCCCAGGCACGCTGGCACGTCGTAGTGTGGTTCTCAGATGAACAGGTCCACAGGCACGCGAAAGAACTCCGCCAACCGCTTCGCCTGCGCCTTGCTGATGGAACGGCGGCCGGCCAGCACCTCGGTCGCAGCTCCCTTGTTGCCCAGGACCGGCCAGATGTCTTTGTGTTTGAGGCCGCGCTCCTCCATCAACGCCTTCAACGACTCGTGGGGGGAGACGCGAGGCAGCGGATAGCGCTTCACCTCGTAATCCTCGATGAGAAGCGTGAGCACTTCGGCGAGGGCTTCTTCCTCCGGCGACAGGTCCTCGCGCTCGTCCAACTCGAGCAGCAGGTTCGTGAAACGCTCATGCTCCTCGTCGTTGCGGATAGGCCGTGGCCGCGACTTGGCCAGCAGCTCGGCGTAAGCCGTGTCGTCGATTTCCACCGATGCCCTCATCATTTCCAGTCTCCTTTGGCGTACTCGGCGTGGGTGAGGATGTGCAGGATAAAGACCCGCTTCGTTCGGTAGTTGACCCGCGCGATCAGCCTGTAGGCGTTCCCATGAATGTTGAACACCGTCCTCCTGCCGACCACATCCGCATGGCCGAAATCGCTCCTCACCTCTGCCAGACAGTTCCAGTCCGCCCGGCGAGTGATTCTGTACCAGTTCATCAGCGAGACCAGCGCGTCCGGGTGCCTCCGGGAGAACCTCAGGATCGCCGGCCTGCTGATCACCCTCACGAGTTCAGTTTACGAAATGTAAACGCGAGCGTCAAGCGGGGGCTCCAGAAGGTGGGCTCGCGGCAGGTAACGTGCAAAGCGACGGTCGCTCCAGGGGGCGGGCAGACGCGGGCCGCACCTGAGCGCCTGGGTCGTTAGGCCGGCAAACGCGGTAGACTGGAAAGTGGTTCTCCGGATGTCGGGTCCATGGACTTTGGGATCATCGGCAACCTCACTGCGATCGAGCCCATCGCCTTGGGACGCGGGCTTCGGGATCGCAGGCGGTTGCAGAGGTTCTATGGCAAGGGCCGGTGGAGAAAGCTGCGGGGAATCGCCACAGTACGGCTGGTGGATGGTACGGTGCACACAGCAGAGGTCTACTGGTACGAGGCCCATGGGATCGGACGGATGGAGTTCAAACTGAAACTTCCTCTGCTGGATTGAGGCATGAGAAGGATGGCCACGCGATCAACTCAGTATGGAGTTTGCACGGACAACAGAGGATACTCTGCTTCTCTCGAGGTCGGCAAACTGTACCCGGTCATACCCGACGCGGAGGCGGCGAAACATGGCTACATTCGCGTGATTGATGAGAGCGGTGAGGACTATGGGTACTCGGCGGAGCGTTTCTTCCTGTTGCCCGTGCCTGAGGGCCTGGCGAAGGCCCTGAGCGCCCGCTCGGACAGGCGGGTCCGGCGGCCTGGCAGAACACGCCAGCCGGTGATGCGCTGAGCCGTTGACTCCCGGACGATCGCCAAGAACGGCTGCTCCCCACAACCATCCTGCCCGCTGGCCGTGTGAGCAGCGTTGAACTCACCTCTAAAATCGCCGGCGGGTCGGCCCGTAATCCGTACGTAGCGAGGGATTGCCTCGGCGAGACGCCCAGTGGCGCGGCGTGCCAGTTGATGGGGTGGCCACCAGTTGGGTGAGCCAGCCGGGGGGCTGGCTCGCGGGTCAGGGGACCCGCCCTACTGCGCGCCGTTGTAAGGCGGACGCCCCCGTCCGCGTCCGGCCCCCTGGCCGGACAACTTCCTACGTCCGGATTACAGGCAGGCCGATGACCTGCCTCGCGCCGCGTTCCTGTTACAATCTCAACTTCATGCCTCGGGTGTCTCTGTTCGTCACCTGCATCGTCGATCAGTTGTTCCCGCAAACCGGCCTGGCCGTGGCGGAGGTGCTGGAGCGGATCGGCTACACCGTGGATTTCCCCGAGGCCCAGACCTGCTGCGGCCAGCCGGCTTTCAATACTGGCTACCGCGACGAAGCCCGCCAAGTGGCCCGGCATTTCCTGGAGGTCTTCCAGGACGCCGACTACGTCATCATCCCGTCGGGATCCTGCACGGCCATGATCCGCAATCACTACCCGGAGCTTTTCGAGCAGGAGCCGCGCCTGCTGGAGGCGACCGAGCGCCTGCTGCCACGCATCTGGGAGTTCTCGAAGTTCCTGCTGGAGGTGGCGCGGGTCGAGGACGTGGGGGCGCGCTTCGAGGGTGCGGTCACCTTCCATGACAGTTGTCACGGCCTGCGCGAGCTGGGCATCAAGGAAGGTCCCCGGCGTCTGCTGGCCAGGGTGCGCGGCCTGTCGTTGCGCGAGATGGAGCCGGCCGAGGAATGCTGCGGCTTTGGCGGCACCTTCGCGGTGAAGTTCCCCGAGGTCTCCGGCAGCCTGGCCCGCTCGAAGATCGACGCCATCCGTCAAACCGGCGCCGAGGCCGTGGTGGGTATCGACGCAAGCTGCCTGCTGCACATCCGCGGCGCCTTGTCGCGCGCCGGGCTCGACATCCGCACGCTGCACCTGGCCGAGGTCCTGGCTCACCAGTAGGGGAACCGATGAGCGGCACGTACCAGGATCAGATCCGGGCCACGCTGGGCGACCCCAGGTTGCAGGCCGCCGTCTACGCGGCCTCGGGCCGGCTCATGGATCACCGCCGAGCCGCCGTGGCCCCCGAGGTCCTGCCCGACTTCCAGGAACTGCGCCTTCAAGCCCACCTCATCAAGCAGCACACCCTCGACAACCTGGACTACTACCTCGAACAGTTCGAGCAACAGCTTCTGGCGCGCGGCGGCCACTTGGTCTGGGCCCGCGACGCCAAGGACGTAGCCGAGTTCGTCCTCGATCTGGCGGGGCGGAAACAGGCGCGCTTGATAGTCAAATCCAAATCCATGACCACCGAGGAAATCGAGCTGCTCAGTCGCCTCGAACCCCAGGGGCTGGAAGTCGTAGAGACTGACCTCGGCGAGTACATCATCCAGCTGGCCGGCGAGCGTCCCTATCACATCGTGGCGCCGGCCTTGCACAAGACCCGCGAGGACGTGGGCGAGCTGTTCAGCCGGCGGCTGGGGGTGGAGCGCGTCAGTGATCCCGAGAAGCTCACCAAGATCGCCCGGGCCGCGTTGCGGGACAAGTTCCTGGCGGCGGACATCGGCATGAGCGGCGCCAACTTCCTGGTGGCGGACTCGGGCGCGGTGGTGTTGGTGGAGAACGAGGGCAACGCGCGGATGAGCACTTCGGCGCCCAGGATCCATGTGGCCGTCGCCGGGATCGAGAAAATGATTCCTCGGGCGCAGGACCTGGCGGTGTTCCTGAAGCTGCTGGGCCGCAGCGCCACCGGCCAGCCCCTCACCGTGTACACCTCGTTCCTGTCGGGCCCGCGGCGGGCCGGAGAAATCGACGGCCCGGAGGAGTTCTACGTGGTGTTGCTGGACAACGGCCGCAGCCGGCTCCTGGCCGACCGCGAGAAGCGCCAGTCGCTCTACTGCATCCGCTGCGGCGCTTGCTTGAGCCATTGCCCGGTCTACCGCAAGATCGGCGGGCACAGCTACCCGTGGGTTTACTCCGGGGCGATCGGGGCGGTCATCACGCCGCAGTACCAGGGCCTGACCGAGTTTCCTTGGCTGCCTTTCGCCTCCAGCCTGTGCGGCGCGTGCGGGGAGGTCTGCCCGGTCAGGATCGAGCTGCCCAAGCTGTTGCTCGATCTGCGCTCGGAAGTGCAGAAGGCCCTCTCCCGCCAGAGCGTCAACCGGCTGGAGCGGCTGGCCTTCCGGCTCTGGGCTTGGGTGATGCGTCACCCGCGCATCTATGAAATGCTCGGGAGTGTAGCTGCGGCGGCCATGCCGGGCGAGGAAGCCAGGGACTGGCCCCGGCGGCTTCCGGCCTGGCTGATGCGCGGGCCGTTGGGGGCTTGGTTCAGCCAGCGGGATCTGCCGCCGTGGCCGGAACGGAGTTTCCGGCAGGCCTGGCGCGCGCGCGTTCGGGATAGGTCACACTGATGCCTCGCGAGAGCATTCTCCACCAGGTGCGGACGGCCCTCGGACGAAGCGTTGGGCAACCCGCCGCGCCCGCCCCGCCCCCCAGGCTGAAAACCCCGGATGTGGATGCGGAAGCCCGCCTGGAAAGCTTCTGCCGGGAGCTTGAGGCACTCGGCGGCAAGGCCTGGCGGGCCGCCTCGCCCGAGGAGGCCGGCGTCGTGGTCGAGAGACTGGTCGCGGGCCGGCTGGCGGTGGCCTCGAATGCCCCCTTCCTGTGCGAGTGCGGCATTACCAGCCTGCCTTCGGTGCGCGCTGGCCTCACCGATCCCGCGGCCTTGCGCGAGGCTTGCGCCGCGGCTCAAGTCGGGATCACCAGCGCCGACTGGGCCCTGGCCGACACCGGCACGCTGGTCATGCTGTCCGGCCCCGAGGAGGCGCGGCTGATCTCGCTGCTACCCCCCGTGCACGTGGCCGTGCTGCCGGCGCAGAGAATGCTGTCCGGGCTGGACGAGCTGTTTACCCTCTTGCCCCGCCCGGCCGAGCAAACCAGCTCGATGGTGCTGATCACCGGGCCCAGCCGCACCGCCGATATCGAGCAAATCCTGGTCCGCGGCGTGCACGGACCGGGGGAGATTCATGTCATCCTGGTTTAAGCGGGAGATTCACCGCGAGGAATGGAGGACATCCTAATGAGACGCTGGAGCTGGACCTGGCTGCTGCTGGCCGGCGCAACCGCCGCCTGGGCACAGATGGGGGAGCTGTCCATCAACGCGGGCAAATCCACGCTGCGCAACGCTAGCCTCGGCACTGTTCAGGGGACGACCAGCACGGGCGCAACCGCCGCCATTGACACCGAAGTGAAGACCGACTTCCGCCTGGGGTTCCGGTTCACCGTCAACAGCGAAGGGCGCCGGGGTCACGAGTTCGGCTATGCCTACAATCACGGCAAGCTCTCCTTCAGCACCACGCCCCGCGAGGAAGTGGGCATGCCGGTGCACCAGGGGTTCTACAACTTCCTGGTCTACGCCACTCCCGAAGGCTCGAAGGTGCGACCCTTCGCCACCGGCGGCGGTCACTTCAGCACCTTCTACCCGCCGGGTTCCTCGGTCTTCTCGGGCAACGGCGTCACCAAGTTCGGGCTCAACTACGGCGGCGGGATCAAGGTGCGGGTGAGCGAGATCTTCATGGTGCGCCTCGACGTCCGCGACTACTTCCAGGGCAAGCCGGATTTCGGCCTGGGGGAGCTGAAGGGCTGGATGCACCAGCTCGAGACCTCGGTGGGCTTCGCCTTTGTCTTCTGAGGCGCTGGCGAGACGACACCGGTGGCACGGACTTTCCAGTCTGGGTCGCAGAAAAACTCTTGCCGCCCGGCGCGTTTCGATACACACTTGAATTTCAAGGAGGAGTCTTGAGTTGAAGCTGGTCGAGCCGGTGCTGTTGCGGGAGCCGACGGAGCGCTGGAGAACGGCTGACGCCGGCGAGCTTTACGACGTGGCCAGTTGGGGCAAGGGCTATTTCTCAGTCGGCGCCAACGGCCACCTCTGGGTGCACCCCTCTAAGGATCCTGCCCAAGGAATCGACCTCAAGGAGCTGGTTGACACTCTCGTCCTGCGGGGCATCTCCCTGCCCATTCTCGTCCGCTTCGGCGACATTCTGCGGCATCGGCTGCGCGAGATCCATCAGGCTTTCCGGGACGCCATCGCCGAGCAGGGCTACCACGGAGAATACCGGTGCATTTACCCGATCAAGGTGAACCAGCAGCGCCAGGTGGTCGAGGAAATCTTTGAGTTTGGCCGGCCCCTCAAGAACGGCCTCGAGGCCGGCTCCAAACCCGAGCTGCTGGCCGTGCTGGCCATCGCCGACAACGACACGCCCATCATCTGCAACGGCTTCAAGGACGACGAGTACATCGAGATGGTCATGCTGGCCAAGAAAATCGGCCGGCAGATCATCCCGGTGGTCGAGAAGTACACCGAGCTGGACCTGATCACCGAGCACGCGCAGCGGGTGGGCGTTCGCCCGGTCATCGGGCTGCGCATCAAGCTGGCCAGCCGGGGTTCGGGCCGCTGGAAGTCCTCCGGGGGCTACCGCTCGAAGTTCGGGCTGACGGCCAGCGAGGCCCTGCGCGCCTGCGAGCAGCTCAAAGCCGTGGGCATGGCCGACTGCCTCGAGCTCCTGCACT
The DNA here is from genome assembly GCA_964353255.1 of uncultured Solibacteraceae bacterium. Lineage (GTDB taxonomy): Bacteria > Acidobacteriota > Terriglobia > Bryobacterales > Bryobacteraceae > VFZS01. Next base: position 928 of record CAYGVJ010000002.1, on the reverse strand, counting down.
TTCACCTGGGCAGCCAGATCACCAACATCCGTCAGATCAAGGCGGCGGTGATCGAGGCCGCCCGCATCTACGTCGAGCTGGTGCGGGCCGGCGCGGGCCTCAAGTATCTGGACGTGGGCGGCGGTTTGGGCGTGGACTACGACGGATCGCAGACGGACTTCGAATCCAGCGTGAACTACACGCTCCAGGAATACGCCAACGACGTGGTCTACCACGTGCAGAACGTCTGCGACGAGGCCGGCACGCCGCACCCCACCATCCTCTCGGAGAGCGGGCGCGCCGTGGCCGCCTACCACAGCGCGCTGGTGTTCAACGTGCTCGGGGTGAGCGGGCTGGGCGAGGAGGACGTCCAGCAGCAGGAAGTGCCCCCGGACTCCGAGCAGCCGGTCATCGATCTCCAGGAAACTTACCGCTCCCTGACCGGCAAGAACCTGCTGGAAAGTTTTCACGACGCCCAGCAAGCCCTCGACCAGGCCCTCAACCTCTTCAGCCTGGGCTACCTCCCGCTGGACCAGAGATGCCTGGCCGAGAATCTCTACTGGGCGATCTGCCGCCGCATCCAGCGCCTGGCCAAGGAACTGGAGTACTTCCCGGAGGAGCTGGAAGGCCTGGACGCCATGCTCTCGGACACTTACTTCTGCAACTTCTCCTTGTTCCAGAGCATGCCGGATAGCTGGGCCGTCAAGCAGTTGTTCCCCGTGATGCCCATTCACCGGCTCGAGGAGCGTCCCGGCCGCAACGCCATCCTGGGCGACATCTCCTGCGATTCCGACGGCAAGATTGACCAGTTCATCGATCGGCGCGACGTCAAGCGCACCCTTCCGCTGCACGCCTTCAACGGCCAGGACTACTTCCTGGGCGCCTTCCTGCTGGGCGCCTACCAGGAGATCCTGGGCGACCTGCACAACCTGTTCGGCGACACCAACGC
>CAYGVJ010000001.1:0-98349 GCA_964353255.1 uncultured Solibacteraceae bacterium | reverse complement strand
TGTAGCCGCAGAAGTTCAACAAGACTTCGGTGCCGCCGATCTGGGCGCCCTTCATGAAGATCACCCGCTCAACCGGCGATCCCGGCATCAGCGAGTCCATGATCTCCCGCAAATAGGGCGTGCGGTCTGTCCGCCACGGCCCCGGTTCGGGGGAGGACGATCCCAGGATGCGGTTCTGATCGGCCCAGGACGCCACAGGAACGCGCGGCGGGGGTAGAAGGGTATCGCAGGCTTCCCGAAGCAGCAGACGCGCCCTGCGGACCTCAGATGACGTTCTCGGCACAATTCCTCAGCAGGTCTTCGACTTCAGCCCTTAGCTTTTCGCGGACCACGCTCGCAGGCTGATTCGCCAGCGCCTCAGCTAAGCGGTCGGGCATAGCGAGCGCCCGGTCCCGGATGCGGGCGTGATGCTCGGACCACACGGCGCGCACGGCCGCCGTCTGGATCAGCTCCCCCTTGCGTTCGCGGAGTTCAAGCTGCCTCAGTTCGGCTAAACAGCGTTCCTTGAGCTTCCGGCTTTGATAGAGGCTGGCCTTCGCCTTCTGATCGCGCTTGCCGAGTTTCGCCATGTTCCCCCTGTCGTTCCATCACCAAGTGCGCCCACCGAACCAGCAGTGCCGTCTCACCCCCGTATCGCTCAGAATGGGCCAGGATGACGCTGGCGGCCTCCAGGTTCGCGCGGTCGTGCCTCTCCCGATGCTTGGGTTTCATTTTCGATCCGCTCGTCCTGCAACTCGCGCGCGCGGGGCGAACCCTTCCCCTGAAACCCTTGTGCTCTTTTGGGCCCAAGGGTTCCTGCAACTCGCGCGCGCGGGGCGAACCCTTCCCCGCCACTCTTAGCCCCCTGTCGCTGATGAACCAGTGCCACTAATCTACCGGCGAGCCTCGGCCTCTAAAGAATTGTTAGGCGGGGTGAGGGGCTATTGTCGTAAAGCCCCCTGCCTTGAAGGACCGCTAACCCACTGAAAAAGAACTTCGGTCGTTAAGGTCGTTAATGTCGTAGCAAGACTCTGTAGTGTGCCAGGCGAGGGGCACCATTAGGGGCACCCATTTCTGAGGCTCTTTTCGACGGTTGTTCAGTCAAGCGGACCATATTTTTCAAGTGTTTACCGTCTCTCTCGCACCCAAGAGCGCCTGCTTCACACGCAGGAGGTCACAGGTTCGAGTCCTGTCGCGCCCACCAGGCCTAACCGTCCGCCTTTCCGCCTCGCGGTCGGTGCGCGGCAGTGCGAGAACGCTCCGGTGGTACACTGAGATCAGGGAGAAGGCCCCGTTGACGCGATCACAACTTCTCAAGGAACGTGCCAACCTCGGAGGCCGGAAGGAACTGCCCTCGCTCACCGCGAAAGAGCTGTTGGAGTCCGGGGTTGTGGGGATGTGGAAGGATCGACGGGATATCCGCGCCGGCTCCGCGTTCGCCCGTGAACTGCGCGAGCGGCTGTCCAGGCGCCGTCTCCCGTGATCGTGATCCTCGTCGATACCGATGTGCTGATCGACCTTCTTCGCGGCTACCCACCCGCGGTTGAGTGGTTCGAGTCCCTCGGCAAGGCCCGTATCCTCGTCCCTGGTTTCTCGGCGCTGGAGCTTCTGGAAGGCTGTCGCAACCACCAAGAGACAGACCGCATCCTTCGCCTCCTTGCGCCACACCGGCTGCTCTGGACAGGTCCGAGCGACTACGACCGGGTCTTGGCGGACTACGCCGTGGGCCGCTTGGATCGCAAGGTGGGGCTACTGGACGTCCTGATCGGGGAGACCGCTGTTGGGTTGGGCTTGCCGCTTCACACCTTCAACGTGCGGCACTTCCATGCGATTCCCGGGCTGACCACTGTACAACCATACCCGAAGAAGCGGTAGGTGGCGGTCAGGCTGCCGCCTGCTTCACACTTGAGGAGGTCATCCGTTCAAGTCGGATCGCGCCCACCACGTCCCACCGGTTCTGGGGGTCCTCTTCGAGGGTATGATAAGAAGTGAGGAGTAGGCCTATGATTGAGGCTCGTGACGCCGTTCGCTTGGCGATAGACGCTTTCAAGGACATCACCCAGGACACACGGGTCGAACATGCGTTCCTGGAGGAGATCGAGTTGGTCGGAGGGAACGGCTCCGCTCACTGGGCCGTCACGATTAGCCTGCCCCCACGACTGCCGATGTTGGGTACCGTGATGGGCTCGCCGGACAAAGAGTACAAGGTCGTGACCATCGACGCCGACTCCGGAGCTTTCATTTCCATCAAGATCCGCAGCGTCTGATCCTGTGGCGGTGGACCGGCAGCTCGACGAGCATCTCCAAGGTTTGGTGGAGAAGCATGCCCGGCGTGGCGTCCTGGTCGATTCCAGCCTCCTGATCGTGCTCCTGATCGGCAGGCACAACCGGTTGGCACTCACCCGGTTCCCCCACACCAAGCGCTATCAGCCCGACGAGTTCGACATCCTGGACCGATTCGTTCGCCTCTTCGACCGGATCATTACCACGCCACACGTCCTCACCGAAGTCAGTAACTTGGCCGGCAGACTCCAGGCTGAGGCTGTCTGCCGGTTTCGGCGCCTGTTCGCGCAGGAAGTCGAACTCTACGATGAGCGGCAGTGCGAGGCCCGGCAGCTCGTGCGGGGCGACCAGTTCGTCCGCCTTGGCCTGACGGATGCTGCGATTGCCAGCATCGCACGGGACAGACTGCTGGTCCTCACAGACGACCTTGCATTGGGTGGTGCGCTCCAGAAGGTGGGGATTGACGTGGTCAACTTCACCCACCTGCGTCCACTCGCCTGGGGTTGAGTCGGTCAGAGCGCCTGCTTCACACTTGAGGAGGTCATCCGTCCGAGCCGGATCGCGCCCACCAGTCTTCAACGAATTCCCGCACCCCTCAACCCTCCTGTTCCGGCTCCTCGGCAGAGGCAGAACCGGCCCCTCCTGGGACCGCTGCGGGTAGCCGGGGCCGAAGACCGCGCAGGTACCCTCCAACAGCAGGCGCTCTGTTGTATCCTGTCGGATTATCGGGACCCCAGAGCGGAAGTCCCAGCTCAACACCAGACGATCCGCCGGACTTGTTCGCCGGTCGCTCAGGAGAGAACGGTGTGTTCGTGCCGAAAGCCCGGGTTACGGTACGCGACCAACAGACCAATGCCAGCCGCGAGGTGGAGACCAATGAAGACGGCGACTACACGGTCCCGCTGTTGCCCCCGGCGCTCTATCGGGTGACCGTCGAGAAGCCGGGTTTCCGCCGCAGCCTCTTTAGCGACGTCTACTTGCAGGTGGAAAGGTGCAGTCCAGCGACTATTCGGCCGAATTCGGCCGCAGCGGCGGCGCGCAGGTCAACGTGGTTCTGAAGAGCGGCGCCAACCAGTTCCACGGCAGTCTCTTTGACTTCTTCCGCAACCGGCGTCTGGATGCCAAGAATTTCTTCGATCTTCCGGACTGCGCTCCCGCCTCCACCCCGGGCACATGCGCCCAGATCCCCCGGTTCGATCGCAACCAGTTCGGCGGGACCCTGGGAGGGCCCGTCCGCCGGGACAAGACCTTCTTCTTTGGCGCTTACGAAGGGTTGCGCCTGAGGCAGGCGACCACGCGGCAAGCCACGTTGCCTTCGCAGGTGCAGCGGTCCTCCCCGCTGGCTGTGGTGCCCCCCAGCATGCTCAACCCGTCCGGCGTGGCGGTGTTCAACCTGCTCCCGGCGGCCAACGTCGGCCCGGACTTGGCGAACTCGAACACCTTCACTTCCTCGCCGGTCATTCGCAACTCGGTGAACCTGCCGCTGATCAAACTGGACCACCATGCCGGCCCCAACAAAACAACAACTCCGCCGCGAGGGGCGTCGTCTCCAGCTTCGGGCCGAATTCTTCAAGATGAGGTCAACAGAGGCAAGCGGGTGTATACTTGCTTCAACCCGGCTGCCGACACGGAAGTCCGGGTTGAGATCGCGGGTCGGCGCAGGACCCTGTCCGGCCACGATCTTTTCAAGAACGGAAAGGAGCGGAGTTCATGCACTCTCGACGCGGATGGGGGTCGGTTGCACTGCTTGCGTGGTTGCTGTTTGCGGCCTCGTTGGCCGCCCAGATCGGCGGTAGCGGGACCATCAAGGGGACAGTCTTCGATCCGTCGGGCGCGGTGGTGCCGAGTGCCACCGTCACGGCGATCAACGTGGCCACCGGGGTGGAGACCCGGCGCGAGACCACGGCGGCCGGACTGTACGTGATCGCGCCGCTGCCCGCGGGAACCTACAAGATCACCGCGTCGGCCGCCGGTTTTCGAACCACAGTGCAGGAGCACGTCGTGGTAGACGCTCTCAGCACCGTGGAAATGAACCTCAAGCTCGAGGTCGGCGCGCCGGTCGAGAGCATCACCGTCATTGCGGCGCCGCCGGAACTGAACACTGCCGATGCCCGCATGGGGCGGACGATCCGCAACGACATGTATACCGCGCTGCCGCTCGCCATGGGCGACGGCAGCCCCCGCAACCCGGCCGCCTTCGTCTACCTGATGCCCGGGGTCCAGGAAGGCGGAACCTTCGGCTTCGTCAACGGGGGCCAGAGTTTCTCCAAGGATGTCTACCTGGAGGGCCTCCCCATCACGGACGCGGTCCGGCAGGGTGAGAGCCGCGCGCTCCAGTTCGGCGTCTCGGTGGAAGCCGTGGATCAGTTTCAGGTGGAGACCAGCGGCCAGTCGGTCGAGTACAACGGGCAGGGCTCGGAGAATTACACGCTCAAGTCCGGCGCCAACGACCTGCACGGGTCGCTGTTCGAGTACTTCCGCAACACCGTTCTGGACGCCCGTGCCTTCTTCTCGCCCAAGCGCTCGCAGCAGAACCAGAACCAGTTCGGCTTCACCATCGGCGGACCCCTCAAGCGGAACCGCATCTTCTTCTTCGGCTCCTACGACGCCTATCGCTACCGCGTGGCGACAGACTACCGCTTTGTGACCATCCCCACGCTGAAGATGCGCACCGGCGATTTCAGCGAGTTGCCGGTCGCGATTTTCGACCCGGGGACCACGGTATGTCCCGGCGGCACGAACTGCACCCGCGAGCCGTTCGCCGGCAAGATCATTCCGGCGAACCGCCTCTCGTCGGCCTCGAAGCTCTTCCAGGAGCCGATGCCGGCGCCCACGCACTCCGGGATCGCCAACAATTTCCTCAACAACAACCAGGGCGTGGGGTTCAACAATGCCAACGTCAACGTCAAAGTGGACCTCAACGCTACCGACGCTCAGCGCTTTGCGGTGTTCTTCTCACGCGGCGCGCACAACCAGAGCAGCGCGGTGCGGGGCAACCCGGTTCCCCTTCCGCTGCCGTACGTCGTGACCCGCGTGGTGGACGAAGTGCCCACCGTGGGCCAGATCAAGCACACCTGGGTGATGAACGCCACGATGGTGAACCAGGTCAGCTTCGGCGCCTCCCGGTTGTGGATCCCGATCACCAACCCGACCATTGACGGCAAGTGGGTCGAGAAAGCCGGCATCAAGGGCCTGCCGCCGGGTGACGCGACGCAATCCTTCCCCGAGGTCTCCTTTGCCGGCCCGAACGCGCCGCAGGGCTGGCGCGGCACGGATGCCCGTCCGTTCCTCGACGCGCTGAACAACTTCACGCTCCAGGATAGCTTTCAGTGGGTTCGGGGCAGTCACTCGGTGAAGGCGGGTTTCCAGCTCCAGCGCCTCCAGGACAACTACCGGGCGCGCTGGGACGGGACTCTGTTCATCGCCAACTTCAGCAATGCGCAAACCTCGGGATTCACCTCGGGCAGGCTGGACACTGGCACGGGGAATTCTTACGCCAGCTACCTGCTGGGCACGCTGAACTCCTCAACCGTGACTGAAGATTCGGTGGTGACCTCGGGCGCCCGCTTCCGCAACTACGCCTGGTGGTTCAGCGACGACTGGAGAGTCACGCGGAACTTCACTCTGAATCTCGGCCTCCGCTACGACCTCATGCACCCGTACGTCGAGGTGCGGGACCGGGTGTCGTGGTTCAATCCGGATATATCGAATCCCGCGGCTAGTAACTTTCCGGGCGCACTCCAGTTCGGCGGCAACGGGCAAGCCCCGCTCTACTGCAACTGCCGGACGCGAATCAAGACTCACTACGACAACTGGGGACCGCGCATCGGATTCGCTTACAAGCTCGGCGACAAGACGGTGGTGCGCGCCGGCTACGGGATGATGTACTCGCGTCACGGCGCCGTCGGCGGACGGGGCGGGGCGCGCGAGGGCACCGGCAAGCTCGGCTACACGGCCGCCCCCGGCTTCACCTCCCTGGACAGCTTCACCCCGGCGTTCAACTGGAACGACGGAGTGCCGGCTTATCAGAAACCACCCTTCTTCGATGCCACCCTCAACACCGGTTACACGACGCAAAACCCTTCGGGCGGCAGCGTCAGCTTCGACAACCCGGAGAACGCCGCCCGGCCGCCTCGCTATCAGAACTGGAACCTCTCCCTCCAGCGGGCGCTGACCTCGTCGGCCACGCTGACCCTCGGTTATGCGGGCAGCAACGGAAAGCTCCTGCGCGGCGGCGGCCTGGGCATCTGGTCGAGCCAGATTCAGCCGCGCTACCTGGCGCTGGGCAATCTGCTGACCTCCCAGCTCAATGCCACCACCCTGGCTTCCGCGCAGGCGATCATTCCCGGCCTCAGCCTGCCCTTCGCCAACTTCCGGGGCACTTTCGCTCAGATGCTGCGCCCCTACCCGCAGTACTCCTCGATCGGCGCAGATTTCGTCAACCTGGCCAGCTCCAACTACAACTCGCTCCAGATCACGCTGAGCAAGAGAATGTCCTCCGGGCTCACCTTGAACCTCAACCACACCTGGAGCAAGACCCTGTCCGACGCGGGGGCGGGCCGGACCGCCTACTACTGGAAGACCGAGAAGACGCACGGCGAGAGCGACCGGCGTCACGTCTTCAACGCCATGGTGGTTTACGAGCTGCCGTTCGGTTCCGGCCGCGCCATCAATCCGTCCAACCTGGTGGCGCGGGCGGTGGCGAGCGGCTGGCGCCTGTCCAGCATCACGCGCCTCCGTTCGGGTCTGCCCTATGGGATCATCGGGGCCTCCTGCAACCTGCCCAACGCGGGCGGCTGCCGCGCCTCCTACAACCCGAGCTTCACCGGCTCTGTGCGGATCAACGGAGACTGGGGCAGCGGCGATCTGCTGGGCGCCCGGCCCGCCTTCCTGGATGCCAAGGCCTTCATGAACCCGGCTCCTTACACTTACGGCAACACGCCCGGCGCCGGCTCCTACGGGCTGTACAATCCCGGTTTCTGGAACCAGGACGTGGGCCTCACGCGGCAGTTCCGCATCACCGAGCGCTTCAAGCTGGATTTCTCCGCCGAGGCCTTCAACGTGGCCAACGCGGTGATCTTCAGCGGGCCGGCGTCGCTGGACATCAACAACGCCAACTTCGGCCGCATCACCGGGCAGCAGAATTCCCCGCGCTCGGTGCAGCTCGCCTTGAAGTTGAACTTCTGAGACCCACCCGCGGACGGTGTGGTGCTATCAATAGCGAACCGGGAGTTGGTTCACCCGATCAAGCACTAGGACTCCCGGCGCGCCAGGCTCGGGAGCTGCGCTTCAGTGCCCCCGCGGGTAGGAACCCAGCACGCGCAGGAAATCGGCCAGCTCGCCCAAGTGCGCCAGCGCATTCTTCACTCTCGGCTCGTCGGCCCGGCCCAGCAGATCCAGGTAGAACAAGTACTCCCAGGGTTTACCCCGCAGGGGGCGGGACTCGATCTTGGCCAGGTTGACGTCCCGGAGGGCGAACGCGCTCAGGGCTCGGAACAAAGCCCCGGGGACGTTGCGGGTCGAGAAGACCAGGCTGGTCTTCCACTGCTGGGCTGACTGCGAAGTCTTACGCGAGCGCTTGGCATCCTTCGGGCGGCGTAAGAGGAAGAACCGAGTGAAGTTCCTCCGGTCATCCTCGAGCCCGCGCCTGAGGATGCGCGCCCCGTAGATCTCGGCGGCCAACGCCGAGGCGATTGCGGCCGCGTCGGTGAGCCCCTGCTCGACAATCATTTTCACGCTGCCCGCCGTGTCGTAGAAAGGGACCCTCTCCAGGTGAGGGTTCTCGGAAAAGAAGTCCAGGCACTGGCTTAGAGCCACTGGGTGGGAGTAGACGCGGCGAAGGTCGCGGAAAGAGACGCCCGGCAGGGCAATCAAACTGTGGCTGATGCGAACATTGGTCTCTCCAACGATCTCCAGGTTGAAGTTCAGCAGGTGGTCGTAGTTTTCGTGCACCGACCCGGCCAGAGTGTTCTCGATGGGAATGACCGCGGCGCCCACGACTTGGTTTTTCAGGGCCACGAAAACCTCTTCGAAGCGCTGGCAAGGAACCGCTTCGACACGGCTTCCCAGCAGCCGGGTCACAGCCTCCTGGCTGAAAGCGCCCTTCTCGCCCTGGAAGGCGACCAGTTCGGTGTGCTTCGGCATGTTCCTTGGATTGTAACCGAACCTGAGAACCCAGCGGCTTGAGTTCAGCTTCCGGTCCAACGCCGGGCTTCCGCGGGCGGCAGGCCCATCAGGTCCAGGATACGGTCCAGGGTGTGGTCCACCAGCTCAGCGATGCTGTTGGGCCTGAGATAGAAGGCCGGCGCCGGGGGCGCTATGATGGCGCCCATTTCCGTCAGAGCCGTCATGGTTCTGAGGTGCCCGAGATGGAGGGGGGTTTCCCTGACCATGAGGATCAGCCTTCGGCGCTCTTTCAAGGTGACGTCAGCGGCGCGGAGGAGCAAGCTGGAGACCACACCCGAGGCGATGGCCGACATGGTACGGACCGAACACGGAGCCACTACCATGCCATGCGTGAGGAAGGAGCCGCTGGCCAGCGGAGCCTCAAGGTTTTCAACATCATAGCGGCAATCAGCCAGCTCGTTGAGATCCTCGAGCCGCTTGCCGGTCTCCCGCTCCAGGACTTGCTGGCCAACCCGGCTGACCACCAGATGCACCTCCACCGCGGGGTACTGGCGGAGCCGCTCCAGCAGGCGAACCCCGTAAATCGACCCGCTGGCCCCGGTGATGCCCACTACGATTCTCAAAATGACCTCCCTATCGCCGGACGATTCTGTTCTGAATTCAGAACAGGCCCGGCACCGAAGGCTTGCTCTGGCCCGCCGCCGTCGCTATAATTCAAGCCATAGCGAGATTTCTCCGCCATGACGCGCACCACTGACGCTCTCAGCGGTCAATTGTCGCCGGCTGCTCATCCGGGCAGGACGGAAGAGGCTGGGCAGCGACTTAAACGCACCCGGGAGCGCCTGAACCTCCGCTACCGGGACGTCGAGGAAGCCAGCCTGCGCATCGCCGAGCGGCATGGCAACGACGAGTTTATCATCGCCCTGAGCCGCCTGGCTGACATCGAGAACAAGGGCACGGTGCCGACCATCTACCGGCTCCACTCTCTGTGCGCCATCTACCGGCTGGACCTCCACGAAGTCCTTGAATGGTATGGAGTTGACGTAGCTTCCCTGCCGGCCGACGCGCTGAGCGTCAGCGTCGAGAGGACCCACCCGGTCGGCTTCCTGCCCGAAGATCATGGCGAAGTCCTGGTGCCGCTGTCGCTTGACCCGGGCTTCGACATGCGGCGCACCACCTACCTGAGCCGCATGATCCAGAAGTGGGGCCGGTTGCCCCTGATGCTCCTGAACGGATTGGATCTTAAGGGCCATCGCTACGGCTTCATCGGCACCGAGGACTGGTCGATGTACCCCCTGCTTCAGCCCGGATGCTTCGTGCTGATCGACGAAACCCGGCGGAAACTGGTCACCAGCGGCTGGGCCCACGAGTTCGAGCGCCCCATCTACTTCTTCGAGCACCGCAAGGGCTACGCCTGCTGCTGGTGCAATCTCACCGAGAACCGCCTGATCCTGCAACCCCACCCCGCCTCCCTGTGCAACCCCGAGATCTATGCCTACCCGGAGGAAATCGACGTGATCGGACAAGTGACTGGCCTGGCTATGCGTCTGGATCAGGGCAAGCGACGCCGTACTCGTTCTTGAGCAGTTCCAGGATGACTTCCATATCCGTCAGATAGAGGCGCGATTCCACCTCCCGGGCCGTCGAGGGGATCAGATTCCGGTAGGGCGTCAGCCGTATCCAGGTTTCCACGATCCTGGGCCGATCAACCCCTAAGCCCGCCAGGTACAAGTCCACGTCCGCCTTCTGCTGCTCGAGAGTGAAGCTCAACCACTCCTCGAACACCTGGCCGTGGCTGCTGCGCAAGGCCTCGTCGGCGGCCTGCTCGCCGAAGATCTGGGCGAGCCCAAAGTGCTGGTAAGCACCAGTGTTGGTGTCGCGCAGAGAGCACAGATAGACCAAGCGCCCAAACACGCTAGGAATCTGGCCCATCGTGTGGCGCCAGAGGTCAGCCGCAGCGCCTCTGTCCAGAGCGCGCCTTGGGCCGCATGGATTAGCCGCCATAGCAGTCTCCAAGGTGTCCCCCCATTCTACACGATCTGGGATCCAGGCGCGCCGGGGCGCTGAGCGGATCTTGTTCTGAATTCGGAAAATATCCAGGGCGGTCAGGTGAACGTAGGGGCGCGTCCTCTACTCTATCCTTGTACTAGGCAGATTTCCTGAGGAGGACTAAAAATGTTGTTTCGCGTTTTGTTCGCCGCTTTGCTGTTGACCTTTGCTGTAGCCAGCTTCCCGGTTACCTGGGATCCGCTCCCGAATTGCTTCCCTTGCCCGGAAGTGCGGTAGCCCGGCAGAATCACACGGATTTAGGCTTTAAAAGCTAGAGCCTGGGCGCTGTTTTCGTGGTAGAATCGAGGGCGAATGCTGCCCCTGGCATTCGCTTCGTCGCTAGCCGCGCCCGAGCGGCTCCTATGGGATATCGGTGTGGCTGGCTACGCCCTGCTGCTGTTGAAGCTGTGGCGCGCAGGGCTGATGCGAACTTACCCGTTCTTTTCCAGCTACTTAGCGTATAGTGTCGCTCGCGGGGCGGCCCTGCACGCTTTCAAATACGGCACCAACGCCTACGCCTGGGCATACTTCCTTAGCGAACCCGTCTTCTGGCTGGCCTACATCCTGGTGGTGCTGGAGCTTTACTCCCTGGTTCTACGCAACTACCCGGGGATCGCCAGTTTGGGCCGCTGGGTGCTCGTTGCGGGGCTGTTCGCCTCGATTCTCATCTCCGGGCTCTCCCTGCAAGCTGACTTGAGCAATCCCGGCGAGAAATACCCAGTCATCTTGTACTTCACCGTCATCGGGCGGGGCGTCATCTTCAGCCTGGTGATCTTCCTGTTGCTGATTACGGGTTTCCTGGTCTCATATCCGGTGCCGTTGAGCCGAAATGTAATAGTGCACAGCATGGTGTGGTCGCTGTACTTCCTGAGCACGACGGCGGGTTTGCTGGTGCGGAACATAACGGGCCACCAAGTGACCGCCGACATAAATCTGGGGCTGTTGGCTGCCAGTTTGGCCTGCCTGGTCGCATGGATAGTGGCCCTCAGCCCGGCGGGCGAGGGCCGAACCGTCGTTTTGCGGCACATCTGGCGTCCGGAGCAGCAGCAGCGGCTGATGGATCAGTTGTCCGCCATCAACTCAACGCTGCTGCGAACCGCGCGCCGGCTGGAATGAGGATGCCGGGAGTAGTGTGGGAAGTGACTGTCTGCACGTCAATGATTACGTGGGGCCAAGATCATCTCGGCAATTCGGACCCACGTGGGTGTTGGGAGGTTGACTGATGAACTATCTTCTTGCCGGGGCGAGCGTTCTGATAGGCGTAATTGCTCTGGTGTTCGTCTATCTGTTCCGAAGACTGATTTCGCCGAACGGGGACGCTCAGCCCAGTCTGGAGTGGTGCAACCGATTCTCGATCAACAAATACCGTCCGATGGAGCGGCTGTTCTCCGATGCGGACTACGCTTTCCTGGCTGCCCAGCCAGGAGATGCACCCCACATGTTGAAAAAGCTGAAGGCGGAACGGCGACGGATTTTCCGCTGCTACCTGCGCTGTCTGAGTCGGGACTTCGGCCGCCTGCACACGGCTGCCAAGTTCCTGTTGCTGCACTCGCCTCAGGACCAGCCGGACCTGGCTTCGGCGCTGCTGAAGCAGAGGCTGATTTTCAGGTACGCCCTGCTCGCGGTCCACTTCCGGCTGGCTCTTCAGGCTCTGGGGATCGGGACGGTCGATGTCAGCGGCTTGGTCAGAGCTCTGGCGGGTATGCGAGATCAGTTCCAGCAGCTTGCGGTCGCCACGGAGGGGACGCCGGCGTAGGGTAAGACACAGCCGGTTCGGATTCAGCCGCCAATCGCGCGGGTGGGGTGTGTTTCCTTGCCCCCGAGATCGCCCTTACAGCCTCTTCAGCAGTTCCTTCGCTTCCTTCAGCCTGGGAAAGGCCCGTTCGGCCCGGCGCAGTTCGGGAGTGTGAATGCGCCGCCAGGCGCCGCGCTGCCTGGCGGGGAACCGCAGGTGCAGCATTTCATGGTACACAACGTAGTCCAGCGCCAGCCGCGGCACGGAGGCGCGATCCAGCAGGCGGCTGATGATGATGGCGTTGTGCGAAGAATCATAGTGCCCCAGGGTGGTGCGCGATGAGCGGCGGCTCCAGCCCAGCCGGGGCCGGGCCAGCAAGCCGTCGAAGTGCCGCCGGTTGAGCTCCTCGAAGACCTCCTCCAGATCGTAGACCGCGCCGCGCGGCGAGGAAAGGAACTTGCGTCCTCGCATCTGGCGGAGCAGGTCAATGCTGCGGCGCACTTCCCGCCGATTCAGGTAAGCGCGGTAGCGGCGGGCAAAGAGGCCCGCGACAGGCTTCCGGAACAGCTTGCCCAGCAGAATGTGACACAGGGCCTCGAGCACCGGCGGCGGAGCGCCTTCCAGCAAGTCGCCGATCCGCAAGAGGAGGCGTCCGTCGCTCAGGCGGGCAAAGCTGTCCGGGTTGGCAAAGCGGCAGAACTCCACCTCGATCACCGGCACAGCCGTGCGGGGCCGGAGGCGGCTGAAAACGCGCGCGCAGACCTGGCGGAAGGCCTCGACCGTCGGGGCGCGCTCGACTTCCATGCTCCTAGGACTTTAACATAGGCAGTTAGGCCTGCTGACGAGTTCGTCCGGGCAGCGGAGGATTCGTGCCAAAACCGATCATCAGCGCTCTGGGCTGCTACACGCCCCCGCGCCTGCTCACCAATGCGGATCTGGAGAAGATGCTCGAGACCAGCCACCAGTGGATCGTCGAGCGCACCGGGATCCTGGAGCGGCACATCGCCGACCCCGAGGTGGCTACCTCGGACATGGCGGTGGAGGCAGCGCGGGCGGCGCTGCGCCAGCGCGGGGTTTCGGCCTCCGAGCTGGACGCCATCTTGGTGTGCACAGTCACCCCCGACATGCTCTTCCCTTCAACCGCCTGCCTGGTCCAGCACCGGCTGGGCGCCAAGGGAACCTGGGGCTTCGACCTGCTCGCGGCCTGTTCCAGCTTCCTGTATGGCCTGACAACCGCCGCGCACCTGGTGGCTGCGGGCACCCACCGGCGGGTGATGGTGATCGGCGCCGACACCCTGTCGCGCATCGTGGATTACACCGACCGGTCCACCTGCATCCTGTTCGGCGACGGCGCCGGGGCCATGTTGGTGGAGGCCAGCGAGGACCCGTCGCTGGGCATGTTGGACTTCCTCAATGACATGGACGGCTCCGGGGCGGATGCGCTGAAGATGCCGGCCGGCGGCAGCCGCTTGCCGGCCTCGATCGAGACGGTGCAGCAAAAGCTGCACTACATCTACCAGGACGGGCAGCAGGTCTTCAAGTACGCCGTGCGCCGCATGTACGAGGTGTGCCGCGACCTGCTGGCCAGGAACAACCTGACGGCCAACGACGTGGCCGTGCTGATACCCCACCAGGCCAACCGGCGGATCATCACCGCCACCGCCGACCGGCTGGGGCTGAGTCCCGAGAAGGTCATCATCAACATCGACCGCTACGGCAACACGACCAACGCGACGATTCCGCTAGCCACGGAGGATGCCATCGCGGGCGGCAAGCTCAAGAAGGGCGACTTGGTCCTGTTCGCCACCGTGGGGGCCGGCTACACGGTCGGCGCAAGCCTGTGGCGCTGGGCGTACTGAGCGGGCGGCGCCGTCAGGCCGCGTAAAACTGCTCGGCGGCGGCGCGACCGCTTCCGGCAGGGCGAAATCCCTCGGCGCGCAAGGCCGCTTCCAGGGCTTCCAGCGCCCGGAGCACGTTCTCTTCGGTCGAGGAGGCGCCCATGAGCCCCACGCGGAAGACCTTCCCCGCCAGGGGGCCAAAGCCGCCGAGGATCTCGATGCCCTGCTCCCGGAGCATGCGGGCACGGACCTTGGCGTCGTCGATGCCTTCCGGCACGCGGGGGGTGTTCAGGGTCCAGAGGCGGTGGGCCGCCTCAGCCACCTGCATGCGCAGCCCCAGGGCTTCGATGCCGGCTACGAACGCCAGGTGATTGCGGCGGTGCCGCGCCCAGCGCTGCTGGACGCCCTCTTCGAGGACGACCGCCAGCGCCTCTCGCAGCGCGTAAAACATGGAGATCGGCGCGGTGTGATGGTAGCGGTGGGCGCCCGTGTAGTATTCGTCGAGCAGCCTTAAGTCGAAGTAGAAAGAGCGCACCGGGGCGCTGCGGGCGCGCACTCGGTCCATGGCCCGCTCCGAGACGGTGATCGGGGCCAGGCCGGGCGGACAGCTCAGGCCCTTCTGCGAGCAACTGTAGGCGATGTCAATGCCGGTCTCATCGACATTAACCGGCATGCCGCCCAGCGAGGTCACGCAGTCGGCGATCACCAGCGCCTCGCAACGGTGCGCGGCTTCGCAGATCGCCTTGCCGGGCTGGTAGACCCCGGTGGAAGTCTCGGCCTGCACGTAGGCCACAACCTGCGGCTGCTGCCGCTCGATGAACTCGACGCCTTCCGCGTCGCTGAACGCCTCGCCCCAGGGCTTCTCCAGGCGCACCACGTCGGCGCCCTGCCTCCGCGCGATGTCGCTGATCCGGTCGCAGAAGTAGCCGTTGGCGAAGACCGCAAACTTCGTGCCCGGCTCGGCAAAGTTGACCACGGCGGCTTCCATCCCCGCCGAGCCGGTCCCGGAGATCACCATCCGGAAACGGTTTTCGGTGCCGAACACGGGGCCGAGCATGATGCGGATGTCCTCGGCCACCTGGTAGAAATACGGGTCCACGTGGCTGACGATGGGCAGGCGCAGGGCTTCATAGACGCGCGGCTCGACCATGCTCGGGCCCGGCCCCAGCAAGAGGCGCTCAGGGGGGCGTAGAGGAGGAACAATCTCAGGCATAACGATTCATGGTCCGGGATCACCGGAGCCAGTGTCAAGCCAGGATCTTTTCCAGGATGTCGGGAATCTCGAACACGGCGCGGTTGCTGGTGGAGGCAGCGTTGGCGCGGTAGCGCTGGAAGTCAGCGGGTTCGAGCATTTCCCGCACCGCGTCCGCAACGTGCCGGAAGCTGCGCACCACGATGCCGAAGCCGTTCTCCCGGATCCACCGGGCGTTGTAGCGTTCCTGCGGCATGGTCCAGGCGTTCGAGGCCACAATGACGGGGAGCTTCATGGCCAACGCCTCGCTGATGGACCCCGGACCCGGCTTGCCGATGAAGAAATCGGCCAGGTGCATGTAGTAGCGGACCTGGTCGGTGAAACCCACCACCAGGCGCCGCAGCCGGTGCCGGCCCGCGAGCAACGCCTGGCGCAGCTTCTCGTTGTGCCCGCAGATCAGGATCAGTTGCAGGTCCAGCCTGGCCCGTTCCAGACGCTGGGCGATCTTCAGCATCACCGGCAAACCCTGGCCCCCGAACAGCACCAGGCCGGTGGGCCGCTCGGGCTTGAGTCCCAGCCGCTCTCTCTCGGCGGCGCGGTCCAGGGTGACAGGCTCATAGAAGCGCGGGTGCAAGATCATTCCCGAGGTGCGGAAGACCCGTTCCGCGGAGTGACCCAGGGCGCGCGCCTGGCGCACGGCGTACTCGGAGCCGCAGATCAGGTACTGCTCCTGGCGCTCGATCCAGAAGTGCGGCGGGTAGTCCGCGAGGTCCGTCAGGATGGTGACCAGCGGCGTGCCCGGAAGGGCCCGGCGGAGGCTCTCGCCCAGCGCCCGGTTGAAGTTGGGTATGAGCGAGACCGCGAGATCGGGCCGGCTCTGGCGCCAGTACTGCTCGAGCAGCCGCACCTGGGCGGGATGGTAGAGCCGGATCAGGAAGTGCAGCGCCCGCAACATTTGGGGCGTACCCAGCGTCCAGCCCTTCCGCAGCATCAAGTTGTAGGAGTCCTGAAGCCGCCGGCCGGTCAGCTTGCGAAAGATGTCCAACGGATCCAGCACCTCTTGCAGGTTGACCAACCGCACCTCCCAGGGGCGCTCCTGCTGCTGGATCGCCAAGCCGAGAGCGGTGGCGGCAGCGCGGTGCCCTCCCCCGGCGTCGAAGAAAATCAAATCGAGCTTCTTCATCCCGTAAGCTGGAAGAGGTCGCCGGTCACTGTTTGTCGTGGATGATGGTCTGCGTAGCTTCGCCCATCGGACCCGACCAAGTGCGGACGATCTTCAGGGTCTTGCGGTCTTCCGAGAGACTCCAGCGCTCGTTAGCTTTGAACTCGCCCCGGTCGCTGGTGGCTTTCGACTCGATGATGAGCTCGGCGCCTTCCCAGCGGAGCTTGCTCCTCATCTCCATGGGACCCATTTTGTTGACGCTCTCGGCCCCGTCGGTGGTGAAAACCATCTCGAAAGTTATCTCGCCGGAGTCGCTGACGAGAGTGGTCGAGATCTTCAGTTTCGGGTCCTCGTGGGTGATCTTGCTGACGCTGGACTGCGGGGCCGGCATCGGGCCGAAAT
The DNA here is from genome assembly GCA_964353255.1 of uncultured Solibacteraceae bacterium. Taxonomy (GTDB): domain Bacteria; phylum Acidobacteriota; class Terriglobia; order Bryobacterales; family Bryobacteraceae; genus VFZS01. The sequence goes on along the minus strand of CAYGVJ010000001.1, from coordinate 81,583 downwards.
CGCTCTTGGCGATGGCGGCCTTCCAGGCGCCGCTGAAGTTCGGTTTGGTTTGGGCTGCGACGATGGCCGGCAGGCCGAACAGAATTGCTGCCGAAATCACGCCGAGTTTTCGGGGTACGCTCGTCATTGCTTGCTCCTTTTCCGCATGGGGTCTGGGTCACCACTGCGCTGGCAGGGCGTTCAGATCTAGTTTACATGTTACGGGCCGCCACAAGCTGAAGGAGGGTGCCACGTAGTGAGAGAATGGATAGGGACGGGGTCCCCGTGCCAGCGTGATGATCCTGCGCAGCCTGCTGTTGTTCCTCTCCGATCAGAAGCAGTTGCGGAGGTGGGTAGAGACTTCGCCCCTGGCGCGTCCCCTTACCTCGCGCTTCATCGCCGGTCACACGCTGGATGAGGCGGTGGCGGTCTGCACCCGCCTCCACCAGGAGGGCGTCCTGGCCACCCTGGATCACCTGGGAGAGGGCGTCGCCTCGCCGGGAGAAGCCGAAGCTTCCCGGGACGGCTATCTGGAGGCCCTCGAGCGAGTGGCGAGCCAGGGGCTGCCGGCCACCTTGTCCATCAAGCTGACGCACTTCGGCCTGGATGTCTCCGAGGAGGCCTGCCAGCGCAACGTCGAGCAGCTTGTGCGGGAGGCGAAACGCCTGGGCAAGGTGATCGAGGTGGACATGGAGTCCAGCGCGCACGTGGACCGCACGCTGCGCCTGGTGATGGAGTTGCACCAGGCCTACGGCAACGTGCGCGGCGTGATTCAAGCCTACCTCTACCGCAGCGACCAGGACGCGGTCATGCTGTGCGAGCGGCGCATTCCCATCCGGCTGTGCAAAGGGGCCTACCGCGAGCCGGCCAGCATCGCCTACCCCAGCAAGCGGGCGGTCAACGCCAGCTACGCCCGGCTGCTCGAGACGCTGCTGGAGCGCGGCGTTTGTCCCGCCTTCGCCACCCACGACGAGAAGCTCATCCACCTGGCCAAGCGCCTGGCCCGCCAACGGGGCATCCCGCCCGAAGGTTTCGAGTTCCAGATGCTGTACGGGATCCGCAGGGACCTGGAGAAAAGACTCGCCGCCGAAGGCTACCGGTTGCGCCTGTATGTGCCCTACGGCGAGCACTGGTATCCCTATTTCATGCGGCGGCTGGCGGAGCGTCCGGCCAACCTGCTGTTCCTGCTGCGCAACCTGGCGAAAGGCTGAGCGGTGGTGAAGAACACGGCAAACCGGCAGGAATGCCCGTTCCACTGGCGCTGGTGGGCAGGCGGGGCGGTTGTGGCGCTGCTGGCGGCCTTCGCCGCGCTGCTGGCGCCGGTCTACTACCGCAGCCACCAGTTCCAGCGGGAGCTGGGACACCTGGTCCGACAACCGGACAGCCTCAACCTCAGCGACGAGCTTCTCCGCACGCGGGTGCTGGACCGCGCGGCGCGCCTGGGCCTGCCGGTGCGGGCGGAGCAGATCCGCATCCAGCGGGCGGACGGGCATCTGCGGATCTCAGTGCGCTACCGGGCGCCGGTCGAGCTGGGCTGGTACGCCGTGGATCTGCACTTCCGCGCCAGCGCCGCCAGATGAGCGGCGGCGTTCGTGCGACAATGAAAGCAAGATCGGAGCGTGGCTTTGCGGATTCACCTGCCCCGGAGGGCCCTGTGGGTACGGTTCCTGCTGCATCCGAGCGGGCGGCTCGTCTTGGGCGTGTGCGCCGGCCTGGCGCTGCTGGTTTTCGGCGCCCTTGCCTTCTTCTGGATCAAGTACTCCCGGCTGATCGACGAGAAGCTGGCCGCCGGCCCCTTCCAGGCCACCTCGATGATCTTCGCGGCCCCGCCGGCCGTCTCCATGGGCGACGAGATCTCCGCCTCCGAGATCGTGGCGCAATTGCGCCGCAGCGGGTACGGTGATTCTCGCGGCAACCGCCTGGGGTGGTTCAGCGTGCGGGGTGACAGCATCGAGATCTTCCCCGGACCCGACTCCTATTTCGACCAGGAGGCCGGCCGGGTCCGGTTCTCGCAGGGACGGGTCTCGCAGATCATATCTCTGCGGGACAACACCGAGCGCGTGCAGTACTTGCTGGAGCCGGAGCTGGTGACCAATCTCTCCGACCAGAACCGCGAGAAGCGCCGCCTGGCGCGCTTTCAGGACCTGCCCCAGGTGCTGGTGAACGCCGTGATTTCAGCCGAAGACAAGCGCTTCTTCCAGCACGCCGGCTTCGACCCCCTGCGCATCATCAAGTCCGCTTACGTGGACGTGCGGGAGGGCTCGAGACGGGAGGGCGCCTCGACTCTGAGCATGCAACTGGCGCGCAGCTTCTGGCTGGACCAGCAGAAGACCTGGAGCCGCAAAGCGGCCGAGGTGCTCATCACCCTGCAACTGGAGCAGCGGCTCTCCAAAGAGGAGATCTTCGAGTACTACGCCAACCAGATCAACCTGGGCCGCCGCGGCAGCTTCAGCATCCACGGGTTCGGCGAGGCTTCCAAGGCGTTCCTCGGCAAGGACGTTCAGCAGCTAACCCTGCCCGAGGCGGCCCTGCTGGCCGGAGTGATCCAGCGGCCGAGCTTCACCGACCCGTTCCGCCATCCCGATCGCGCCCTGGCGCGCCGCAACGTGGTCCTGGGCCTGATGCGGCAGAACGACTTCATCACCGAGGGGGAGCACCAGCAGGCGGTGGCCACGCCGCTGCGGCTGGCCCCCGGGGCCATCGAATCCAGCGAAGCGCCCTTTTTCGTGGACCTGGTGCACGACGAGTTGCAGGCACAGTTCCAGGACTACAACTTCCAGGCCAACACTTTCCGCGTTTACACCACCCTGGACATGAACCTGCAACACGAGGCCGCCGAAGCGGTCCGCATCGGGCTTCAGGAAGTGGACGAGCAGATTCGGCGGCAGCGGCGGTTCCGCCGGGAAGACCCCCCCACGGTTCAGGTGGCGCTGATCGCCCTGGACCCGGACAGCGGTGCGGTGAAAGCCCTGGTGGGAGGACGCAATTACGGCATCAGCCAGTTGAACCGGGCCCTGGCCAAGCGGCAGCCGGGCTCCTCCTTCAAACCCTTTGTCTACGCGGCGGCCCTGAACACGGCGTTGCTGGGCGGCCAGCGCCCTCTGACTCCGGCCACCATCCTGCGGGACCAGCCCACCACCTTCTGGTTCGACGACAAGCCTTACGCCCCGGAGAATTTCAAGGGCGAGTACCACGGTGACGTGACCCTGCGGGAGGCCCTGGCCAAGTCCATCAACGTGCCCACGGTGAAGCTGGCCGAGATGGTGGGCTACCAGGCGGTGGAGGAACTGGCGCAGCGCGCGGGCATGAATTTGAACATCCAGCCCACGCCGGCCCTGGCGCTGGGCGCCTACGAGGTAACGCCGTTGGAGATCGCCGGCGCCTACACGGTCTTCGCCAACCAGGGACTCTACGTGAAGCCGAGTTTCATCGGCCTGATCCGCAACCGGGAGGGCAACGTCATCTACAGCCACCGGCCAGTCCGCCAGCCGGTGCTGGACCCGCGGGTGTCCTACCTGATGGTCAGCCTCATGGAGGAAGTGTTGCGGAGCGGCACCGGCGCGGCAGTGCGCGGGCGCGGGTTCGCGCTGCCGGCCGCCGGCAAGACCGGGACCTCGCGCGACGGCTGGTTCGCCGGGTTCACCAGCCGGCTGCTGTGCGTCGTCTGGGTCGGATTCGACGACAACCGCGAACTGAACCTGGAGGGGGCGCACTCGGCCCTGCCCATCTGGACGGAGTTCATGAAGCGGGCGCACCAGTACCGCGAGTACCGCAACGTGACGGAGTTCACGCCGCCCGATGGGGTAGTGACGGTGGAGATAGACCCGCAATCGGGCCGGCTGGCCACCCGCAACTGTCCCACTGTGCGCACCGAGGTCTTCATCACCGGGACCCAGCCCCTGGAAAGCTGCCGCCTCCACGGCGGTGGGGCGCGGGTGGCCTCCTGGGAAGCTCCGCCCGGCCCGCCGGCCCAGGTTGCCTCGATCTCCCCGCCGGGGCCTATGCCGCCCTCCGGGGCGCCGCCGCCCGGGCTGCGCCCCGGCAATCACAACCCCGGTTCGCCTCCGCCTCCAGCGCCGGCCGCGGCCAAGCCCCAACCGCAGAAAAAAGGTTTCCTCCGCCGGCTGCTCAGTGTGTTTAAATAGGCTTGTAGCGAAAGGGGCAGACCATGATTCGCTGCCGCACGTTGTGGATGGCCCCAGCCATCTTGTTCGCCTCCAGCCTGGCCGGCTCCCAGGACCAGCCGGGGGCTGAAACCACCCCACTGACGCCAGAAAGGCGCGGCGACATCTACATGGCCCGCAAGATGTTCCGGGAGGCCATCGACGTTTACAGGCAGGCGCCGCAGAACTCCGCCGTCATCTGGAACAAGGTCGGCATCGCCTACCACCACTTGATGCAGTTCGACGTCGCCAGGAAGCACTACGATCGGGCCGTCAAGCTCAATCCCAAGTACTCGGAGGCGGTGAACAACCTGGGCACCATCTACTACGTCAAGAAGAGCTACCGGCGGGCCATCTCCCAGTACCGGAAGGCGCTGAAGCTGGCTCCCGACTCGGCCTCCATTTACAGCAACCTGGGAACCGCGCTGTTTGCGCGGAAGCAGTACGACGAAGCCTTCGTGGCCTACCGCAAGGCGCTGGAGCTGGACCCGGAAGTCTTCGAGCATCGCAGCACCTACGGGGTGCTGATCCAGGAAACCAGCGTCGAGGAGCGCGCCAAGTTTCACTACTACCTGGCAAAGACGTACGCCATGGCGGGCGCTAACGACCGGGCGCTGCAATACATTCGCAAAGCTTTGGAGGAAGGCTTCAAGGACCGGAAGAAGTTCCTGGAAGAGCCCGAGTTTGCCGCTCTCCGCGAGCTGCCGGAGTTCAAGGAGATCATGGCCCTGGAGCCGCGTGTCCTGTAGCCGTAGAATAGGCATCCTTGCCTGCGTGTTTCTCCTGGCCGGTTGCTCGAAAAAGCCACCCGCATTCCAGCGCATCGCGGTGCTCCCCTTCGAGAACCTGGCCGCGGATCCCGGTCTGGATTGGATGAGCCGGGGCCTGACCGAGGCGGTGCTGCTGGGCATGTCGGGTTCCCCGCAAACGCACGCTTTCGTGGTCCCCAGCCTGCGAGAGGCCCCCGGGGCGCGGCCGACCCAGATACTGCACGGATACTACGTCAGACGTGGCGCGGGCCTGCGTGTCGAGGCGTTTCTGGAAGAGGCCGGCAGCGGTCGCATGCTGAAACGGGTGGCGGCCGCTGGGCCGGTCGGCGCGGGGGCTGCGCCGCTGGCTCAGGCCTTGGTGGCGGAGCTGGACGGGCGCGCCCCGCCCGCGCCGGCGCCGCCGGAGGCCGCCTTGCGGGCCTATGTCGAGGGCCTACAGGCGGCCGACCGGCCCTCGGCCGCCCAGGCTTTTGAGCGGGCCCTGCGCGCGGATGCCGGCTTCGGCCCGGCTTACGTCGCCTGGGCGCAGCGCCTGGCCGCCGAAGGCGACCCGAGTGGCGCGCGGGAAGTGATCTCCCGCGCCAGGGAAGCGGGCGGGCGGATTCAACCCCGCGAGCGCGCCCGCCTGGCGGATCTGGTTGCGGCCCTGGACGGCGACCGCGCGGCCCAATATCGCGCCTTGCTCGAACTGGCCCAAGCTGCGCCTGCCGACCCCGACGTATTCCGCCGTCTGGGAAGCGTGGAGACGCTGCTCCGCCGTTATCCCGATGCGGTGGCATCTTACCGGAAGGCCCTGGAGCGCGACCCCGATAATGTCGTGCTCCTCAATCAACTGGGTTACGCGCAGGCCTACGCCCGAGACTTGGCCGGCGCCGCCGGCACGCTCGAGCGCTACCGCAAGCAGCGCCCGGAGGAGGCCAACCCTTCGGATTCCCTGGGCGACGTGCACTACTACCTGGGCCGCTTCCGGGAGGCCGCTGGGCACTACCTGGAAGCCATCCGCAAGGACCCCTGGTTCCTGGGCGGGGGAACCTTGTGGAAGGCGGCCTGGGCCCGGTTGATGGCGGGTGAAGTGAGCGCCGCCAACGAGCTTTGCCAGAAGTACGTACAACTCCGCAAGGCCGGCGGCGACAGCTTGGCCGAGCTTCGTCAGGGCGAGTGGGAATACCTCACCGGGCGGCGCGGGCAGGCGGTCACCCGGCTGGAAAGGCTCGCGCGCGGGCCGACGGCCTCGCTGGCCTGCTCGCAGCTTGTCATCTGGAGCTTGAATGCCGGTGACCGGGAGCGCGCGCAGCGCTACGTGCACTGTGCAACGGCCGGAGCCCGGGATCCCGCGGCCGCCATGCTGGCCCGGACCTGCCAGTTCCTGGCACAGCCCGCTGCGCCCGCCGATGAGTGGACCGCCCGCGCGGAGCGCTTCTTCCCAGGCCCCACGCAGGCCACGCTCAGGCGATCCGCACTCGCCCACGCGCTGCTGCTGGCGGGGCAGTTCGCCGCCGCCCTGGCGCCACTCAGGGAACTCCACGAGCAGACGCCGGCCTCCTCCCCCGATCCGGTCAATGTCCTGCTGGCCTGGGCGCTGATTGAAGTCGGTCGGTTCGCCGAAGCCGGGCCCCTGCTCGAAACCTATCCGCTTCCGGAGCCGGCGTTCCAGCAGCCTTTCTCCTGCCTCAGCTTTCCCCGCCTGTTCCGCCTGCGCGGTATGCTTCTGGAAAAACAGGGGCGGCGGGCGGAGGCCACAGCCAGCTTTCGGCTCTACGAGGAGTTGGGCGGCGCCGGACGGTCGTAGAGGTGAAGATCGTTGGTGCTGCCCAGGGAGGTGTTGTAGTAGCTGGCGAGCCCCAGCGCCTCCCGGAGGTCCTCCTCAAAGCCGTGTAGTCCCTCAAGCTGATCAGCCAGCGCGGGAACGCTGCGGCCCTCCGGCGTGCGCCAGAACTTCTGGAAACCGCCATCCACCAGGCGCGCCAGCTCCCCGCCCAGGAGCCTGCCGGTGAGCACAATACGCGGCACCGCGCCCGGCGCCTCTTCGATCGTCGCCGCCAGATCGCCGCGGGTGACGCGAACGCGACCCGCCGCCTCCGTCCGAGTTTCAAGACCAGCCTGGCGCAGCGCCTCCAGGCGCTCGGCGAAAGAGGGCGCGACCGGACGCCTGCGGCGGCGGAACATGCACCCAATATAGCGGAATTGCCGGCGGAATGCGGGATTCAGTAGCCTCAAGGGCTGCTCGCCACGGAAAGGAGCCGTCTCAGCGGCGGTACACTTGTAGGGTGCCCGCTCTACTGAGGGTCCGTGGGTATCGGTTCTTCTTCTTCACTATGGCATGAGTACTCTGCTGGAAAAGGCTGAGACACTGGCGGTAGACGTGTCATGTTCGAGCGACGCGCTGTCCGTGACGTTGTCGGACGGGCGGGTAGTCTCGGTGCCTCTGGTGTGGTTTCCGAGGCTGGCGGACGCGTCAGCCCGAGAGCAATCCGATTGGGAACTCATCGGGGGCGGCATCGGAATTCATTGGGAGGGAATCGACGAAGACATCTCCGTGGCGAGCCTTCTCCGGCCCGAGAACTTCATGAGGCTGCCTAGCGAGGCGCTCCAACTGACGAGCCGCGCCGGACGCCTCAGGGAGAGGTCGGGCCGACAGCGCGCGCCTCGCGGCTGAGCGCCCGCGGGGCCGGAAAACGCCGGCCAGGGGGCCGGCGGCAGGCTGAAAGCCTGACCCCACTCTGACAGCACTCATGCCCCAGGGACATCCACCAGGAACATTCCCCGGGCAGGCACGTCTAAACCTTCATGAGGGTGACGCCAGATGTGTAGAGCGGGCCTGCTCATGCTTGGCATGACGATTGCCTGCTGCCAGGCGGCTCCGGGCAAGCCGGCGCCGCGCCAGTTGCGGGCCACCGGAACCACGCGCGCGCTCAAACAACTGCTGGTCCTGACTCCGCAGATCGCCGGCCAAAGCGGGCGGCTGACCTTGGTGCGCCTGGTTGCCAGCGGGACCTCCGCCAAGCCCGGCGACATCCTGGCGGAGTTCGACCGGACCCAGCAACTGGACAACGCGCTGGAAGCCCGGGCCAAGTACGAGGATTTCGGACACCAGGTCGCGCAGAGACGGGCGGAAAACCGCGCCAACGTCGAGAGGCGGGCCGAGGAAATGCAGCAGGCCCTGGCGGACCTGGCTAAGGCGGAACTACAGAGACGCAAGGGGCCAATCCTGGGAGAGATCGAGCGTCTCAAGAACGAGGTGAAGCTCGAGGACGCCAAGACCCATGTGGAGAGCCTGAAGAAATCGCACCACGCCCGGGAGGTCGCCGACGCGGCGGCGTTGCGGATCCTCGAACTGAAGCAGGAGCGGCAGAAGGTGATCCTGGAGCGGACCGAGCTGAACGTCCAGAAGTTGGTGGTGAAGGCCCCCCACGAAGGCGTAGTCGCCCTGGAGAACACCTGGCGGAGCGGCTCGATGGGGCCGCCTCAGGAGGGTGACCAGATGTACCCGGGTCAGCCGTTGCTGCGGCTCTTCGACCCCTCCCAGATGGAGGTCCACACCATGGTGGGGGAGCCGGATGGGGCCGTGCTGGCGCCGGGAGTCAAGGCCCTGGTGCGCCTGGACGCCTATCCGGACCTGGTGTTCGAGGCGCGGCTCGTCGCCGCCTCACCCGTCGCGGCCTCCGCCATCGGCCTGCCGATCAAGAGATTCGCCGCGCGCTTCCGCCTGGAGAGGACCGACCCGCGCGTGCTGCCCGATCTTTCGGCCGCCGTGATCATCCTGGGCGCTGAGTAGGGAGGAGGACCGAGGAAGGCGGCCATGAAGATTCGTCCGAAGGGCATAGCGGTGGTTGCGGTGCTCATGGGCGCCATCGGCGCCGGGGGCCTGGGGGTCTATCGCATGGGCCGTGCGCAAGCCGCGGGAAAGCTGCCCACGGCGCCGGTGCGCAGCGGGGAGTTCCTGGTGGTGGTGCGCTGCCGTGGCGAGCTGAAGGCCCGCCGCTCGGTGCAGGTGCTGGCGCCCGCCAACGTGCCGGAGCTCCGCATCGTGTGGCTGGCGCCGGCGAGCGCGCCAGTCAAGGAGGGCGAAGCGGTCATCCGTTTCGACCCCAGCAGCGCCAACCGCCAGCTCCAGGAGAAAGAGGCGGAGCTGAAACAGGCCCAGGCGACCCTGGAGCAGGCCATCGCGCAGGCGCGGATCACGGCGGAAGAGGACAAGCGCAACCTGGCCATGGCGCGCTACCAGGTGGAGCGCGCGCGGCTGGAGGCCAGCAAGCAGGAGGTCGTCAGCGCCATCCAGGGAGAGGAGAGCCGCATCGACCTGGCGCTGGCGGAGAAGAAGCTGCGGGTGCAAGAGGCCACCGTGGCGCTCCACGAGGCCTCCGACCAGGCCAAGATCGCTTCGCTCGAGCGCGTCCGCGACAAGGCCCAGGCGGAAGTGAATCTGACCAAGGAGCGGCTGGCCAAGATGGAGGTCAAAGCGTCCCTTGCCGGGGTCATCATTTACCTGCCGAACTACTCGCAGGGCTGGGTCAACGCCCAGCCCTTCAAGGTCGGAGACCAGGTCTGGCCCGGCGCGGCCGTGGCCGAGATCCCGGACCTCCAGTCGCTGGAGATGGAAGGCAAGATCGAGGAGGTCGATCGCGGGAGGGTGCAGGCGGGCGCTGGCGCCACGGTGAGGGTTGACTCGCTGCCCGAGTTGAACCTGTCCGCGCGCCTGGCCAGGATTTCGCCGCTGACCCAGATGACCTGGGACTGGCCCCCCACAGCCAGCTTTCGCGGGTACGCCGAGCTGGGGAAAGCCGATCCGCGCCTGCGGCCGGGCATGAACGGCGGCGTGGACATCGTGGTCCAGCGGCTACAAAAAGCCAAGAGTATCCCGGCCAAGGCGCTGTTCGTGCGACACGGCCGGCCCGTCGTCTACGTGGCGGACAAGGGCCGCTACCTGCCTTACGAGGTGAAGGTGGTGGCGCGAAACCCCGACGAAGTGGCCATCGAGGGCGTGGCGTCCGGGGCACGGGTGACCCTGGTCGAGCCGGGCGCGGAGCCGGAGAAAAAGTCATGAAGAAGCGAGTCGTCATCGGGGTGCTGGCGGCCTTGGTCGCAGCGGCTGTGGCCGGGCGCGTCGGCCTGGCGGTGTACAAGCTGAGCGCGCCGGGCGAGGCCCTGAAAGTGCCCACCACCAGAGTGAGGCGTGGCATCGTGCGGTTTGTCGTGACCGCGCGGGGCGAGCTGCAAGGCGGGAGCTCCGAGACTCTGGGCGCGCCCATGACCGGAGGGCGCGAGATGGTCATCACGTACTTGAGGGAGCCGGGCGAGCTGGTCGAGCCCAATGACGTCGTCGCGCGGTTCGACACCACCGAGCAGGAATTCAACCTGCGCGAAGCGGAAGCCGACCTGGCCGAAGCCGAGCAACAGATCATCCAGGCGCAGGCCGAGAGCGAGGCCCGCGAAGAGGAAGCGCGTTACGCCCTGCTCCGGGCGCGCGCGGAGATGGACCTGGCCGAGCTGGAGACGCGCAAGAATCCCTTGGTGGCCGCCATAACCGCCCGCCAGAACACGCTGGCGCTGGAGGCGGCGCGGGACCGGCTGCGCCAATTTGAAAAGGACGTCGCCAACCGCCAGGCCACCAGCCGCGCGGGCATCGAGATTCAGGAGGCGGCCCGCAACCGGGCCAAGGTGAAGGCCGACGTGGCGCGGCGCAACATCGAGGCCATGACCCTGAAAGCCAAATCCAAAGGCTACGTGGCTGTGCAGCAAAACAACATGACCAACATGGCCTACTGGGGCATGCAGCTTCCGCTGCTCCAGGTGGGCGACACCATCCGCGCCGGCATGTCCGTGGCCCAGATTCCGGATCTGAATACCTGGGAGGTGGTGGCGCGCATCGGGGAACTGGATCGCGGGCACCTCAAGGACGGGCAGCCCGCCGAAATCGAAGTGGTGGCGCTGCCCGGCAAGAAGTACACGGGGAAGATCAAGAACATCGGCGGCACCACCGGCCCGATGTGGGACCGGCGCTTCGAGTGCAAGATCTCCCTGGAGCAGCCCTCCATCGAACTACGGCCCGGCATGAGCGCGCGCGTGGCTATCACCACCGGTGAGCTGGCCAATGTGCTGTCGGTGCCTTCTCAGGCCTTGTTCGAGAACGACGGCCGGACGTTCGTGTACCTGCACCGGGACTCGGGCTTCCAGCCGCAGGACGTGAAGCTGGTCCGCCGCAGCGAAAGCCAGGCGGTGCTGACCGGGCTGAACGAGGGCCAGACCGTGGCCCTGGCCAGCCCCGCCGAGCAGGACCGGAAGAAGAGCGAGAGCGGCGGCGTTATGAAAGCCGTTCCGAAATCGTGAGCGCGGCCGTGGGCAGCGCCGGCAAAAGCGGAGGCAGACGGCCGCTGGGGCAGCTCCGGCGCCTGGGAGCCGAGCTGCTGGAGGCGGCGGCCAACCTGCGGGCTCAGAAGACTCGGACGCTGCTCACGGCGCTGGGCATCGTCTTCGGCGTCGGCTCAGTCATCGGCATGCTGGCCATCGGCGAAGGCGCGCAGGCCGAATCGCTGCGTTTCATCGAGCAACTGGGCGTCAGAAACATCCTGGTGGACTCCAAGCCCGCCACCAGCTTCCAGGAGTTGCAGCAACGGCGGCGCACCTCGCCGGGCCTCACCGAGCGGGACGTCCGCATCATCCAAGCCAACATCGAGGCGCTCGAGACCCTCAGTCCCCGGCGGATGCTGCATCCGGCGCAGATGCTGCCCAAGCCCGCCAAAGACGTGCCGGAAGTCTACGGCGTGCGGCCCACTTACCAGGCGATCCACAATCTGCGGGTGGTCGAGGGGCGCTTTTTCGACGCCGGGCTGGACGAGGCCAGCCGCTCCGTGTGCGTGCTCGGCGAGACGGCCAAGGTGAACCTGCTGGGCTACGAGAGCGCGGTGGGCAAGTTCGTCAAGGTGAACGACACCTGGCTGGAGGTGATCGGGGTGCTGAGCGAACGCATAGCCAGCTCCGGCCAGAACGGCGGCGGCGCTACCGATCCCAACAACATCGTCTACATTCCCTTCAACACCTTTCAGTACCGCTTCTGGGACCAGAGCAGTTTCATGAAGGACGAGCTGGACGGCATCGATATCCGCCTCAAGCCGGCCGCCGACAGCGTCCAGATCGCCAAGGTGGTCACGGCTATCCTGAACTCGACGCATCACAGTTCGCAGGACTTCTCGGTGACCATCCCGGCGGCGCTGCTGGCGCAGCAGCGGCACATCCAGACTATCTTCACCTACGTCATGGTGGCCATCGCCGCCATCTCCCTGCTGGTGGGCGGCATCGGGATCATGAACATCGTGCTGGCCACGGTGCTGGAGCGCACGCGCGAGATCGGGGTGCGGCGCTCGATCGGCGCGCGCCGCCGAGATATTGTCCGGCAATTTCTGATAGAAAGCGTCACCATTTCCCTGGCCGGCGGCCTGCTAGGCATCGGCTTCGGCTTCGGCCTGTCCTGGCTGATCGCCGAAGTCGCCGAATGGAAGACCATCGTCACCACCACCTCCATCCTGGTGGCCTTCGGCGTCTCGGTCGCCGTGGGGGTGATCTTCGGCATCTACCCCGCGATGAAGGCCGCGCGGATCAACCCCATCGAGGCGCTGCGGTACGAGTGAGGGGTCCCCAGTGGAATAGGCATTCCTGCCTGTTGATCCAGCCGGCACCACACAGGCCAGGAGGCCTATTCCACTTGTTCGGCGCTCAAACTGGGGGCGGGCAAGCGTTCGGATACCTTGACTCGCGCTTCCAGTTGAGCTTTAATCGAAGATGTTCCTGCCGGCAGCGAGCGGATTTCCGCGGGGTCAAGGGCAGGGTGACCGGGGGGCTTACACTGCTCAAGCGAAACAGGAGTTGGGGCGGGAAATGAGCAGAGAACATGTCGAACTCAGCCAGTACAAATAGTAGCCTGTTCAGTACCCTGCTGCCTATCGTCACCTTTGTTCTCGGGTACCTCCTCAGTCAAGTAGATCGCTTTCGCGACACAGTAAGGAAGCGGCGCAACACCAAGAGAATCCTTTTCCACGAACTCAAGGACAACTATCGGTTGCTAAACTCCGTCATGCCCGACTATCCAGAGGGCCTTCCCGATCACGCGGAGGAGCTGGTGGCGTCCGTCGGCGAGCAGATCTCGCTCTCAGTCTACAGTGCCTACTTGGGGCAGCTCGACATGCTCCCTACCGAAGAACTCGACGCCATCCACCAAGCGTATGTCGCCTTGCGTCAGTTTGCAGATGCCGCAAGGATCTTTCGAACTCCGGTGGCGGACAGCTCTGCCCCCTCGGCTCTCCACCCTTGGACATCCAAAACGGGTTCACTGCTGCCCACCATGGTCACTGCGCATGAGAAGACAGAATGCGCCTTGCGCCTACTTCCCGGTGGCCCACAGGTTCTCCGCAAACAAGAGACTCGAACCGGCGAAGCCCTGAAGAGGTACGAAGCTGCTCGGGAGTGCTCGGACAAGGGGAATGAAGATGGCCCAACAAGTGCGTCAACCTGATTTCCAAGGCCTGGGGGCCTTGTAGACAGGTTACGCACATCGTTAGCCGACCATCGTCACCACGGGCTCCGTCCTGGTCGCCTTTGGCGTCTCGGTCGCCGTGGGGGTGATCTTCGGCATCTATCCCGCGCTCAAAGCGGCGCGGATCAACCCCATCGAAGCCCTGCGGTACGAGTGAGGCGCCGCCGGCTGAGGTCTAATCGAACGTGTTACAATCTAAGCAGTTGGCGCCCGTCAGCGGCTTCCGTTTCGTGTTGTGCGGACGGGGGCTGGTTTGATGTGGCAGGCCACAAGCATGAGGATGATCCCCTCTGAGCGCAGGCAGATCGTGGATGGCCGGGGAAGAACCTGGACTGTGTCAAAGGTGGGTTGGGAGGAAGCGGAGGCTGAGGACTTTCGGTTTTGGTACGAAGGACTGACGCCCGAAGAACGTGTGGAGGCCGTTGCTGACGCACTGGCAAGCTGTCTGAAGACGCGAGGGCTCGATGCCGTCCCAAGACTACGAAGAATTCATCGCCGCATTCAACGCCCATGGGGTGCGCTATCTGGTGGTAGGCGCGCACGCCGTCGCCTACCACGCTCGTCCGCGCGCCACGAAGGACCTTGACATCCTCCTGGAGGCCACTCCGCGAAACGCGCGCAAAGCTCTGGCGGCGTTGCGCGACTTCTTCGGAGGCACTGACTTGGGGTACGCGGTCGAGGACTTGACAGATCCACGGTGGATCATCCAGCTCGGGATCGCCCCTGTCCGCATCGACCTGCTTTCACAACTGCCGGGTTGTCCCAGCTTCGAGGAAGCGTGGAAGAACCGAGTTGAAGCTCGCTTTGGGCTTGCCAAAGCTCACTATCTGGGACTCGACGACTTGATCCGGGCTAAGGAAGCGGCTGGAAGAGCGCAGGACCGTGCGGATGTGCGCGTTTTGAGGCGAGTCAAGAGCCGGGCTCAGCCAGCCCAGCGCTCCAGCCGACCCGCAAGAAGCACGGGCGCCTGAGCGCCCGAACCGTTAGCCAGACCATCGTCACCACCACCTCCATCCTGGTCGCCTCCGGCGTCTCGATCGCCCTGGGGGTGATCTTCGGCATCTACCCCGCGCTCAACGCGGCGCGGATCAACCCCATCGAAGCGCTAAGGTACGAGTAAGAAAAGCCGGCTGGAAAGCTCGGCTGGCAAGCCGGAGGCTCACCCCACCGTGGGGTGGGCTTTTAGCCTGCCGGCCGGCGTCCGTGCCGGCCTGAAAAAGGCCGGCTGGAAAGCTCGGCCTTGGCCGGGCACTCCTTCGGCCCGCGCGGGACGGGCCGAACATGCGCGACAACCCCGCCCGGCGGGGGTTAGTTGTATAGTGGGAGCGGATCGGATGCCGCCTTCCTGGACCCTGAGCATGGCGAGATTCCTGATGGCCGCGCTGGTCGCAAGCGCGGCCCTGGCTGGAGCGGGCGCCGAAAAAACGTTCGCGCCCCCGTTCGAAAGCCCCGCCGATCTGACTCCGCAAGGCAGAATCGACGAGCTGGTTTTCAGCCACCTCAAGCGGCTGGGCATTGAGCCGGCCAACCTGTGCTCGGACGCCGTGTTCGTCCGGCGAGCCTATCTGGACGTGATTGGAACCCTCCCCACCGAGCAGGAAGCCAGAACGTTCCTGTCCGACCGGGATCCGAACAAACGCCGCGCCCTGATCGATCGTCTGCTGGAGCGGGAGGAGTTCGCGGATTACTGGGCGATGAAGTGGAGTGACCTGTTGCGGGTAAAGTCGGAGTTCCCCATCAATCTCTGGCCCAATGCGGTGCAAGCCTATCACCGCTGGATCCGGACTTCTCTCAAGGATAACCTGCCGTATGACCGGTTTGTCCGGGAGATGCTAACTTCGAGCGGCAGCAACTTCCGTGTGCCCCAGGTCAATTTCTACCGCGCCGTCCAAAGCAAGGAGCCGCAAGCCATCGCGCAGGCCGTGGCGTTGACCTTCATGGGGGTCCGGGCGGAGAACTGGCCGCGCGACCGGCTGCCAGGCATGGCGGCCTTCTTCTCGCAAATCGGCTACAAGCCCACCGGGGAATGGAAGGAGGAGATCGTCTATTGGGATCCCGCCAGGGGCGCTCGGAGCTCGGGCGCCAAGGCCTCGCCGCCGGCCGTTTTTCCTGACGGCCAGCCGGCCCGCCTGTCCTCGGAGCAGGATCCCCGCGAGGCTTTTGCCGATTGGCTCCTGGCTCCGGGCAACCCGTTTTTCGCGCGTAACATCGTGAACCGCATCTGGTCCTGGCTGCTGGGGCGCGGCATTGTTCATGAGCCGGATGATATTCGACCGGACAATCCCGCCAGTAATCCTGAGCTACTGACCTTTTTGGAACGGGAGTTAGTCGCAGCCCGGTACGACTTGAAGCACATCTACCGGCTGATACTGAACTCGCAAACCTATCAGCTTTCTTCGATCACCAGAGCCGTGCGCCCGGAGGCGGAGGTCAACTTCGCGTACTATCCGCTGCGCCGGCTCGATGCCGAGGTCCTCATCGACGCCATCTGCCGGATCACCGGCGCCACCGAGCATTACTCGAGCGCTATTCCCGAGCCGTTCACTTTCATGCCGGAAGACCAGCGCTCGGTGGCTCTGCCGGATGCCAGCGTCACCAGTTCCTTCCTCGAAACGTTCGGCCGTCCGTCGCGCGACACCGGTCTGGAATCTGAGCGTAACAATCGCCCTACGGCTGCCCAGCGTTTGCATCTGCTGAATTCGAGTCACATTCAGACCAAGATCGGGCAGAGCGCCAGGCTGCAAGCCGTGCTCCAACGCAAAGGGGGGCCGCAGGAGGTGGTGGACGGGATCTACCTCACGGTTCTTTCCCGCTTTCCCACGCTCGAGGAGGTGCGGGTTGTCGGGGCGCATTTCCAGTCCGCCGTGAACAAGCGGCGGGCGGCGGTGGATCTGGTCTGGGCTTTGATCAATAGTGCGGAGTTTATGTATCGACATTGATGCGGGGGCAAGGATGTGCATCTCCAGACGTGACGCGCTGGGATTTCTGCTGGCCGGCGGCCTGCATCTGGGTGCCCAGGCGGCCTCACGACCGGCCAAGGCCAAAGCGGTCATCCAAATCTGGATGTGGGGTGGCCCGGCGCACCTGGACACTTTCGATCCCAAGCCGGCCGCCGGCTACGACTACTGTGGCCCCTTGAACAAACCGATCCCCACCAATGTGGACGGCATCATAATCGGCGAACTCCTTCCGCTGCTGGCGAAGCAGGCTGAGAAGTATTCCATCATCCGCAGCATGACCCACGGCTTGAACGCCCACGAAACGGCGTCCTACATGGTTCAAACCGGACGTCCGCCCGGCGGCCACCTGGTCTACCCGGGCGTTGGCGCCGTGGTGTCGCTGTTCAAGGGCTACCGAGCCGGATACCGCGGATTGATTCCGCCTTACATCGTACTGACCGAGTTGCAGGGACGGTTTTCCGAGGCCGGCTTTCTGGGAACGCGCTACAAACCTTTCGCCACCGGCGGCGATCCGGGGCAGGCCCGGTTTGCCGTGGAAGGCGTCGTCGCTCCGGATGTCTCCGATCAGCAGCAGCGGGACCGCCGCGAATTGCTCCACAAGCTGGACACGCTGGGGCAAGCCCTGAAAGGCAATGCGTCGTTGAAGGCCTTGTATCAGGCCGAGGAAGAAGCCTATGAACTGATTCTGGGCGATTCGGGCAAAGTGTTTGATCTCTCCCAGGAAACCGACGAGCTGAGAGACCGCTACGGGCGCAACACCTTCGGGCAGTCGTGCCTGGTCGCGCGGCGGCTGGTGGAACGCGGCGTCCCCTACGTCACTATCAACTATCAGGGCTGGGATACCCACCGGCAACATTTCCAGATCATGCGTCAGAGGCTGCCGCAACTGGACCGAGGCATGGCCACCCTGCTCCAGGATCTGTCGGATCGCGGTTTGCTCGACAGCACTATCATCTGGTGGAGCGGCGAATTCGGCAGAACCCCGAAGGTCCAGTGGGAGCCGCCGTGGAATGGCGGACGCGGCCATTACGGCGATGTTTTCTCCGCCGTGGTCGCCGGCGGCGGCTTCAAAGGAGGCCGCGTCATCGGGGCATCGGATTCGAGAGGCGAAGAGGTGAAGGACCGCCCCGTGTATCCCTGCGATCTGATCGGCAGTATCTATGAACTGCTCGGTATCGACCCGGACGGGAAGTTGCCGCATCCCGAGGGCCTCGACCCCCGCGTCACGCCCACCGCCGCCGACGGCGTCAACACCGGCGGGCGTCTGACAGAAATCATGTAGGCTCTGGAGCGTTCCGTGAAACCGCTACGGCTTGTGACTTATTGGCTGGCTCCTTTTCTCGCGATCATCCCATCGGTCGATGCGCAGCAAAACGCCCCTCATATCGGTTACGCATATCCCGCCGGCGGCCGCCAGGGCGATACGTTCCAGGTCAAGGCCGGCGGGCAGTTTCTGGATGGCGTGACGAAAGCCTATATCTCCGGCGCCGGCATTCAGGCCGCCGTCGGCGAGCTGGACAGTCCTCTGACGCCCCAGCAGATCGTGGCGTTGCGAGACCGGGCGCAAGAGCTGCAAAAGAAGGAGAGGAACGCGGCGGTTCTGAAGGAACTTGCGGCTATACGGGAAAAAATCGCCGACTCCGTAAACCGAAACGCCAATCCCGCACTTCGGCAGGTCGTCACTCTCGAAGTTACCGCGGCGCCGGATGCGGAGCCTGGCGAGCGAGAGTTGCGGTTGATGACCCCGCTCGGGCTGTCGAACCCGCTGGTCTTCTGCGTGGGCCGTCTGCCCGAATTCCGCGAGAAGGAGGCCAAAACCAGCCCGGCCGATGTGGAGACAAGCATCACGCTGCCCGCCACAGTAAACGGCCGCGTCGTGCCCGGCAGCGTCGTTCAGTATCGGCTGATGGTGCGCCGGCTACAGCAATACGCGCCGGGCGATGCGGACCGGTATCGCTTTCCGGCGCGCAAGGGTCAGCAGGTGGTGGTCGCCGCCAGCGCGCGGGAGTTGATGCCGTATCTGGCCGACGCCGTTCCGGGCTGGTTCCAGGCAACCTTGACGCTTCGCGATGCCCAGGGGAAAGAACTGGCCTACGACGACGACTACCGCTTCCATCCCGATCCCGTCCTCCACTATGTGATCCCCGAGGATGGCGATTATGTCATCGAGATCAGGGACGCCCTCTACCGGGGCCGGGAGGATTTCGTCTATCGCATCGCGCTCGGTGAACTACCGTTTGTGACCGGCATTTTCCCGCTGGGCGGCCGAGCCGGCGCCCGGACCAAGGTCGAGCTTAAGGGCTGGAATCTCCCGCTGAACAAACTGACGATGAACGCCAAAGGCAAAGGGCCGGGAATCTATCCGCTTTCCGTACGCAAAGGGGAACTAGTTTCTAACGTCGCGCCCTTCATGGTGGATACGCTGCCGGAACGCCTCGAGAAGGAGCCGAACAACTCTCCAAAGAAAGCGCAGAAGGTCAAGCTTCCTATCATCATGAACGGCCGCATTGACCAGCCGGGCGATGGGGACGTATTCAGTTTCAAAGGTCGCGCCGGCGACGCGGTAGTCGCGGAAGTCTACGCGCGCAGGCTCGATTCTCCGCTCGATTCCGTGCTTAAGCTGACCGACGCCCAGGGCCGGCAACTGGCCTTCAACGACGATCATGAAGACAAGGGCTCGGGGCTGGAGACGCACCACGCGGATTCGCTGCTCACTGCCACCCTGCCGGCCAACGGAACCTACTATGTTCACCTCGGCGACGCGCAGCGGAAGGGCGGGGCCGAGTATGCCTACCGCTTGCGCATCGGCCGGCCGCGCCCCGATTTCGAGCTACGGGTCGTGCCGTCCGCCTTGAACGCCCTGGTCGGCCCGACCATCCCCATCACCGTTTATGCCTTGCGGAAGGATGGGTTTTCCGGAGAGATCGCGCTGGCCTTGAAGGACGCTCCCAAGGGCTTCACCTTGAGCGGCGGCTTGGTGCCGGCCAATCAGGAGAAGGTGCAGCTCACGTTGACCGTTCCGCCGACGCCTCTGAAGGAGCCTTTAAGCCTTTCTCTGGAAGGCCGCACGATGATCCAGGGACAGCAGATCATGCGGCGGGCGGTTCCTGCGGACGAAATGACGCAGGCCTTCGCCTACCGTCATCTTGTCCCCGCGAAGGACCTGAAGGTTCGAGTGACCGGACGCGGACCCTCGCAGGCTGCGCTCAGAATTTTTGCCGAGCGGCCGTTGAAAATCCCCGCCGGCGGAACAGCTCGGGCTCAGATTGCCATGCCTGTACTCAGGACCCTTAGCAGGGTTCAGTTCGAGCTGAGTGAACCGGCTGAAGGCATTGCCGTGCGGGAACCCTCATTGACCCAGGATAGAGCGGAGTTTGTGCTGGAGTGTGATGCCGCAAAAGTCAAACCGGGACTGAAAGGAAACCTGATCGTCAACATGTTCGGGGAGAGAACGCCTGCCCCTGGAACCCAACCGGCGCCAGCGAACAGACGGCGCATACCACTGGGCACGCTGCCGGCCATACCTTTCGAGATAACCCCGCGCTAGCCCGCTCTCTCACAGGGGTCTTTACAGTTGCGGCCCATCGAGCCGGCACTCGTGCCGGCCCCTGCGGTTTCTAGATCTATCTGCTCAGGGGTGGTGACTGCTGCTTGGGACAGGCGGTTTCGCCTGTCGCCCGCGCACTTGACAAAGGTCAATCTTCCACCGCCGCCGCCAGCCCGGCCGCCACCGGATTGTGCTCAATGTGACGCCCGATCTTCTCCAGTTCCGCCTCGGTGCGCACCCACAGGAACACAAAGGCCTGCTCTGGCTGCCAGTGGGGAAGATGTCTGCGGCAGTCGAATATTTCCCGTGGGCGACAGGCGAAACCGCCTGTCCCACGGTTGGGTAGGTGCTCTGTTTGCAGCGTGGAATACTGCCCCGGTGTTCGGGTGGCGCTCAGTTCTCGATGAACACGTTCATGCCGTAGCGCACCAGCGCGGGGACGAAGACCGCGGCTCCGGAGCTATCCAGGATCCGCACGCCCAGCACGTGGGGGCCGTTGGCCAGTTCCCGCGTGTCCAACTCGCCCTCGAAGCCGATGTTGGGGCATGCGCTGACGCCGGTCAGTTGCGCGCACTCCTCGGGACGCGCCAGACCGTAGCGCAGCGCCGTGTAGCTGCTGCCGTCGATGTACAAAGACGCCGCGGTCACCTTGCCGTCCGGGTCCCAGGCGTAGCCGCTGACCTTGACCTTGCCGCTGAGCTTCTCATTGGGCCGCGGCGCAACCAGCACGCCCTGGGGAAGCTGGTTCACGGGGTTGTTCACGACTACGGTCAGCGGCGTCTCCGGGATCAGGGTGTAGCGCTCCGCTTGGTCCCGCACGCGGATTTGCAGCGCGTGCGTGCCGTTGGGCAGCGGCAAGGAGGTGGACCGGGTGTTGAGGCGATAAGTGAAGCCCACGTTGGGGCAGTTGGGCGGCTTCGGATCGAGCGGGCCGCAGACATCGTCGCGCCTCTGGCCATAGGTGGCCGCCCCGTAAGTCACGCCATCAAGCATGACTGCCACACCGAGAACGCGAAGGTCTTTGACGTACGCATAGCCCTTCAAGTCCACACTCCCGGAGAGTTCCGCCCCGTCCCGGATGCCCTCGAGGGCGCCCGTGGCCGGCCGGGGCTCCTCGGGATCGAGGAAGAACGCCACCGGCTCGGCAGGGAAATCCGTGAAGCCGCCGCGGGAGTTGGTGGCGCGTATCTGGAGAGCGTGTTGCCCCGGCGCCAGGCCCAGGCTCGCCAGGTTCAGGACGGCGCTGAAGCCCACCAGCGGGCAGCCGGGGACCTTCTGCGTGGCGCAGAAGTCGGAGCGCCAGACGCTCACCGAGGTGCGGGCGCGCGCCACCCGGTCGATGAGCACGTCCAGGCGGGTGATGGCCGCGGTCTCGTCGTAAGCAATCCCGCGCACTGTGAGCACACCCGGGTAGCGCTGGCCGGCGGCCGGGGATTCCACCAGGCCCACCGGGAGAGACGAGTTCCCGAAGGGCGGCTCGAAGGTCAGGACGTAGGCGTTTTCGAGGTCCGGGCGGCCGTTATGGCTGCTGGGGGTGTGGATGTAGGTTTCGTGGCCGTTGGAAATCCCGACCGTCGGGCCGCTCACCGGGCATCCCCTGGAGGCCGCCAGCGAGGCGCTGTTGAGCAGGCTCTTGTTGCCCTCGCCGTACCGGAGTTCAATGCGCCCATCCTCGAACAGCGTGGCCGAGAAGCTCACCGGACTGGGTCTCGACAGCGCCGACACCGCCGCGGTCTCGGCGACCCAACGGAGAGTGACCGGGCCCGGGCCCGTGCTCATATAGACGTTTTCGTTCTTCTGCGCGCTGCCGCCGTAAGCCAGATCCATCCACATCGGCGCGATGCCGTTG
The DNA here is from genome assembly GCA_964353255.1 of uncultured Solibacteraceae bacterium. GTDB lineage: Bacteria > Acidobacteriota > Terriglobia > Bryobacterales > Bryobacteraceae > VFZS01. The sequence goes on along the minus strand of CAYGVJ010000001.1, from coordinate 59,788 downwards.
GTGAGGGCCAGGGAATCCCAGTCGTTGCACGGGGCGTACTTCGGCAGGTCGAACGCCAGCAGGCCGTCACCGTAGACCCAGGCCGCGGTATAGGTGTTGCCGAAAAACGGGAAGGCGAAGGGCAGCGTGACGCGAGTACTCAGGCCGGTCGTCCGCACTCCGCTGGGGGGCGCGAACAGAGCACGTTCGTCTGCGGAGACGAAAGGCGGCGCGGAGGCGGACGCGGCGGCATAGTATCCCGGGTGCACCTGGACGCTGGTCTCGATCAGGCGGTAGGCGCCGCCGGCGTCCGGGTCCACATAGTAGGCGGTGATGAAATCCCAAGGGATCGCCTCCAGAGCGCCGTCCATGCTGGAGACAAGATAGGATCCCGTCATGGGGATGTAACCCGCGTACACGCTGCCGGTCCGGCGCAGCAGCACAGTCTCCAGATCCCCCGAGCTGCTCACCACCCGGACCTCGACCGCGGGCAGCGTGCTGTTGGCGTCCTGGAGCACCAGGCGCACGGTCTCCCCGAGCACATAACGGTCTTCGTAGAACCGCATCGAAGCAACCGGCGACGGCGTTTCGAAGCTGGCCAGGATGTGGATGGAATCGGCGTCGGCGCTCTGCGCCAGCACGCCCAGGCCGCGCTTGGCGAATGCGGCCCAGATCTGCGGCTGGCTGGCGCCCGAGAAATCCACACGGTCGGCCAGCAGGATGGCATCCCGCATGTCCACCATGGTGGGAGCGGGCGGCGAGAGCTTCATGCCGTCGATCGCCAGCAGGCGCGCGCGCCGGCGACCTTCGCGCTCGCCGAACTGCCCGATCAGGTTGCCGCGCATCTCCCAGAGCGCCTCCATCCAGATTTCTCCGTCGGCATGGACTTCAGGAGCGCTGCGCACCCGCCCCAGGCTCTTGAACGTGAGCGGGTCGATTTCCAGGTTGGTCGAGTAGGGCCGGGTGCGAATGCCGGTGCCGAACAATTGGAACAGGTACTCGCCCTGCGGGTAACTGCCGTCCGGGGGCGCGCCTTCGGGGACGGTGAATTCCAGGCTGAAGAAATCGCTCCAGCCCTCGCCCATCGCGCCGCCTTGATAATAGTCGTAATTCTGCCTCACCAGGCGACTGCTTACCCCGTGAGTGTATTCATGAAGGATGACCGCGGCGTCCAACGACCCGTCGCTGAAGACGCCCTCCTGCCCGGCTACGCCCAGGTACATGTTGATGGAGGCGGGAGCGCCGTCGTCGCCATACCAGGTGGTAGTGAAGAAGGCGTTGTTGAGCGCCGCGCTGGAGGCGCCGGCAGCGCCGAACTGGCTGAAGGCGATCATGGGGTCGCCGCCCGCGCCGCCGCAGCCGTAGTTGTCCTGCTGGAAGTTGCCCGCGGCCTCGTCGAAGCCCAACTCGTAGAAAAGGTCGTGAGCGCGGTTGGACCAATAGAACAGGTTCGCAGTGACGGCGTCCTTGAATCGCATGGGATTGGGCGCGCCCGGGCCGAGCTCCAGCGGGAAGCTGAAATCTCTGCTCAGAGAAACCGCCGGAATGGGGTTTTCCAGGAACTCGATGCCCAGCGGATTGTGGGCGGCCACGACGTTGTTGCCCACGGTGGCCGTCCCGCTCACCCATCCGCGCGGCGAAGCCTTCGGATCGCCGGCGAAAGGCTGGAGCGTGCGCTCCACATATGGCGGCGGGGCGCTCAGCCTGGCGCCCGGCGCCGGGTTGGGCTGCGGGCTGCCCCGCTCGAAGACCAGGCCGCGCGGGGCAGACTGGTACAAAGTCAGGTTGGTCTTGGCCAGGACCTCCTGCGTCACATCGTCCACCACGGTGGCGTAGCGGTCGATACCATTCTCGTCCCATATCGAGAAGACCCAGGCCGGCCGCAGCAGCCCGTTCACGCGATACCACACCGCCCGGCCTCCGATCTGCTCCGCTGATCGCGAGCGCACCGCGCGAGCCGCGGCACGACGCGCCGCCGGCGCCGAGGCAGAAACGGGAGCGGCAAGGTCCTCCGCAGGCCGGCGCGCCAGCGCTCCGCCGGCGTTGAGCACCCGGCCGTCGGAGTCCACGTTCACCGTCCACTCGGCGTTGTAGACGTCCACCCCCTGAAACTGCTGCCGGAAGACCAGATGCGTGACGCCGTTGTGCTGGGTGCGATACTCCTTCACCACGTACAGGCCGGCCAGATCCTCCGGCGCCAAACCATGAGAAAGGGCCAGTGCCCTGGCGTAGTCCTGCGCGACAGCGCGGGCAGGCGCGGCGCTCACGGCGGTCAGCGGCTGCGAGGCGCCGAGGACGTGGCGGGGCATCTCGCTGGGCTGGCCTGCGGCCAGCGGCAGACACAATACCAAGGAGGCGGTCAGCTTTGACATGAACACATTAGAACATGACCGCGCGGGCGGACTGCACGTATAATGCGGAAGTGCAATTCATATTGTCTCTGGACGAAGGAACTACCAGCGCGCGGGCGGCGCTTTACGACGAACAAGGCCGGCGCGTGGGCATGGAATCGAGCCCCGTCGATTGCCGCTTCCCCGAGCCCGGCTGGGTCGAGCAGGACCCCCGGCAGATCTGGACCGCGCAGTTAACCGCCGCCCGGCGGCTGCTGGAGCGCACCGGCGCGGCGCCCGGCTCGGTGGGCGCGGTGGGGATCACCAACCAGCGCGAGACCACCATCGTCTGGGACCGCGCCACCGGGGAACCTGTCGGGCCGGCCATCGTTTGGCAGTGCCGCCGAACCGCTGACTGGTGCCGGGAGCTGGCAAACTCCAGCCACGCCCGTCTCGTCACCGCCAAGACGGGACTGGTAATCGACGCCTACTTCTCGGCCAGCAAGCTGCGCTGGATCCTGGATCACGTGCCCGAGGCGCCCGCCAAGGCCCGCGACGGCCAACTCCTGTTCGGCACGGTGGACACCTGGCTGGCCTGGAACCTGACCGGCGGGGCGGTCCACGTGACCGACCCCTCCAACGCCTCCCGAACCATGCTCATGAACCTGGAAACCGGCGACTGGGACGACGACCTGCTGAGCATCTTTGACGTGCCGCGCGCGATGTTGCCGCGGATTGAGCCTTCCAGCGCCGTCGTGGGAACCTGCCGGGCGGAGCACTTGGGCGCCGAGTGGCCCATCGCCGGCCTGGCTGGCGATCAGCAAGCGGCGCTGGTGGGCCAAGCCTGTTTCCGGCCCGGCCTCTCGAAGAACACTTACGGCACCGGCTGCTTCGCTCTGATGCACACCGGCGGCCGTGCTCCCGTTTCGCACCACGGGCTGCTGGCCACGCGGGCGGCTTCGACCGACCGCGGCGCCCAGTTCGCCATCGAGGGCAGCGTATTCATAGCCGGCGCCGCGATTCAGTGGCTCCGCGACCAACTTGGCCTGATCCGGACCGCCGCCGAGTCAGAGACGCTGGCCGCCTCGACGCCGGACACCGCCGGGGTCTATTTCGTCCCGGCGTTCGTCGGGCTGGGCGCGCCCCACTGGGACTCCGGCGCGCGGGGAATCATCACCGGGCTGACCCGCGCCACCGGGCGCCCCCATATCGTCAGGGCGGCCCTGGAGAGCATCGCCTACCAAACGCGGGAACTCGTTCAGGCCATGGAGGCGGATGCGGGCCAGAAGCTCAGGGAACTGCGTGTGGATGGGGGCGCCGCCGGCAACAACTTCCTGATGCAGTTTCAGGCCGACATGCTGGGCTGTCCCATCGTCCGCCCCGCCGACATCGAGACGACCGCCTTGGGCGCCGCCTACCTGGCCGGCCTGGCGACCGGCTTCTGGAAAAGCGTTGAGGAGGTGGAGGGCTTCTGGCAGGTGGAGCGGGTCTTCGAGCCGCAACTGGATGCCGGGCGCCGGGAGGAACTGTTCAAGGGCTGGCGAGCAGCGGTAGCCCGCTGCCGAGGGCAGAGCTCTCAGTGAGCCACACTGGACAAGCTGAAGCATGTCCCACGCGGCGCCCACAACTTTGCCGACGACAGGGGGTTGTACTGAGGTGGGCAGCAGTGTAGGGATGAGCCGATTTCGCTGGCTGGCGCTGGCCAGTCTCTTCTTATCAAGCAGTTGGGCAGCCACCTTCGGGACCGTCGTCCCGCTGGTCGGCGGGGCTGCCGATATCGTTCTGGACGAGGCCCGCAGGCGCCTTTACCTGGTCAACAGCGCGCTAAGCCAGGTCGAGGTGTACTCGATCGCGCAACGCCGCCTGCTGAGCCCCATACGCACCAGCCGGCTCCCGGTGGCGGCGGCGATGTCCCGCAACGGGCAGTACCTCTACGTCACCGCTTACGACGGCTCGGCTCTGGACACTATCGACTTGGACCAGATGGCGTCTATCAAGAGCGTCAGCCTGCCGGCCAAGCCCGAAGGGGTGGCGGTGGGCAAAGACGAGCGCGTGCTGATCACCACCATCGGCACCGGCACGAACAACTCGGCCAACACCCTGCTGCTCTATGACCCCACCGCCATCTTCACGAACAGCATCGCCAACGTGGTGTTGGCGCCCCCGGCGGCCACGCCTCCGCAACTGCCCCCGCCCTCGGGGAGGCCCTTCCTGTCCTCCCGCAGCCAGTTGATCGCCAGCCGCAGCGGCGACCGTATCATCGGCCTGAACATCAGCGGCGGTAACCGCGTGGTCTTCGTCTACGAAGTGGCCTCGGCGACGGTGCTGCGCAGCCGGACGGTGGGCAGTATCTCCACCGTGCTCGCGGTTTCTCCGGACGGGTCCAAGTTCATGGCCGGCCTGACTCTGTTCGACACCGAGACGTTGGCCGTGCTGGCGCAGCAGAACTCCGCCAACGCGCCGTTCGTCTTCCCGTCCACCGCGGCCGCCAACTTCAACCTCCAGCAGAACCAGGGCGGCAGCGTGTTCTCGCCGGACGGCTCGGGGTTGTATTCGGCCTTCAACATCGCCCCGACCGAGAATCCGCCGGCCCGCGCCAACGTCAGCCAGTTGCTGGTGAACGACCCCGACAATCTGCTGATCCAGTTCGGCCTGGAGTTGCCGGAGAACCTGGTGGGCAAGTGTGTGATCTCCTCCGACGGCGGCGCTATTTACGCCCTGTCGGAGTCCGGCCTCATGATCATTCCCATTGCCACCGCCCTTCAATACCCCATCGCCATGCCCGAGACGCAAGTGGCGCTGCTGAAAAACGACCAATGCGGGGCGATGGGCGACAGCCGGACGGCGTCAGTGAAGGTTCGCAATCTCGGCTCGGGCCGGATGACCGCCACCGCTTCGCTGGTCCAGTTGCCGCAAACCGGACCGCAGGGCCTGGGAGGAATCGGCGGGCCGGGCGGGGGCGCGCCTGGGGGCGCCATTATCATCATCATGCCGCAGACTCCCACCACCGGCACGCCGGTCAATGTGCCCGGGGGCGCCGCCACCACCCAGCAGCAGTCCGCCCTCACGCAGACGGCGCCGCGGGTCACCGTCCAACAGGCGCCCGATGGGCCGGTCCTCAACTTCAGCTTCAGCTCGGCAGCCGCGGCGAACTCGCCGGGTACGCTGGCGCCGCCGCATACCTTCCTGATCCAGGCCCCGGAGGCCATCAACATCCCGCCCACGGTGAATGTTTACCAGAACTTCCGCAACACGGAGGCCAGCGCCGACGTGATCCCGGTGGCCGTGGGGCCGGCCCTGCTGGAAGGCCTCGTAGACCTGGCCAGTGACACCACGCGCCAGCGTCTCTACATCGCCAACTCGGGGTTGAACCGGGTGGAAGTCTTCGATATGCGCGCGCGGCGCTTCCTGGCCCCCATCAAGGTGGGACAACTGCCGCGCTCGGTGGCGCTGACCCCGGACGGCAACACCCTGTATGTGGCCAACACGGGAGGGGAGTTCATCAGCATCGTGGACCTGAACAAGGGCGAAGTCGTCGGCAGAGTGCTCTTCCCGCCCATCCCGTTCAACGCCAGCGCGGCGATAGTCACCCCGCAGGTCATCGCCGCGGGTTTGAGCGGCCTGCAAGTGGTTATGAACAACGGCACCCTGTGGCAGGTGATCGGCAAGACGGTGGTGCCGCGCGGGGTTAGCGCCGTCATCGGCGCCGATTCCGCCGGCCGGCCGCGCACCATCCCGGCGGCGCGCACCATGGTAGCCACCCCCGGCGGCGAGTACATCCTGCTGCTGGCCGGCGACGGCAACGCCTACCTGTACGATGCCACCAACGACGACTTTGTGATGAGCCGCCAGGCCTTCACCAACCAGACTCAGGGCGTCTCGCCAGTCAACACCAGGCAAGGGCTGTACGGAGCCTTGGCCGCCGGCCCGCGCGGCCAGTACTACGTGGTCAACGGCTTGATCCTGAACCAGGCGCTGACACCGGTCGGGTCGGCGCCCACCGTCCCTGGCCCGGCCGGGCGCGGCGGCGAGCAGCAGACCTACGCCCGCCCGGTGGCGGCGCTGGCGCCGCTGGGGGCTACCACTTTCGCCCGCCTGATGCAGCCGGTGCGCCTCACCGCTAACGCCCTGCTCACAGACAGCTACAGCGTGGAGATCGTGGACGTCAACTCCGGGATGACGCTGAAGACGGCGGCGACCGTGGAAGGCCCTCTGGCCGCCACCACCGGCCCCACCTCCGCGCAAACTGGCATCAACGGACGAACCATGGCCGTGGATCCCTCCGGCTCGGCCGCCTATGTGATCACCACCAGCGGTTTGAGCGTCGTCCCGCTGGACACTCCGGCCCGGACCGACCAGCCCCAGATCAATCCCCGCGGCTTCGTCAGCACGGCCAGCTACCAGACCAGCGTGGCGCCCGGCCAGTTGGTCTCCGCCTTCGGACGCAACCTGGGCAGCCAGGAGATCGCCCGCAGCAGCCCCCTGCCCTCTTTGCTGGGCGGGGTGTGCGTCACCGCCAACAACCGGCCGCTGCCGCTGGTCATGACTTCCCCGCAGCAGATCAACGCCCAGGTACCCCCGGAGTTCGCCCCCGGCCGCTACACCGTGCTGGTGCGCTCCTACCGGCAGAAAACCGTCTCCCCGTCTTACGCGCTGACCGTCTCGAAGTACGCGCCGGCGGTCTTCGTCGATCCTCCGAGCGGGCAGGCCGCCATCTATCACGCCGACGGCCGCCCCGTGACCCCGCAGGAGCCCGCCGAGCGCGACGAGCAGTTGGTGATCTACGGCACCGGCCTGGGGGCGACCAAGGGCGGCAGGGTGACCGCCGGCATGCCCGCGCCCAGCTCCCCCCTGGCAGTCACGGATAAGGTTCAGGTGTTTTTCGGCCGATCAGACTACAAGCAGGCGGAGATGATCGTCGAATGGAGCGGCTTGGCCCCCGGCCAGATAGGCGTGAACCAGATCAACATCTACGTGCCCGGAGATCACATGCGTGGGGACGACCTGCCGGTGACCGTTCGCATCGGCGGCGTGGATAGTCCTCCGAGCGGGCCGGTGGTCCCGCGCGTGGCGGTGCGCTGAGCCCGGCCCGGCCGCGCCTCAATTTGGCGGTGTGGCTTTCTTGCGCCGACGGATCTGTCATTCTATGATGGACTAAGCACGAGGACATCCATGCGACTACGCGCTTTGGGCTTGGTGGCGCTTCTGCTGGTGGGCGGCTGGTCTTGCAGCCGCGATCCCAACGTGGCCAAGCAGAAGTACTTGGAGAGCGGAAACCGGTATTTCCAGAAGGGTCGGTACAAGGAAGCCGTCATCATGTACCGGAACGCCCTGGGCAAAGACCGGCGCTTCGGGGAGGCGTACTATCGCCTGGGCCTGGCTGAGCTGAGGATGGGCCGCAGCTATATGCTGGACGCCATCCGGGCTTTGCGGCGCGCCGTCGAACTCCAGAAGGGCAACACCGACGCCCAGGCGAAGCTGGCCGACATCCTACTGCTGGCCTACCTCGGCGACCCTCGGAAACCCACGAATCTGCGGCAGGAAATCGACAGCCTGGCCAACTCGCTGCTGGAACAGGATCCCAAATCGATCGACGGCCTGCGGCTGAGAGGTTACCTGTTGTTGCGGGCCGATAACAAGTACAAGGAGGCCATCGAGGTCCTCGGTCGCGCCCAGCAGATTCGGCCCTTCGAACCCGGCGTTACGGTGGCCTTGGCCCAGGCGATGCTACTGGAGGGGCAGGGCGCGGAAGCCGAGAAGCTGGGACTGGCCCTGATCCAGAAGGAAAAGACCTTCACTCCGGTCTACGATCTGCTGTTCAGGCATTACATGCGGACGAACCGTCTGGAGGAGGCCGGGAACATCCTGAACGCCAAGGCGGCCAACAACCCTAAGAACGCGCTCGCCCTGCTGGAGTTGGCCACCTTCTACGCCGGGACACAGCGCCGGACGGAGATGCAGGCGGCTTTGGAAAAGATGATTGCCCGGCCCCAGGATTTTCCGACCGCCTACGCGCTGGTGGGAGACTTCTACAGGCGTTTGCGGGAGTTCGACGCCGCCACGCGCTACTACCAGAAAGGCATTCAAGCCGATTCCAAGCAGGCCCCGGCCCTGCGGCTGAGAATCGCCGAAACGCTCGTGGCGCAGGATAGGCGCGGGGAAGCCATGCAGGCGCTCGAGGAGATCCTCAAGAACGACCCGCGCGACGACAACGCTAAAGCCATGCGCGCCGGCCTCTTGATCGACACCGCGCACCCGGATCAAGTCCGGACGGCTATCACCGAGCTGCAAGCCCTGGTCAGCCGCTTGCCCAGAAACGCCGTACTGCGCTTCAATCTGGCGCGCGCGCTGGCGGCCAAGGGGGATTTCATCCAGGCCCAGACCCAACTCCAGGAGGCCGTCAAGATCAACCCCAGCTTCATTCCGGCCAAGCTGGCCCTGGCGCGGATCAGTTTGTCCCGACCCGACTTCGGCGCGGCGCTGCAAACCACCCAGGAGATTCTGGAACTCGACCCGCGCAACACCGGGGCCCGGCTCATCCGGGCCCAGGCTCATATCGGTACGCGGGACTTCGGGCGGGCTCGTGAGCAGATCATGGAGGCCCTCAAACAGGATCCCGGCTCCGCCGAAGCGGTGCTTCATCTGGCCATCTTGGACTTGAACGAGCGGCGGTATAAGGAGGCTGAGGAGGTCCTGGGCAAGCTGTATCGGAGTCGCCCCGGCGATTTGCGCGCCGTGATGGCGCTGTCGGAAGTCTACGCGCTCCAGAGCCAGTTCGACAAAGGTATCGAACTCCTGAGTGCCGAGCTGGCGAAGCACCCCGAGCGGGTGGACCTCCGGATAGGAGTAGCCAACCTGCAAGTTCGCACCGGCCAGTATGACGCTGCCGTCGCCCACTACCAGAAGCTTCTGGAGAGCAACCCCAAGTCCACTCAACTGCTCATCAGCATCGGCGAAACCTACCGGCGCAAAGGAGATGTCGCCTCGGCCGTGACGTACTTCCGAAAGGGCAAGGAGCTCAGCCCGAACGATCCGACGCCCTATGTGCCCTTGGCCGTATCTCTGGACAGCCTCGGCAAGAAGACCGAGGCCCGGGGCATCTACGAGCAGATTCTGAAACTCCAGCCCGATAACCCTATCGCTCTCAACAACTTGGCCTACATGATCGCCGAAACCGGCGGCGATCTGGACCGGGCGCTGGGCATGGCGCAGCGGGCCAAGCAGAAGCTGCCCCAGGATCTCAACGTGGCCGACACCTTGGGTTGGATCTACATCAAGAAGAACTTGAGCGACAACGCCATCGAGATCTTCCGCGACTTGGTGACCAAGCAGCCACGCAATTCCACCTACCGCTTTCACCTCGCCATGGCCCTCTTCCAGAAGGGGGACAAGCCCCAGGCCCGCAAGGAGGCTCAGTCCGCTTTGCAGAGCAAACCCTCCCCGGAAGAAGCCGCCCAGATCAAAGAATTCCTGGCCCGGCTGAGCTGACGGAGCGGCGGAGAGACTTTGGCCGACCGGAGCGCAGCCGGGAATCGAGCGGGGCCGGCGGCTTGGCGCTTCATCGCGCCCTTTGCCGCCTGGCTGGGGCTGATCGCGGCAAGCCAATACCTGGGACTAGATCCGCGGGCCGCCTATCCGGCGCGGGTGCTGGCCGCGGCCCTGCTGCTGCTGGCGTTCTCCCGCCGCCTGATTCCCTGGCGCCCCAGGCGCCCCGGCTTCAGCATCCTGGTCGGCGCGGCCGTGTTCGTGATCTGGATCCTCCCCGAGTTGCTGTGGCCCGCCTACCGGCAGTCCTGGCTCTTCAACAACCCGCTTGTCGGCGGGGCCCTTAGCGCCCTGCCCCCGGAGTCCCGCGCCGACCCGCTCTTCCTGGTCTTTCGGGTGGCAGGCTCAGCGCTGGTGGTCCCGGTGGCCGAGGAATTGTTCTGGCGAGGCTGGCTGATGCGCTGGCTGATCTCGCGGGAGTTCGCCGCCGTTCCCCTGGGCGCCTACGCCAGAAGCGCTTTCTGGATCTCCGCCGCGCTGTTCGCCTCCGAGCATGGCCCCTACTGGGACGTGGGCCTGGCGGCCGGGGTGGCCTATAACTGGTGGGTGGTGCGCACGCGAAACCTGGCCGACTGCATCCTGGCTCACGCGGTGACCAACGGCTGCCTGGCGGCGTACGTGCTGCTGGCCGGGGCCTGGCAGTACTGGCTGTGAGCGGGGAGAAGGGTTCCTACTTTGCATCACAAAGTACTTGACAAGACCGCGCCACGCCGCTATCCTGGTCCCATGGGCATGGTTCGGCCCCTCCGCTTCCCCAGACGCGAGCCCACCCCGCTGCATTCCCACGCCCTGGACAACCTCCAGTTCATCCGTGACACCATGGAGCGCGCCACAGCTTTCACGGCCATTTCCGGGTGGGGCCTGGCGGCGGTAGGGATCACCGCGCTGGGAGCGGCCTGCCTGGCGAACGGGCGGACCCGCCTGGTCTGGCTGGCCGTCTGGCTCGGGGAAGCCCTGCTGGCCTTCCTGATCGCCGGAGGAGCCACGGTGCGAAAGGCCCGGGCCTCGAAGGCCCCGCTGTTCTCGATGCCCGGAAAGCGCTTCGCCCTCAGTTTCTCGCCGCCCATGCTGGTGGGAGCCCTGCTGACCGCCGGCCTTTACAGCGCGGGCAGCGACGCCCTGCTTCCCGGGACATTGCTGCTGCTGTACGGCACCGGCATCGTGACGGGCGGCGCCTTTTCCATCCGCATCGTTCCGGTGATGGGAATGTGTTTCATGCTGCTGGGCGCCGCGGCCTTATTGGCCCCCGCAGCCTGGGGAAACTGGCTGATGGCCCTGGCCTTCGGCGGCCTGCACGTGGTCTTTGGGGTGATTATCGCCAGGAGGTACGGTGGCTAAGGCAGGCGTGGCCTCCTCGTCCGCGGCGCGCCGGGTCCGGGCGGAACCCCGAACGTTGCCAGCCCTCGACGGCCGCGCTGCCCAGGGCGGCGCCCCTGCCCTGGACCGCCTGATCCACGAGCGGATGCGGCTGGGAATCGTCAGCGCGCTGGCGGTCAACGCGACGCTGACTTTCAACGATCTCAAGAGGCTGCTCAAAACGACCGATGGTAACTTGAGCGTGCACGCCCGCAAGCTGGAAGAGGCCGGTTACGTGGCCTGCGCGAAGTACTTCGACCGACGGCTGCCCAAGACCGAGTACCGGCTGACGGCGGAGGGGCGGCGCGCTCTGGAGCGGTACCTGGATCACATGGAGGCGCTGATCCGCGCGACGCGGGAACGATAGGAACCGGCCGAGTTTTTTTGGGTGCTGACTTTGCCATGAAAAGTAATTTGCAGTTGGTAGAAAGTCCCGGGTTGCACGTGGCCATCATCATGGATGGCAACGGGCGCTGGGCCGCCGCGCGCGGCCTGCCCCGCGTGGCCGGGCACCGCGCCGGGGCACATGCCGTGCGCCGGGTGGTCGAAGCCGCGCCCAAGCTGGGCATACGTGCCCTGACTTTGTACGCCTTCTCCTCCGACAACTGGCAGCGCCCCGCCGCCGAGGTCTCCACGTTGATGGAGCTTTTCGACGAGCACCTGCGCCAGGAGACGGCCCGCTCCGTCGAGCACGGCGTCCGTGTCCGCGTCATCGGCCGGCGGGACCGCCTGCCCGAAGAGCTGCGCGAGGCGATAGCCGCCTGCGAGGTGGCCACCGCCGCCGGCACAACTATGGATCTGCGCATCGCCGTAGACTACTCGGCCCGGGACGCCATCCTGCGCGCCGCCAGCCTGGTCAACGGCGCGGGCTTGGTCTCCAGGGAGCAGTTCGCCGCCCTGCTCGGGCAGGCCATGCACGCCTCGGATCCCGCGCCCGACGTGGATCTGCTGATCCGCACCGGCGGCGAGCAGCGGCTCAGCGACTTCCTGCTGTGGGAATGCGCCTACGCCGAGCTCCACTTCACCCGGCGGATGTGGCCCGATTTCGAGGCCGCCGACCTGGAAGCCGCCCTCAGAGACTTCCGCGCCCGCGAGCGCCGCTTCGGCCAGGTACCGATAGCCGCCGCCGGGTAGGGGCGAGCCATGCCCCGCCCTTACGAAATCTCCAGGGTGATCTCCTTCGGCCGGCACTTGGCGTCGTAGATCTTCTGATCCACCAGCAGCCCCAGGCCGGGGGAGTCGGGCAGTGAGTAGTGGCCTTGGCGGAAGCCGTATCCATCGGCCATCAGGACGTCACAACTGGAGCGGTCGTCCTCGGCCGCGACGACGCTCGGAACCGCCTTCGCCATGTGCAGGCCCATCAGCAGGCCCACCCGCGAGGCCCAGTTGTGGGGCACGGTGACGGCGCCCGCCGGCTCACCCAAACGGGTCATCTGGAGGTTGCCGAGAAAACCGCCCACGCGCATGTCCAACTGGAGCACGTCCACCAGACGCTGCGGCTTGAGTAAAGGCGCGAGGGCCTCCGGCTCGCGCACCGTTTCTCCCTCCGCGATCAGGGTCCGGATGCCGGCTTTGGCCATAAGCTCGCGCAGGCGGGTGTAGAGCGCCACGTCTTCGGGGAAAATCTCCTCCATCCAGTGGAGCTTCGCCTCGGCGGTCTCCGCCATCAGCCGCCAGGCCCTCTCGAAGTCGTCACGGAAGCCGTTGTTGGCGTCGGCCAGGATCTTGACCTTCGGCCCGGCGAGCTTGCGGACCGCCTTCAGGACCTCGATGTCGCGGCGCAGGCCGGCCTCGCGCTCCATCCATTTCCAGCCGCGGCCGATCTTGAACTTCATTCCGAGGTAGCCGCTCTTGAGGCTCTCTTCGACTTCTTCGAGGACCGCGCGGACGCCGCGATCGGAGAACCAGACGTCGCTGAAGTAGAGAGTGCCGTCGTAGGCCTCGACGCGCTCGCGGGCCGCCTCACCCAGCAGTTTCCAGCAGGGTTTCGCAGTGAGCTTGCCGACCAGGTCGAACAGCGGGCCGTCCAGCCACTTCAGGCGGACCAGCACGTCGGCGTAGGGCTGGCTGCGCCCGGTGATGCGGCCCTCCCGCATCTCGTACAACGACAGTGCATCCGCCCCGAGCAGCGACCTGAGCGCCTCGAGGTTCTTGGGGTCCGTCGGCGCTCCGGCGGCCACCCCGACGCCTTCCACGCCGGCATCCGTGGACACCCGCACCAGGGTGTTCATGTAGGTGTGGCCCTTGGGATCAACGTCATAGGAGTTCATGGCCACGAACTTGTGGAAGCGCCCCTGGACGGGCGCCAGGGTGATCCGGGTGATGCGGGCCGGGCCGCGGCTGCGGCTTCTCAACAGCGCGGGCGCGGCCAGCGCAGCGGTAAACTCTCGGCGGTTCATGTCTCCAGGATAACGGGGCCGTGCCAAAATAGGAGAGTAATGGTGGAATACGTGCGTGCCGGCGTCTCCGCGCGCCAGGCGCGGGTGGTCCTGTTCGATTTCGACGGCACGGTCTCGCTCATCCGCTCCGGCTGGGTTGACGTGATGCTGCCGATGATGGTGGAGATCCTGCTCGAGCTGAAGACCGGCGAGAGCGAGGCCGCTCTCCACGCGCTGGTCGAGGATTTCGTGGGGCGGCTCACCGGCAAGCAGACCATGTACCAGATGATCGAGCTGGCCCGGCAGGTCGAGCTGCGCGGCGGCAGGCCACTGGAGCCGCTTCAGTACAAGAAAATGTACCTGGATCGGCTGCACTCCAGGATTGCGCACCGGCTGGAGGAGCTGCGCCGGCAACAGGTGTCGCCGGAGAAGTACCTGGTGCCCGGCGCGCGGGCTTTGCTCGAAGCTCTTTACGGGCGCGGCCTGACGATGTACCTGGCCAGCGGGACCGATCAGCCCTACATGCGGGAGGAGGCCCGTCTGCTGGACGTGGACCGCTACTTCGACGGGCGCGTCTACGGCGCGCTGGACGACTACCAGAGCTTCTCCAAGCAGATCCTCATCCAGCGCCTCATCGCCTCGGCGGAATGCCGGGGCGAGGAGTTCCTGGGTTTCGGGGACGGCTACGTCGAGATCGAGAACATCAAGGAGGTGGGCGGCGTGGCGGTAGGCGTGGCCACCGCCGAGCCCGAGTGCCAGGTGGTGGATGAATGGAAGCGCCGGCGGCTCATCGGCGTGGGCGCGGACTTCATCATTCCGAATTTCCTGTGCCGCGAGGAGCTGCTGGAGGCCCTGTTCCCGCAATGAAGTCGAGATACGAACTCTTTGACCGTTCGCGCCTGCGGCTGAGGCCCTTGGCGGAGCGCGCCCACGGCTTAGAGACCGCAGACTGGCTGGCGCTCGATGACCCCGCGCCGGAATACCAGCATCCGCAGCTCGCCGAGCTGGCCGCGCACCTGGCGGAAGCACGCCGGCGCGGCGCCGCGCGCATCCTGATGCTGGGCGCGCACCTGCTGCGCGCCGGGGTCAGCCGCCACCTGATCGACCTGCTGGAGAAGGGCTGGCTGGATCACCTCGCCATGAACGGGGCCGGCGCCATTCACGACTACGAGCTGGCCCGCATCGGCGCCACTACCGAAAGCGTGGCCCGCTACATCCGCAGCGGCGAGTTCGGCTTGTGGGAAGAGACCGGCGAGTTGAATGACTGGATCGCGGAAGCCGCGCGCCTGGGCCTGGGCCTGGGCGAGAACGTCGGGCGCCGCATCCAGGAATCCCAGTTCCCGCACCGGGCGCTGAGCGTTCTGGCCGCGGCCTGGCGGCTTTCGGTTCCCGCCACGGTGCACGTGGGTGTGGGCTACGACATCCTGCACGAGCATCCCAACTGCGACGGCGCCGCCCTGGGCGAAGCCAGCTACCGGGATTTCCTGATCTTCGCCCGCACGGTGGAGCGGCTGGAAGGCGGCGTGCTGCTGAGCTTCGGCTCGGCCGTCATGGCCCCGGAAGTTTACCTGAAGGCCCTGGCCATGGCCCGGAACGTTGCCGCGCAGGAGAGCCGGGCGATCCGAGACTTCACCACGGTGGTGTTCGATCTGCTGCCCCTCCCCGCCGACATTCACCAGGAGCCGGACATCAGCGACCCCGGCTTTTACTTCCGCCCGCACAAGACCATCCTGGTGCGGACCGTCGCCGACGGCGGCCGCAGCTATTACTTCCGCGGCCACCACCGAGCAACGTTCCCGGCGCTCCGCCGCGCGATCCTCGAAGCGCCATGACCACGGCTGAGATCCTGGCGGCCTTCCGCGGGCTGGCAGCCCTGGTGGTGGGCGACATTTGCCTGGACCGCTGGTCGACCTATGACCCGGCCACGGCCGAGCCTTCGCGGGAGACCGGCATTCCCCGCATCGGCGTGGTGGCCACGGAGGTCACCCCAGGCGCCGGCGGCACAGCGGCCAACAACTTGGCGGCGCTGGGCGCCGGCCGCGTCAGCGTCCTGGGCGCCACCGGGGAGGACGGCTTCGGTTTCGAGCTACGGCGCGCCCTGAAGGCGCGCGGCATCCGTGAGGAGCTGATGGTGACGGCGCCGGAGCTGGCCACCTTCACCTACACCAAGCTGCTCAATTCGGAAACCGGCGTCGAGGACCAGCCGCGCGTGGACTTCATCTTCACCCGGCCGGCCCCGGAGGCCGTCGAGCGGGAGGTACTCGACCGGCTGGAAAGCGCGGCCGGCGAGCACGACGTCATCCTGGTCGCGGACCAGGCCGAGACTGAACAGGGCGGCATTGTCACTGCCGCCGTCCGGCGGCTGCTGGCGGATCTGGCCGGGCGCTACCCGGACAAAATCTTCTGGGCCGACTCCCGGATGCGCGTGGACCTGTTCCGCCGGCTCGTGCTCAAGCCCAACCGGCAGGAGGCCGATGCCGCCTGCCGGCGCTTGTTCGGCCAGGTGGACTACCAGCAGTTGCGCCGGCACGCTGAAAGCCCGTTGCTGATGGTCACCCGGGGGGCCGGCGGCGTGCTCGTGGTTCAGGCGGAGGGCGAGACGCCGGTTCCTACCCGGCCCGTGGCCCACCCTGTGGATATCTGCGGCGCCGGAGACAGCTTCTCGGCCGGGGCGGCCCTCGCGCTGGCTGTGACGCGCTCCGCGCTCGAAGCGGCGCGCCTCGGCAACCTGGTGGCCTCCATCACCATCATGAAAAAGGGGACCGGCACGGCCTCTCCAGAGGAGGTGCTGGCCGCCGCGCGGGAGTTCCCACGGTGAATGCTCTGGCCATCGACATCGGCGGCACCAAGTTCACCATGGCCGTGTTCGAAGGGGACCGCCTGGCGCTGCGGGAGTCTCGCTCGACGGACCGGGACGCGGGCCGCGACTGGATGCTGGACCAGATCCGGGCCATCGCCCAAGGCTGGCGGCTTGAGTGGCGCCTGGAGCGCTGCGGCATCGGCTTCGGCGGGCCGGTGCGGTTTGCCGAGCAGCGCGTGGCGCTCTCCACCCACGTCGGCGGCTGGCAGGACTTCGCCCTGCCTGCCTGGATCGAGCAGGAACTCGCTTTGCCCGCCGTCATGGACAACGATGCCAACGTGGGGGCTCTGGGCGAGGCCGTCTTCGGAGCCGGTGCGGGGTGCACGCCGCTGTTCTACATGACCCTATCGACGGGCATCGGCGGTGGTCTGGTGGTGGACGGCGACATCTACCGCGGCGCCGATTCCTGGGCGGGAGAGATCGGGCATCTCTCAGTCCGTCCCGACGGGCCCCAGTGCCTGTGCGGGGCCCGCGGCTGCCTGGAGCGAATGTGCGGCGGCCTCTGGCTGGAAGCGGACCACGGCCGTCCGGCCCGCCAGCTCCTCCAGAAACCCGAGTTCGTCCGCCGCTACGTAATCGACCTGGCCCTGGGGCTGAAGGCGGCCATCATGTTGTTGAATCCCGCGCGCATTGTCATCGGCGGGGGCATCAGCAAGGCGGGCGAAGCGCTGTTCGGGCCGCTGCGGGAGGAGCTGGGCCGGCAGATCACGGCCTGGTCGGGAGCGCGCATAGATGTGAAGCCCGCGGCCCTGGGTGACGATAGTGTGCTCCGGGGCGCGCTAGCGTTGGCGAGACAGGAGGCAAGCAGATGAGCTCTCCGGAACATTACATAGACGAGCTGTTGAAAGCGCTCGACGCCGTTGACCTGGAGCGCGTCGGGCAGGCCATTGAGTGGTTCAGCGAGGCCCGCGCAGAGGGCCGGCAGATCTTCGTCTGCGGCAACGGCGGCAGCGCCGCCACGGCCACGCACTTCGTCACCGATATGGTAAAGGGGGCCAGTTACAGCCGCCCCACGCGGTTCCGGATCCTGGCCCTGACCGAGTCGGTACCCACCATCACCGCCTATGCCAATGACGTGGACTTCGAGGCAGTATTCGTCGAGCAATTAAAGAATTTCGCCCAATCCGGCGATCTTGTAGTGGGCATCAGCGGTTCAGGCAACTCGCCCAACGTGCTGCGCGCCATCGAGTACGCCAACTCGGTCGGCTGCCGGACCCTGGGATTAACCGGGCGCGAGGGGGGAAAACTGGGCCGGCTGGCACAGCTCGAGATCCGGGTTCCGGTCGAGCACATGGGCCGGATCGAGGATGCCCACATGATCGTCTGCCACATGATCGGCTACTACTTCATGGAAGGCGGCGCGTGACGGGGGTGGGGCTTGGCCGAGGAGCTTACCAGACAGCAGCACATCGATGCCTGCCTGAAGGAGATCCTCAAGCAGCCTGATTTCCCCGCTCTCTCCGGCCACATCCAGCAGGTCATGCACGCCCTGGACGACGAGGAGACGTCCTTGCGGCGCCTGACCTCGCTGGTGTTGCGCGACTACAGCCTCACCCTGAAAGTTCTGCGCACGGCCAACTCAGTGCACTACAACCGCTCGGACCGCCAGATCCTCAGCGTCAGCCACGCGGTGGTTCTGCTGGGAACCCAGGCCATCCGCTACCTGTCCGGCAGCCTGGCGTTGTTCGAGCACTTCCGCCAGCAGTCGCCCGGGCTGAAAGAACTAATGCTGCTCTCGCTGCTCACGGCTAACGAGGCGCGCTCGGTGGCCGCCGAGATCCGCTACCCCCGGCGCGAGGAGGCCTACCTGTGCGGCATGTTCCGGAACCTGGGGGAAGTGCTGGTCGCCAGCTACTTCCCGCGCCAGTATGCCTCGATCTTGCTTGAGATGAACGAGGAGAACCTGTCGGACCGGGAAGCCTGCCTGCGGGTGATGCAGTTCACCTATGACGACCTGGGCCAGGCCGTGGCCCAGCACTGGAGAATGCCGGAGCAAGTGCTGCGCTGCCTAGCCGCTCCCGACCCTCGGCGCGTGGTTGCCGCTCGCAAGGAGGCCGACCAGCTCAGCGCATTGACCGCTTTCAGCCACGCCTTGACCACCGCCGTATACCGCCGCGAGCCGGAGGGCACCCGGGCGCGGGTCAACATGCTCGTCCAAGACTACCTGCCCGTCCTCCAAATCCAGAAAAGCCAAGTCGGGCGCATCCTGGACACGGCCGTGCTGGACACCAGGAACACCTTCAACCTGCTGCGCATCCCCCTGGATCATCTCCGCCTGAGCCGGCAGGTGGAAGCTGCCGTGACGGGCGCCGCGGAGGCCGCCGCAGCCGCCAGCGGGCCGGATCTGGAGGAAGTCGCCCACGGCGCCGACTTGCTGGAGCAGTTGACCCACGAGGTGGAAGCGCTGCTGGAAGCCCCCGGGGAGTTCCGGCTCAACGACGTCCTGATGATGATCCTGGAAGCGGTCTACCGGAGCGGCGCGTTCGACCGGGTGCTGTTCTGCCTGGTGAATCCCGACCACACCCACATCCAGGGCCGCCTCGCCTTGGGCGAGGGCGCCGACAGCCTTCGTGACCGGTTCCATTTCTCCATTGGGCCGGAAGGGGGACCTATCGGCAACGCACTCCAGTTCAAGCAGGACCTGTTCGTCCCCCGGGATACCAGCGCCGGCCACGCGGAACCTCAAGTCCTGAAACAGCTCGAGGCCGCCAGCTTCGGGCTGCTGCCCGTCCTGGTAGACCGCGTGCTGGTCGGCTGCCTGTACTTCGACCGGCTGGGCTGGAAACACCCGCCCGACCGGCGCGTGATGGGACTGGTGGAACACCTCCGGGACCTGGCCGGCCGGGCGATCAAGAAAAGCCGAACCGCCGGCACAAACCGGTAAGCCTGTCTGCTGTAGCCGGGCCGGCGTCTCTAGTAGCATGGACTTCATGCTCCACGTCATCTTCGCTTTGCTGGTCGCGAGCCTGGGCCAGGCAGCCGCCCAGGAGCCAAAAACCGAGCTGCTTTGGCCGGACGGTGCCCCCGGCGCCGTCGGCAATGAAGACGCCGACCGGCCCACGCTGAGCATTTACCTGCCACTGCCGGAAAACGCGGTCCGGACCGGCGTAGTGGTCTGCCCCGGAGGCGCATATCGCACCCTGGCCATGGACCACGAAGGCCGGCAAATCGCCCAGTGGCTGAACTCGTTGGGCGTGGCGGCGTTCGTGCTGAAGTACCGCCTGGGCCCGCGC
Organism: uncultured Solibacteraceae bacterium; assembly: GCA_964353255.1. GTDB lineage: Bacteria > Acidobacteriota > Terriglobia > Bryobacterales > Bryobacteraceae > VFZS01. Next base: position 40,107 of record CAYGVJ010000001.1, on the reverse strand, counting down.
TATCACCATCCCGCACCGCTCCAGGACGCGCAGCGTGCCATCCGCACCGTCCGCCTGCGCGCCCGCGAATTCGGCATTGCGCCGGACCGCACCGGCATCTGGGGCTTTTCCGCCGGGGGCCACCTGGCCTCGACGGCCGGGACCCATTTTGACGCCGGCCAGCCGGAGGCTGCCGACCCGGTCGAACGCATCAGCTCACGGCCCGACTTCCTGATCCTGGCCTACCCGGTGATTTCTCTCGCCACCGAGCACGTGCACCGCGGCTCCCGCACCAACTTACTCGGCGAGAACCCCGACCCCCAGCTCCTCGAGTTGCTCTCCAACGAGAAACAGGTCACCCCGCAGACGCCCCCCACCTTTCTGTTCCACACCACCGCAGACCAGGGCGTGCCGCCGGAGAACAGCATCCTGTTCTACCTGGCGCTGCGCAAGGCCGGTGTGCCCGCCGAGATGCACATCTACGAGCGCGGCAAGCATGGCGTGGGCCTGGCTCCCAGCGACCCGGTGCTCTCCACCTGGGCCGGGCGCCTGGCCGACTGGCTCAAGACGCGCGGCCTGCTCCCGCTAGAATAGAGGTAGAGCCGGGATTCCTCTGGGAGACCACATGAAGCGCTTGCCCGGGATGGGAGTGTCGCTGCTGCTGGGGTTGCTGGCCGTGGTGGGCTACTGCCAGGGCCAGCAGAGCCGTTCGTTGGCCAAGGAGGGCAAGCTGTCAACCGGGGAACTGTTCGAGGGGACCATCAGCGCGCCGGAGTTCCCGCCGCAGCTCGAGTGGCTGAACACGGAGGGCCGCCTGACCCTGCGCGGGCTCCGCGGCAAGATCGTCCTGCTGGATTTCTGGACGTTCTGCTGCATCAACTGCATGCACATCCTGCCGGACCTGCGAAAGCTGGAAGAGAAGTACACGAGCGAGCTGGTGGTGATCGGCGTGCACTCGGCGAAGTTTCTGAACGAGCGGGACACCGAACAGATCCGGCAGGCCATCTTGCGTTACGGCATCCGTCACCCTGTAGTCAACGACCACGCGCTGGAAGTCTGGCGCAGTTATGGTGTCAGCGGCTGGCCCACCGTGGTGCTGATCAACCCCCGCGGGAAGATCATCGGGGAGCGCTCGGGTGAGGGCGTTTTCGAGCCGCTGGATGCGGCCATCCGGGAGACCATCCGGCACTTCGATGCCCGCGGCGAGCTCCGGCGTGGCCCGCTTCCGCCGGCGCTGGAAGAGAGCCGCCGCGCGAGTACGCTGCTGGCTTTTCCCGGAAAGGTCTCGGCCGACCCCGCCCGAAGCAGGCTGCACATCACGGACTCCAACCACAACCGCATCCTGATCACCAGCGCCGAGGGGGCCATCGAGGAGGTCATTGGCAGCGGCGAGGCCGGCTTCCGGGACGGCCCGTTCGAGACGGCCGAGTTCAACCACCCACAGGGCACGGCGGTGGACGGGGAAGTTCTATACATCGCCGACACGGACAACCACGCCATCCGTGCCGCGAATCTGCGCACGCGCCAGGTGACTACGGTGCTGGGAACCGGCCGGCAGGCCCGCGGTCTCGGCGTCGCGGGGCGAGGGACAGCCGTGGACCTGAACTCGCCCTGGGACATCGTGGTTCACGCGGGCCAGCTCTACATCGCCATGGCGGGATCGCACCAGCTCTGGGTGGCGGACCTGGCGACCCACGCGGCGCAGCCCTACGCCGGGTCGGACCGCGAAGCGCGCATCGACGGACCGCTCTCGAGCGCCGCGCTGGCTCAGCCCAGCGGCATCACCACCGACGGAAAGCGCCTGTACTTCGCCGACAGCGAGAGCAGCTCCGTCCGCTGGGCGGATCTGGGCGCGTCAGGCCGGGTGGGCACGCTGATCGGCGAGGATCTCTTCGAGTTCGGGGACCGCGACGGCACGCGCCCGTACGCCCGGCTCCAGCACCCGCTGGGGGTGGTCTTCCACGGAGGCCTGCTCTACGTCGCCGACACCTACAACTCGAAGATCAAGATCATCGACCCGGCCCGCGGCACAAGCACCACGCTCGCCGGCACGGGAAAGCCCGGTTGGCGCGACGGCAAGCTCGCCGAGGCGGCTTTCAACGAGCCGGGCGGGCTGGTGTTCCTCCAGGGCAAGCTGTTCGTCGCCGACACGAACAATCACCTGATCCGCGTGGTCGATCTGGCCGCCAAGGAGGTCCGCACGTTGGAATTCTCCAACCAGACCAAGCTGGCGCGCCTGGAGGTGGAGCGCTTCCGCGGACGCTTGGTGGAATTGCCGCCGGTGAAGGTTCGGCCCGGGCAGGGCGTCCTGCGCCTGGCGCTGGCTCTGCCGGCGGGCTACAAGCTCGCCAAAGGCGCTCCGTTCTACTTCCACTGGAAGTCTGGCAACCCGCAGGCGGTCAGGTTCGAGGTCGAGCCTGAGGCGTTCGACCTGCACAATCCACAGTTCCCGCTGGCAGTGCCGCTGGCTGCCGCCGCCGGCCAGACAGAGGTGACCGTGGATGCGGTGGTCTACTACTGCACCGAGAAATCCACCGCCTGCTTCGTGGACCTGGTGCGCCTGAGGGCTCCCGTGCAGGTGGCGGCAGGCGCGCCGGCGACGCTCGAGTTCACGGTGCCAGTCAAGGACCCGGGCCGAGCACAGTGAGCTTCGTGGCGCACGCTTCAGACGGTGCTGAAAAAGTAAGTCGACTGTATCCTTGAAACATTTTTTGTCGTCTTTGTTTTATCCGTGGAGAGGACCTCAATCAGAACGCCATGGTCAGCTACCTCTCCCCCGAGGAGAGAGTGCCGTCCGATCACCCCTGGCGGGCCATCCGTGGGATGACGGACCGGGCTCTCAGTCAGCTTTCCACCGAGTTCGCTCGACTGTACTCGCGGCTCGATCGGCCGTCGATCGCGCCCGAGAAGCTTTTGCGCGCCCTGCTGCTCGAAGTCCTGTTCTCAGTGCGCAGCGAACGGCTGCTGATGGAGCAGCTCGACTACAACCTTCTGTCGCCGCGGCCGCGCCCTGGTCGGGTGGATGTTCACCCTGGCGCTGAGCGCGTACAACCTGACCCGCCTGAAGACGCTGGCGGTTCAGGCCGCGTAAGCCCAGGCCGAAGTGTGTCCAAACGGGCACAAAAAGCCTTCCCAAGGGCTCGCGGAGGCCCTTAGCGGGCCTCGCGGGCGTGATTCTTCGCGCGAATCAACACAGCCCGAACTAAGCTCTGCCGCAGAAACTGACTTTTTCAGCAGCGTCTTCAGCCTGCGAAGCCGCGCCCGGCCGCTGAGGCCGGGCGCATCGTCATATACTCTTACCCATGAAACACGCACTCTGGTTGTTGTCGGCGAGCCTGGCCTTGGGCGCGCAGCTTCCGCTTCATCAATCGGGTTTCGAAGCCGGCGCCGACGGTCTGCCGCCGGGATGGCAACGGTGGGCGGCGCGCGCCGAGATCGCCCCGCGGACTTTCGTGGACCGCGTCCATTCGCGCGGCCAGCCCGGCTCGCTGGCCATTTCCGGGAACAGCAACGCCGCGGCCTTTGGGGGTTGGGAGTACACGGCCACCGGGGTCGAGCCTGGCAAGTGGTACCGCCTGACCGCCTGGTATCGCCTCGAGGCGCCGCGCTACGAGCCGCTGGACGTCGTCGCCCGGCTGGACTGGATCGACGCCGGCGGCAGACGCGCCGGCCAGCCCGAGTACGCCTGGCGGGTCATCCCCGAGGGCGAGTGGAGGCGCATCGCCGCGGAAGCCCCCGCTCCTGAGAAGGCCGCCGCCGTCAAGATTCAGCTCTTCCTGCAAAACGCGCCCTACACCACCGTGTGGTGGGACGACGTGTCGCTCGAAGCCGTCCCCGCGCCCGCCGCCAGGCCCGTCCGCCTCGCCGCCATCAACTACCGGCCGCCCAAGACCACCGGCGCGGCGGCGGAGAGCGTCCGGCAATTCCTCGAGGTCATCGAGAAGGTCGTGCCCGGCCCAACCGACCTGGTTCTGCTGCCCGAGGGCATCACCGTGGTGGCCACCGGCAAGAAGTACGCTGACGTGGCGGAGACCGTACCGGGTCCCACCACGAACCGCCTGGGCGAGGTGGCCCGCCGTCGGAACACGTACCTTGTGGCGGGCCTGTACGAGCGCGAAGGCATCGCTATCTACAACACCGCAGTGCTCATCGACCGCCAGGGCCGCGTGGCGGGTAAGTACCGCAAGGTGTATCTGCCGCGGGAGGAGATCGAAGGCGGCCTCACGCCGGGCAACGACTACCCCGTCTTTCAGGCCGACTTCGGTAAGTTGGGCATCATGATTTGCTGGGACCTACAGTACGCCGACCCGGCCCGCGCCCTGGCCCTGGGCGGCGCCGAGATCGTCCTGCTGCCCATCTGGGGCGGCTACGAGGCGCTGCCCAAGGCCCGCGCTATCGAGAACCACGTGTTCCTGGCGGCTTCGGGCTACGACCATCCCACTTACATCCTGGATCCCGACGGCGCCACCGTGGCCGTGGCGAAGGAGCGCGGCACTGCGGCTCTCGCCACCATCGACCTGGCCCGCCGCTACGCCGACCCGTGGCTCGGCGAAATGCGCGCCCGCTTCTTCCGCGAGCTGCGTCTGGATGTGCCCATGCGGAGGCCCTGAGCCGCCGCAATGCTATGATTGAAGGGGTTCAAACCATGGATTCACGTCGCCATTTCATCGGGAAAGTGACCACCGGGCTGGCCGGAACGCTGGCCGTGCCCGCGAGCGTGCTGGGGGCCAACGAGCGCATCCGGCTGGGCATCATCGGGCCGGGCGACCGGGGCATGCAGCTTGTGCGCGAGGCGCTGGCCTGCGCCAACATCGAGTTCGTGGCCTTCGCCGACGTCTACACGCGGCGGCTGGAAGACGCCAAGAAGCTGGTCCCCGGCGCCGCCACCTATCTGGACTACCGCTATCTGCTCGACGACCAGAGCATCGACGCGGTGCTCATCGCCACCCCGCAGCACCTGCACTGCGAGCACTTCGTCGCGGCCCTGGAGGCCGGCAAGCACGTTTACCAGGAAAAGACCATGGCCTTCACCGTCGAGCACGCCAGGCGCATGCGCGCCGCTGTCCAGCGCGCCGCCAAGCGCACCGTCCAGATCGGCCACCAGGCCTGTTCGAGCGGCCAGATCACCGACGCGGCGGCTTTCCTGGCCACCGGCTACGTGGGCCAGATCACCTTCATCCACGCCCACATGTTCCGCAACACGCCGCACGGCAAGCCGCAATGGGCCCGCCCCGTCTTCCCGGACATGACCGAGGAGAACATCATCTGGAAGTCCTTCCTGGGAGAAGCGCCGCAGCGCGCCTTCGATGCCAACCGCTTTCAGAACTGGCGCTACTTCTGGGATTACTCGGGCGGGAATTTTTACGAGAATATGTGCCATCAGCTTGCTTTCTGGTACAAGGTGTTGAAGCTTCAGATACCGAAGGCTGTAACTACGGTGGGCGGCATTTACTTGTGGAAAGACGGGCGCGAGGTGCCGGACACCATGAACGTGGCCATGGAGCACCCCGAGGAGCTGCTGTTCACCTGGGAGTCCGGTTTCGGCAACAACCATCTCGGCGTCACCGAAGACGTGCTGGGCGCCGACGGCACCATTTCCCACGGCCAGCAGATCCGCTACCTGCCGCAGAAGGTGAACCGGCCCGAGGGCACGGAGCTGCTGGGCCAGAGCAAGACCGCCCCCAACGCCCACATGCAGGACTTCCTCGATTGCATCCGCACAGGCAAGGAGCCGAACTGTCCGTTCGAGGTGGGCTTCCGGGTCTCGATCGCCACCCGTATGGCCGTGGACTCCTACCGCCAGGGCCGCACCCTGCGCTGGGATCCGGTGAAGGAAGAGATCACCTAGCCAATGGAGCGCACATTGACACCCCACATCGGCATCATCGGCGGCAGCGGGCTGTACTCGATGCCCGGCTTCGAGGTGGAGCAGGAGACGGCCATTGACACGCCCTGGGGCGCGCCCTCGGACGCCTACACGGTCGGGCGGCTCGCCGGGCGCGAAGTGGCTTTTCTGGCACGGCATGGGCGGGGCCATAGGCTTTCGCCCTCGGAGTTGAACTTCCGCGCCAACATTTACGGCTTCAAAACACTGGGGGTGGAGCGGATCATCTCGCTCAGCGCCGTGGGTTCGCTCAAGGAAGAGCACCGCCCGCTCGACTTCCTCATCCCGGACCAGTTTTACGACCGCACGCGCGGGCGGGCCTCGACGTTTTTCGGCGACGGCCTGGTGGTCCACATCAGCTTCGCCGACCCGATTTGCCCGCAGTTGGCGGAGGTAATGCACGCGGCGTGCCTGGCCGAGGGCGTGAGAGCTACGTGCGGCGGGACCTACTTATGTATGGAAGGCCCGGCGTTTTCCACCAAGGCCGAGTCGAGCCTGTACCGCAGTTGGGGCATGGACGTCATCGGCATGACCAACTTGCAGGAAGCGAAACTCGCTCGGGAAGCCGAGATTTGTTACGTGACGGTGGCCATGGTGACCGACTACGACTGCTGGCATCCGCACCACGACGCGGTCACAGTGGATGAGATCGTGGCCAACCTGATCAAGAACGCCGAGAACGCCGCCAAGGTGGTGGCGCGGGCGGTGGCCGAAATACCCGGGCAGCGCGCTTGCAAGTGCGGCTCGGAGCTCGAGCACGCGATCATCACCGACCGCCGCCTGGTGCCCGAGGCCACGCGGAAGAGGCTCGAACTGCTTGTCGGGAAGTATCTCTAACCGCCAAGACGCGGAGGACGCCGCGAGACTGCTGGAGGCCTGTCTCCGGGGCGAGCCGTGGTCGCCGGAGCTTCTGCGAGAGCTAGCGAAGCGCGCCGCGGACGATCTGGGCGCCAGCCGGGCATTGTTCGGCGGCCTGGCAGAGGGGCTTTCGGATCGCTTCGAGTCGCGGCTGGCGGAGGTTTACGCCGAGCTGTTCTCCGAGGTGATTGCGGGCGTCCTGCCGGAGTTTGCCGCATCCGAGCTGGCGGCACGCTACCGGCGAGTGCGCGCGCCGCGCCGCTTCACGGGGGAGGCGAGCCGGGTTGAGAACGTGTTCGTGCTCTCCCGCGTGACGCTGGGCGCCGACATCGCCGTCACCAGCCTGGTGCTGGACGCCGCCAAGCGGCGTTTCCCGAAGGCGCAGATCTGGTTCGCCGCCGGGATCAAGAGCTACGAACTGTTCGCCGGAGACCCGCGCGTCCGCTACCTCCCGGTAGGCTACGGCCGGGGCGGAACGCTGCGCGAGCGCCTGGAGGCGGCTGACCGGTTGCGGGCGGGAGTGGCGCGCCCCGCCAGTCTGGTCATTGATCCCGACTCGCGTATCACCCAGCTCGGGCTGTTGCCGGTGTGCCCGGAAGAGGGCTACTTCTTTTTCGAGAGCCGCTCCTACGGCGAGGACAGCGAGGAATCCCTCACCCAGTTGACGCGGCGCTGGCTGGCGGAGACCTTCGATGTCGAGGCCGCCGAGGCCTACATCGCCCCGGCTGAGCGGGTTGCCTGGGAGCATGGCCCCTTCATCACCGTGAGCCTGGGAGTGGGCGAGAACCTGGCGAAGCGTATCGGGGATCCCTTCGAGCAGGAACTCCTGCGCGCCTTGAACCAGACCGATCTGGTGGTCCTGGTGGACGAGGGGCCGGGCGGGGAAGAAGCCGAGCGCGTCCGGCGCGCTGTCGCTGCCTGCGAGGCCCGCCCGGGCCAGGTGCGCACCTTCCGGGGCTGGTTCGCCGATTTCGCCAGCCTGATCGCGCAGAGCCGGCTGTACGTGGGCTACGACTCGGCGGGGCAGCACGCCGCGGCCGCCTGCGGCGTGTCGCTGGTATGCGTGTTCGCCGGCTACCCCTGCCCGCGCATGTTCACGCGCTGGCGCCCCACGGGACGGGGACCGATCGAGGTGGTACGCGTCGAGGATCCCGACTCTCCGGCGGTGCTCGAGCAGACCCTGGTGGCAGTGGGGCGGGCTTCAGAGGGTGCTGAAAAAGTCCTGCACAGACTGAAGTCCGTGCCACGGAGGCCAGCAAAGCCTTGAGTTTTCGTGGCACAGGCATTCAGCCTGTGCTCGTAGCCGGCTGGCAAAGGACTTTTTCAGCACCCTCTTCAGCCTGCCGCCGGCTTTGAGCCGGCGGGCTGGACAAGACCGGAGTCTTATCCTACTTGGGCGTCAGGCGGATTCCGCTCACGATGATGGTGCGCAGGCGCTGATCCCCGGGCGTGGTCCAGGCGGGGGTAGCCGAGATGTCGATGCGGTATTCGGGGGCCTCGGGCAGGTCAGCCTCGAAGAGGAACAGCCCCGGGCGGCGCAGCGTCATTTCTCCGAGCGGCTCCCCATTGACGGCCACAGCCACTTTCACCGCGCGGCGCTGCTCGAAAGCTAGCTCGTGCAAGAAAGCCCGCAGCCTGAGCCGCTGCGGGCCTGCCTCGACGCGAACCAGGCGCGCCGAAGCCCGCGGCCCGATCCAGCGGAACTTGTTGCCGAACACACCCTCCAATTCGTACCAGCCCTCCAGCAGCAGGGCCTCGTGGCCGGGCTGCGAGAAGTCGAGGATGTCCGGGCGGTCTCCGGGATAGAGCACCCGGCGCTCTCCGGAAGGCAGCAGGTTGTACACCCCGTCCTCGCTGGCGGCCCGGTAGGAGCAAGCCCGGCAGGCCAGTGCGTGGTCTTCCTCCCGGCGCAGCCCCGAGCCACAATCGGGGCAACACAACAGGCTTTCGAAACGGTCCGGAGCCGCCGCGTTCTCCAGGGCGGCCCCTTCCTTCCGGCATACCGCGGAGAGGACCCCCCCGAGCAGGTGGGCCGCGCGCCACTCTGAGCGGTACGGATCCAGACGCACCGCCAGGTTCCTGACCCAGCGCTGCCCCCAGCCGCGCTGGCGAACCAGGACCACCTGCTGGTGAGCCACGAAGTGTTTCTTGATCAGCCTGTGCCAGTCCCTCAGGTACAGGCTGTGGTTCTGCCGGATCCCGAGGCTCTCCTCCTGCTCCGCTCCGATGACGTCTTTGACCAAGTAGCCCAGCAAGCCCCAATCGAACAGGCGCCGCTCCCAAGGCTTCATCCGGTTCCAATAGGGGCAGTGGTACAGGCCCAGGGTGAGCATCCGCCGCAGCGGCTCTTCGGCGAACAGAAAAACCCCTCCCGGCGCCAGCACCCGCTTCACCTCCACCAGTACGCTCTCGATGTCCATGAACTGGCTAAGCATCTGGCAGGCCAGCACCAGGCGCAGCGAGCCGTCGCAGAATGGCAAGTGGAGCGCGTCGCCTGCGATGCGGATGGGCGCCCTGGAAAAACCCCAGCGCGTCATCAGGACTTGGCCGTAGCGGAGCGCGTCCGCTGAGATGTCGAGCGCGAATCCGTCGGCGCCGAATTCGTTGACGATCATGTAGCTGGTGTGACCGGGGCCGGCGCCGATTTCCAGGAACGGCGACAGCGTGCCGATGAACTCCAGATGTTTGCGGATGAACCCGCCGCGCTTCACGTTCTCTTCGGCGTAGGCCGCGACCGCCCGGTCCGGCTCGCCCAGCGAGGCGAACTTGTGAAACTCCACCTCCGCGCGCTTGACCGACAAAGACTGGGCTTCCATACGCTCCTCAGAGCACCAACCGCAGCTTGAAGGCCCGCAGGTCTGCGAGCAGGACGTCCGGCGCCGCCGCGGCCAGCTCCTGCGCGCTGGAAATACCGGTGGCCACGGCGATGGCGGCCACTCCGTTGGCTTGCGCGGCGCGAACGTCGCTGGGCGTGTCCCCGACCAGGAAGATGCGCGCCTGCGCGGCGATCCACCCTTGGCGGCGCGCCCGCCGGATGGCCAGCCGCACCAGGCCCGCGCGGTCCGCGCTCATCTCTCCGAAGGCCCCGAAGCGGAAGTAGCGCTTCAGGCCGGCGCGCTCCAGCTTCTTCCATCCAATGCGCGTGCAGTTGCCGGTCGCCAGCCCCAGCAGAACGCCGCGCTGTTGAAGCCGCGCCAGCAGACGGCGGGCGCCCGGGCAGGTCTTGCGCACCAGGCTGGGGCACCGCCGCGCATAGAGGCGCTGGGCGGTCTTGACAATCCGGGACATCGCGCGCCGAATCAAAACCTCGGACGCCCCGGCGCGGCGCATCATCTCCGCCAGGATGCCGGGATCCAGCATGCCGTGGAGAGGGATGTGGTCGGTCGTGGTTTCCAGGCCCGTTACGCGGCGCACCGCTTCCTCCAGGGCCTGCCGGTGATGGGGTCCGGCTCGCCGGATCAGCGTGCCGTCGATGTCGAACAGCACCATAACAGGCGCTGCTTTCCTGGCTGGCATCCTCTCTTCTACTATAGCTTCATGGAGAGACAATTCCCCGGGGGTAAAGTCCTGCGTTTGCTGGTGGGCGACATCACGCGCGTCCCCACAGATGCCATGGTGAACGCCGCCAACCAGGCGCTGATCGCGGGCGGCGGCGTAGACGGCGCCATTCATCGCGCCGGCGGGCCCGTCATCCAACAGGAGCTGAACGTGATCCGCGCCCAGGCGGGCGGCTGCCCGACCGGAAGCGCCGTAGCCACCAGCGCCGGGGCCCTGCCGGCCCGCTGGGTGTTCCACGCGGTTGGCCCCGTCTACCGTGACGGCCGCCACCAGGAGGCCGACTTGCTGGCCTCCTGCTACACGACCTGCCTACAGATGGCCGAAGAGCGTGGGGCCGCCACCATCAGCTTTCCCTCCATCAGCACCGGCGCCTACGGATACCCGCTGGAGCAGGCCGCCGGGGTGGCGCTCGAGGCCGTCATCCGGCGCCTGACGCAGCCCGAGGGCCAGGTGCGCGAGGTGATCCTGGTGCTCTTCGACCGCCGCGCTTACGATGTCCACGCGCGCCTGCTGGCGGCCCGCCCTCCGGACCCGCTAGAATAGGTCCTGAATGCAAGTCGTACAGGCCGGGCCTCATAAATACATCCTGCTGGAGCTGGAGCCCGAGATTCTGCTGGGCATCGCCAAGCAGACGGGTTTCGAATGCCGGCTCGAGGACGGGAAACTGGCTCTGGCGCTGGACCTGACCGCCCCCGGCCGCGAGATGCCGCTGTTGCTGTTTGACGCCGCCGACCCGGCCAACCTGGGCTGGTTCTCCCGCTGCCAGTTCTACGTGGACGGCCAGACCGGCGCGGTCTTGCAGACTCCGCTTTCCGTCGCCAACCAATGCGACCGGTCGGGACGCTTGCTGCCCAACGCCATCCGGCTGCGGCTGGCCAAGGAGTTGCCGGTGAGCTTCCGGCTGCCGGGAAAAAGCCCGGTGAGCGAGCAGTCGGTCTACGCCGTGCTGTTCAACTTCCTGAGCGCCCTGCTGAGCACCGGGGTGGGCGTCTGCGGCGGGCAGGTGGTCCGGGCGCTGGCCGGCCGCACCGATTCCGCCGGGGCGAGGAACTAGACTCCACCGCCCGCGGGCGGCGTTAGAATCTGAGGGTGGCCCGGAGGGAGGAAGCTTGCTCACGTCTTTGATCGCCCGCAACTTCAAGCGCTTCCAGAGTCTGGAGATCGAACTGGGAAACCCGGTGGTTTTCATCGGCCCCAATAATTCGGGAAAGACGACCGCACTCCAGGCACTCGCTCTTTGGGACATCGGTCTCCGTCGGTGGAATGAGAAGCGCGCCGGCAAACAAGCGCCCGAAAAGCGCCCGGGCGTCACTATCAACCGGCGCGATCTGATTGCGCTCCCGATTCCCTACGCGAATCTCCTGTGGCGGGAGCTCCACGTGCGGGATGTCCGCAGGGTCCACGGAAAGCCACGGACGAAGAACATCTGCATTGACATACTCGTAGAAGGTGTCTCCAACGGAAAGCTCTGGAAGTGCGGGTTGGAGTTTGACTACGCCAACGAGGAGTCGTTTTACTGCCGTCCTCTGCGCCTTTCTGAACAGAAGAACCCGGAGCGCATGCTGGTTCCCCTGGAAGCCGCGGCAGTGCGCGTGGCCTATCTGCCTCCCATGTCCGGCTTGGCGGCCAACGAGACGCGACTGGACTCCGGAGCCGTCAACGTCCGTCTAGGCGAAGGACGCACCGCGGAAGTGCTCCGGAATCTCTGCTACCAGATCTTTAGTGGTGAAGACGGCCCGGCGCGCTGGCAGAAGTTGTGCCGGCGAATCGACGAACTGTTCATGGTCCAACTGGAAGACCCGGTTTATGTCGCTGAGAGGGGTGAGATCACTATGACGTACCGGGACCGCTCCAACACCCTTCTCGATCTGTCCTCGGCCGGGCGGGGCCTCCACCAGACGCTCCTGTTGCTGGCGCACCTTTCAGTCAACGCGGGTTCGGCGCTCCTGCTGGATGAGCCGGATGCGCATCTGGAGATACTTCGCCAGCGCCAGATCTACGACATCCTGACCGAGGCGGCGCGCGAGCAGGGCAGCCAGATCATCGCGGCCAGCCACTCCGAAGTGTTGCTCAACGAGGCTGCCGGCCGCGACGTCGTGGTGGCCTTCGTGGGCAAGCCGCACCGCATTGACGACCGGGGCAGCCAGCTCCTCAAGGCCCTGAAGGAGATCGGCTATGAGCAGTACTATCAGGCCGAGCAGACGGGTTGGGTCTTATATCTTGAAGGCTCGACCGACCTGGACATCCTCCGTGCGTTCGCCGAGAAGCGGGAACACCCGGCCCGCGAGCTGCTGGCCGGACCCTTCGTCCACTACCTCGGAAATAATGTCCCCTCCAAGGCCCGCGATCATTTCCGGGGGCTGCGGGAAGCCCTGCCGGAGCTGGTGGGGTTCGCCCTGTTTGATCGGTTGCCCCAGAGCCTCACTCACGGGGAGCCGCTCGAGGAGCGGATGTGGAGCAAACGGGAGATCGAGAACTACTTGTGCACGAGAGAGGTCCTCAAGGCATGGGCCGAGCACACCGGGTCAGAGCAAGGCGGCGGGCCGCTATTCGCGGCACCCTGGGCCAGGGCTATGGACGAATCGACACAAGAGATTGAGGCGGCCATGCAGACTCTTGGCAAAGGCTCGCCGTGGTCGGCGGACACCAAAGTGTCGGACGATTTCCTGGACCCCCTCTTCGGGGTTTTCTTCAAGCGCCTCGGCTTACCGAACACAATGCGAAAAACCCACTACCACGTTCTGGCCCGCTTCGTCTCCAAGTCTCAGATCGACCCCGAAGTTCACGCGGTTCTGGATTCGATCGTCGCGGTGGCCCGTGCTGCCAGACCGCTGGGCGCCGGCGAGACTTCTTGAGCCTTGCTATCCCCCGACCCCGCGTTCCTGCGCCTCCGCCAGCACTTCCTCCACCTCGCGCCGGTACTGCTCCAGCCGCTCCCAATTGGCCGCCTCGAAGCGCAGCACGAGCACGGGCTGGGTGTTCGAGGCCCGCACCAGGCCCCAGCCTTGAGGGAACAGCACGCGGACGCCGTCGATCTCCACCACCTCGTGGGTCTTGCGGAGGCGCTCGGCCACTCGCCGCACCACTTCGAACTTCACCTCGTCGGGGCAATCCACCCGGATCTCAGGAGTGGAGACCATCTCCGGCAGGCCCTCCAGTTGCGCCGACAGCGGCCGGCCCGAGCGCGCCACTATCTCCATCAAGCGGCAAGCCGCGTACAGCGCGTCGTCGTAGCCGTAGTAGCGATCCGCAAAGAACAGGTGCCCGCTCATCTCTCCAGCCAGCTCGGCGTGCGCCTCCTTCATCTTGGCCTTGATGAGCGAGTGCCCGGTGCGGTACATGATCGGGTTGCCGCCCAGCCGCTTCAGCTCGTCGTACATCACCTGGGAGCACTTCACCTCGCCGATGAAAGTGGCGCCCGGCTTGCGCGTCAGGATCTCACGCCCGAATATCAGCAACAGTTGGTCGCCCCACAGCACGTTGCCGTTCTCGTCGATGGCGCCCAGGCGATCCCCGTCGCCGTCAAAGGCCAGGCCCAGCTCGGCGCCGCCGCTCTTGACCGCGGCGATCAGCTCCCGCAGATTCTCAGGCATGGTCGGGTCAGGGTGGTGGTTGGGGAAGGTGCCGTCCATCTCGAAGAACAGCTCGACGGCCTCGCAGTTCAGCCGCTCGAACAGGCGGTGCATCACCGGGCCCGCGGTCCCGTTGCCCGCGTCGGCCACCATTCTGATCCGGCGACTCCAGTTGAACTGCGCGCTCACCTCCTCGACGTAGGGCGCCGCCACGTCGGCGGTCCTCCGCGCGCCCTCTCCGCTCAAGAAACCGCCGGCCTCGATGATCTTGCGGATTTCCTGGATTTCCAGTCCGTAAATGGTCGAAGTCCCGGAAACCACTTTGAAGCCGTTGTATTCCGGCGGATTGTGGCTCCCGGTAATCATGACCGCTCCGGTAGCCTTCAGATGGAACACGGAATAGTACACCAGAGGCGTGGGCACGACGCCCACGTCGGTAACCTCGCAACCGCTGGCCAGCAGCCCCTGCGTCAGCGCATTGGCCAGCCGCTCCGAGCTCAGGCGGGTGTCCCGTCCCAGGGTGAGGTTTCGCCCGCTGCGCTGCTGTAAGTAGGTCCCGATGCCTTTGCCCAGATCCACGATATCGGCGTCGGCAAACTCGGCGTCCGCAATGCCCCGAATGTCGTACTCGCGGAAGACGCTGTGCTTCAGCATACCCTGAAGGTAGCAAGTCTACGCAAGGCCGGACAACTCGGCGGACGGCGAGCCTGAGGCCTGCGCCCCTCACCAGAACCAGTAACGGCGGGGATTCCGGAGCAATTCCAGCTCCTGCTCCGACATCTCGGCCACCGGCAGGTCCCGAATCATTTTCTCGGCGTTATACTTGTGCGGGCTGTGCCGGTCGCCGGAGCGCGGCTCGTAGTAGCGGGTCGCGCGGTCGCGGGCCAGGTCGCGGTAGAAGGGGCGCATGAACCTGGCGGCCCGCTCCGGGGGTTGCTGGCCGCGGAGCCGCCAGTACCAGTAAGAGTGCATCAACGGCTGGTATGAGAGGTAAGCCCACTCCCGGAGCGTACCGACCGACACCACTACCGCAAGCACGGCCAGCGCCGGTCGCCAGCGGCCCACCTTCACCGTCACCGCGTACTTGGCGAACAGGTAGTAGAACACGAAGATGGGCAGGAGCGTGCTCCGCATCGAGTAGTTGTTGTGGCCGATGGATTCGACGAAGTAGGTGGAGGCCAGCACCAATGCCGCGCCCGCGAAATACCGCCGCTCGCTGCGGCTGAAGCGCCGCCAGAAGGCCGCCAGCAGCAGCGGAATCCCGCCCAGGTCGATCACGGAAATCAGCAGCAGGTAGACCAGGAACGACGCCGCCCAGTCCAGCCACGGCAGCCCGACGACTTTTAGCTGAACCGGCGCAAAGAAAAGCGTCTCTTTCTGCACCCGGTTGGTGTACAAAAACAGCGGCGCCAGGAAAACCGCCGCCACCAGGGGCAGCACGCGCGTCCTCCAGCTTCGCTTCAGCAGCCACCGCAGTTCCGGCAGGCCCAGGAGCACCGCCGGAGCCGACGCAAACACACTCGAGTAGAAGGCGTTGACCAGCAACAGGCCCAACACCGCCGGCTTCACCGCCCTCCACCGGAAGAAAAGCGTCCGCGCGAATACGAACGCCAGAACCACCGAGTAGAACCCGGTGAAGTGATGCACTACCCAGTACAGCCCGGTGAAGAACGAAGAGACCTCCCGGGTGGCATGAAAGACCCGGTGCGGCCAGGCTTCCGCATGGCCGAACAGCCCACGCAGACTAATCAGCCAGTCGAACCCGCCGAACAGCGTGCACAGGAAGAAAAACACCACCGCGGAGCGCCGCGCCGGGAACCAACGGCCGGAGACCTCCAGCAGGCTCAGCACCAGCAACAGGTGGTAGAGCAGGTTCCCCGCCAGGATCGCGTCCTTGAGCGTGATCGCGGGGATGAGCGTCTTGAGAAACGCCATCGGGTACAGCGGCGTGTAGTAATGCGAGAGGAGGTAGCTCTGGTTGGCGAAGTGCTTCAGCGGGTACTGGTCCGACAAGGTCATACTGACCAGCTCGGCCAGGCGGCCCCAGTCGTCGGCCTGCGCCAGGACCGCGCTGCCGGGGATCCATTCCAGCAGATAGGGCAGCCGGGGCACGGTGAGGAAAGCCACAAACGCCAGCGCCCAGAGGATCAGCCAGGCGGAGATTTCCATCGGCGCCCGCCGCACGCGGGCCCTGCTGAGGAGCCACCCCGAAACGCCCAGCGCCAGAGGGTACACGATCAGCAGGCGGGCCGGCCGCAGTTCCAGCGTGTTCAGAACCACCAGCGCGGCCAGGTTCGCCAGCAGCACCGCGGCCAGGGCGCGCGAAAACCTCAGTTCCGCCAACCAACGCTTCAAGGACAAGCCTTCACTCTCGCTGCCCAGCTATGATAAAGCCTCATGAGGCGCCGGGGAAAGTGAGCTCCTCGAAGGAAGTTGTGATCCTGGGCGGCGGCGTCACGGGGTTGGCGGCAGCGCGCGCGTCCGGGCTGCCGGTCTACGAGCGATGGGAAACCCCCGGGGGTATCTGCGCTTCGTACTACGTCCGCCCCGGCCGCGACGAACGTCTGCCTGCACCTCCCGAGGACAGGCACGCATACCGCTTCGAGATCGGCGGCGGCCACTGGATCTTCGGCGCCAGCACCCTGGTGCGGCGTTTCCTGGAGCGTCTGGCTCCGCTCGAATCCTACGAGCGCCGGGCGGCGGTGTACTTCCCGGACCGCAAGCTCTACGTGCCCTACCCGCTGCAAAACCACCTCGGCTACCTGGGCCGCGACTTGGCCGCCAAGATCCTGGAGGAGATCCAGCGCCCGCCACAGGGGCAGCCGGCGACGCTCGCCGACTGGCTGGAGCAGTCCTTCGGCCGCACGCTGATGGAGCTGTTCTTCGCTCCCTTCCACGAAGCGTACACGGCCGGCTTGTGGACACGCGTCGCCCCGCAGGACGCCTACAAATCGCCCGTGGATCTGGAGCTGGTAAAGCAGGGCGCGTCCGGCCAAACCCCGGCGGTCGGCTACAACGCCTTGTTTTTCTACCCCCGCCACGGCCTGGACGCGCTCGTCGCCGGCCTGGCCCGCACCTGCCGCCTCCACCTGAAGCGCTGGGTGACGCGCATCGACCCGCGGCGCAAGCACGTCGAATTTGCCGACGGCTCCGGCGTCCGCTACCAGACGCTGCTTTCGACCTTGCCTCTGAACCAGATGTTGCGTCTGGCTGGCCTGGCCCCGGACGAAGAACCCGATCCCGCCACCTCCGTGCTGGTGCTCAACATCGGAGCGTGGCGCGGTCCGGAGTGCCCTGACGCGCACTGGATCTACGTGCCTCGCAGCTCCTCCCGCTTTCACCGGGTGGGCTTCTACAGCAACATCGAGGCGGGTTTCGCGCCCGGGCTCGCCGGACAGCGGGTCGGCCTCTACGTCGAGCGGGCGTTCCGTAGACGGGAGGAGCTCGTCGGGGAGGAAGAGGAGAGCTACGCCTCGGCGGTGATCGGGGAACTGCGGCAGTGGGGTTTCGTCACCGAGGTCGAGGTGGTCAGTCCCACCTGGGTCGAGGTCGCTTATACGTGGCGGCTTCCCGGATCGCGCTGGCGCGAGCGGGCTCTCCGGCTCCTGGAAGAGCACGATATTCTGATGACCGGGCGCTTCGGCAAGTGGGCGTTCCAGGGAATCGCCGATTCCATCCAGGACGGTCTGCTGGCCGGAGCGGCTCTGGGTGACTGGGCGCGTTGATGCGAGCGACGTGCGTCATCGTGATGCCGGCCTACAATGAGCAGGACTGCATTGGCCGGGTGTGCCAGGAGTGGCTTTCGGTCGTTGAGTCCTTTCCCGGGGCCCGCCTTTTGGTGGTCAATGACGGCTCCACTGATCGCACTCCGGAGATTCTCGAAGAACTGGCCCGGCGCCATCCGGCTTTGATGGTACTGCGCCAATCGAACACCGGGCACGGAGGGGCCGTGCTCCACGGCTACAGGACGGCGCTCGAAATGGGGTGTGAGTGGGTCTGTCAGGTGGACGGTGACGGCCAGCTTGATGCGCGGGACTTCGCCCGGCTCCAGGAGGCGGCCGCCCGCTGCCGTTGCGTGCTGGGTTACAGGGTGGGCCGCAAAGATCCGGTTCACCGGCGCTGGCTCAGCGCTGGGCTGCGCCTGCTGATCGCGATTGTCTTCGGCGTCCGCATTCGGGATCCGAATGTGCCCTTCCGGCTGATGGAGGCCCGTTACCTCGCCGAGCTGCTGCCACTGTTGCCTGAGAATGCTTTCGCCCCTAACATATTCCTGTCGATCCTGGCCCGCCGGCGGGGCCACGACCTCTGCGAGGTTCCGGTGTCTCATCTTGAGCGCCGGGCGGGGCGCGGCTCGCTGCGCGGCGTGAGGCTGCTCCGGGTCCTGGCCCGCTGCCTGAGAGAGCTGATCGTCTTCCGCTTGAGCCGCCGGTGGCTGTCGCGGGGAGAGCTTACCCATGCCGCCAAGAGTTAAGACTGCGCTCTCGCTGGCCGCGGTGCTGGCCTTGGCGCTCGCGTTGCGCCTCTGGGGCCTCGCCTTCGGCCTGCCCCTGGTCTCCAACCTCTACGTTCGTCCGGATGAGAGCCTCATCGTGGCGCCGGCGGCGCGTTTCTTCGAGACCGCGGGAAATCCGGGCTCGCTGGACTACCCCACCCTGCTGATGGCGGTGTGCTCCGCGCTTTTTCAAGCCTACTTCGGGCTGGCGCACGCACTGGGCTGGACCCAGGCCCCCGACATGCTGGCGGACTTCATCCGGCAAAGCTCGCCTTACTGGTTGATCGCCAGGGGCGTCTCCGCAGTGGCCGGGACCCTGACTACCCTGCTGGTCTTCCTGATCGCGCGACGCTTGTTCTCCCCTGGCGCGGCGCTGCTGGCGGCGCTCCTCTACGCGACGGCTCCTCTGGCCGTACGGGACGCCCATTTCGCCACCACCGACAACCTGCTGACCTTGCTGCTTGCGGCCGCCCTCTACGCCGCGGTGCGCTTCCTGGAAACCGAGCCGGGGAGTCTCTGGCCCGCCGCCTTGCTTCTGGGGCTGGCGGCCTCGACCAAGTACGCCGCCTGGCTGCTGTTGCCCGCGCTGATGGCCGCCGCGCTCTTGAAAAGGCCGCGGCGGATCCCCTGGCGGTTGTGCCTCCTGCTGGCCGTCCCGGTGGCGGTGTTTGCGCTGGTCAATCCCTACACGGTGGCCCGTTGGAACGATTTCACGGCGCTGATGTCGCGCATCCTCAGAATCTTCTATCTGCACCAACCCGGAGACGCCCCCTGGACCGTGGCTGGCGCCTTCGGCCAGATCTGGATGCCGCTGCGATACGGCCCTGGCGCGGTGCCGGGGTTGGTGTTCTGCGCGGTGGGTCTGGTCTGGCCGTTGAAGGCAACCGGATCGCGCTCGAAGAAGTGTGTTCTCGCGCTGGCTGGGCTCAGCTTTTTGCTGGCGATTTTCCTTTTCCGCCACGCCGTGCCCTATCGTTATGTCCTGCCTGCGCTTCCAGCGGTGGCGGTGTTCGCCGGCCAGGGCGCCCTCCTGGTGGCCGGATTGACCCGGCGCGCCTGGCTGCCTGTGCTGCTGGGGATGGCGGTGGCGGCGCCCGGGGCGTGGAAGTCGGTCAGCGTGGACCGGCTGCTGACCCGCACGGACACCCGCACGCTGGCAGGAAGCTGGATTGAGGACCACGTTGCCGCCGATGTGCCCATCGTGCTGCTGGGGGGACCGGAGTGTGAACCGCAGGTGCCGGAGACGGCCGCCTCCATCGAGCGCCGCATGCGCTACGTCGAAAGACTTTACAGGAAGGCGGCCGGAGAGGTGATCTCGATCCCGTACCGGCTTCAGTTGCGCGGGCTGGAGACGGGCAAACCGCGCGGCTACGAAGTGTTCCGCAACCCCGCGGCGCCCCCGCCGGGGCGAACCGTGCTGGTGGTGACCCCGCACTACCCGCTGGGCATGACGAAGTTTTCCCCCGGCGCCCTCCAGGCCTACTCCGGAAGGACCCTGCGCTCGGTCGAGATCACATCTCTTTCCGGGGATTGGGAAGACTTTGAGCTGGACCGCATCGACGCCTTCTTCCTGCCCTGGTCCGGCCTCGAGAGCGTGACCCGGCCGGGGCCGAACATCCGGCTGTGGCTGGTAGCGCCCGAGCCGCGGCCCTGACAGGGTGCTGAAAAACGCCCACTCCAGACCGCTTGCTAACGCGCGCGGCTCCGAAAGTGCTTCACTGTCAACAGGCCTGGTTCCGAGCCGCGACCGTCAGGGAGCGGTTCCGGGCGTTTTTGAGCATCCCCCTGAACCAGCGACACAGCCCTCCCGGTATCATGAACTTACTCAGCCGGCGATGGCCAAGAAGAAACGATCCCGCTCACAGTAGCGTGCGGGTCCCTCCGCCGCCCGGCCTGCTCAGCGGCTAACGCACGGATTGCCCGCAATCACAAAGCGCAGCGGCCACTCCGCGCAGTGGCGGATGCCGACGCGCGGGGTGGCGAGGATCTCGAAGGGCGGCTCGTTCCTGAAACGCCGCACGGTGAGCGGGCCGCGCGTCACGTCGGCGCCATAGTGCCGGCGCGTGATGCCCAGCGCCAGGGTCAGCTTGCCGGGGCCGTTCGCCAAGCCCTCGATCGAGCGGGCCTTCGGCCGCCTCCGCCGCATGATCCCAAGGCCGGCCAGCGGCTCCAGCGCGCGGATCAGCACGCAGCCGGGCACGCCCTCCGGCTCGGTCACCAGGTTCAGGCATTCGTACATGCCGTAGATGAAGTAGACGTAGGCGTGGCCGGGCTCGCCGAACAGCACCCGCGTCCGCTCGGTGAGGCCCCGCGAGGCGTGCGCCGCCAGATCTTCCAGGCCCAGATACGCCTCGGTCTCGACGATCCGGCCCGCCGCCCCTCCATGGACCAGGATCTTGCCCAGCAGATCCCGCGCCACCTCGACCGTTGGCCGCGCGTAGAAGGACCGCGGCAAGATTTCCGTTTCCGCTTCCAGCCGCCTCAGATCCATTGCGTGTTTCGAGAGATTCGTTCGACAATTAACTTTACGGCAATGCGGCTATTCGTGGCCATAGACCTGCCCGGCGAAGTCATTGCGGCGCTGGACCGCCTGGTGGCCCGCCTGCGCCCGACCGCGCGCCTGAGCTGGGCCCGGCCCCAGAACCTCCACCTGACCACCAAGTTCATCGGCGAATGGCCTGAGGACCGGCTCGAGCATATACGGACCGCCCTGGGCGGCCTCACCCGCCGCGAGCCGATTCCCATACAGGTTCGCGGGGTGGGCTTCTTCCCGAACCCGCGTGCGCCGCGCGTGTTCTGGGTTGGCGTCGAGGCCCCTCCGAGCCTGGCCAATCTGGCAGGCGATACCGAGCGGACGCTCGCCCGGCTGGGTATCGCCGAGGAGCGGAGGCCCTACTCTCCGCACCTGACTCTGGCCCGCATCAAAGAGCCTGTTCCGCTCGAGGGCCTGCGCCAGGCCATCGAGCAACTGCCCTCGGTCGAGTTCGGCGCCTTCACCGCCGAGCGCTTTTGCCTCTATCAGAGCGCGCTGCACCCTTCGGGCGCGGTTTACACTCGCCTGGCCGAGTTCCCATTCGAACGGCCGCTACCCCCGCGCAGGCAGGAGTGAAGGAATTGGGGGACACTCCGAGCTCGGTTCTGCAAATGAGTCAGTTGGCGGGCTACGCAGGAGTGTCCCCCCAATTTCTTCACTCCTGCCTGGCACTTCTGCTGGCGTATTCGCTTGGCGCTATCCCGTTCGGCTACCTGCTGGTGAAGGCCACGACCGGGCGCGACGTGCGGGCCGTCGGCAGCGGCAACATCGGCGCGACGAACGTGCTCCGCGCCGCCAGCCGTGGGCTGGCCATCGTGACCTTGCTGCTGGACATTGCCAAGGGTTGGCTGGCCGTTTGGGTGGCTGGCGCTCTGACCGGTGGCTCGGCGCTGTGGATGAGCGCCGCGGCGCTGGCGGTCATGGCGGGCCACGCTTTCCCGGTTTTCCTGAAGTTCCACGGCGGCAAGGCGGTGGCGAGCTGTGTGGGAGCATTCCTTTACCTGGCGCCGGTGCCGCTGGGGGTGGCTTTGTGCGTGTTCGTGGTGGTGGTTGCCCGAACTCGGCACATCTCTCTGGGCTCGATCTCCGCCGCGGCCACGCTTCCGCTGGCCGTCGCCCTGATCGCCCGTCCGGCCTGGCCGGTGAGCGCTGCCGCGCTACTGGCCGGGGTCTTCATTATCTGGCGGCACAGGGAGAACATCGCGCGACTCCGCGCGGGGACCGAGAACGTCTTCTCCTTTGGAGGCCGGCGATCCTGACGCGACTCGCCATCATCGGCGGCGGAGGCTGGGGAACGGCCCTGGCCACAGTGCTCGCCCCTTGCTTCCCACAACTCCGGCTGTGGGTTTACGAACCCGACCTGGCTGAGCGGATGCGGGCCACGCGCCAGAACGACCTCTTCTTGCCGGGCGTCCGTCTGCCCGAGTCGGTCGAGG
The DNA here is from genome assembly GCA_964353255.1 of uncultured Solibacteraceae bacterium. GTDB lineage: Bacteria > Acidobacteriota > Terriglobia > Bryobacterales > Bryobacteraceae > VFZS01. The sequence continues at coordinate 17,795 of CAYGVJ010000001.1, read as the reverse complement.
TCGTGACCGGGCTGGACGCTGCCCTCGCAGGCGCCCAGGTCGTTCTGTGCGCGACTCCTTCGCACGTCGTGCGCGAGCTATGCGGCCGGATGCTGCCGCACCTCGCCCCGGAAATGTTGTTCGTCAGCGCCACCAAGGGCCTCGAGGGCGGTACCCTGCTGCGGATGTCGGAAGTGATCGCCGAAGTGGTGGGCGCCCGGTTCCCCGCCCGCGTAGCGGTGCTTTCCGGTCCCACTTTCGCCCCCGAGGTGGCGCGAGGGGAGCCGACTGCGGTGGTGATTTCTTCGACGGAGGCCGAGCTGGCCAGCCGGATCCAGCGCGCGTTTTCCGGCCCCACCTTCCGCCTGTACGCCAACCTGGACCCCATCGGGGTGGAGCTGGGCGCGGCCCTGAAGAACATCATCGCGATCGGGGCGGGGGTTTGCCAGGGTTTGGGGCTGGGAGGCAACATCATGGCGGCCCTGGTCACCCGCGGACTGGTCGAGATCCGGCGTCTGGTGGTCGCCCTGGGCGGGCAGCCGGCCACGCTGTTCGGCCTGGCCGGACTGGGCGACTTGGTCCTGACCTGCACCGGAGACCTCAGCCGGAACCGGCAGGTGGGCATTCAGTTGGGGCGGGGGCGCACGTTGCCTGACATCCTGGCCTCCATGAGAATGGTGGCGGAGGGTATCCGCACCACCGACGCCGCTGTCGAGCTCGGACGGAGGCATGCCCTGGATCTGCCGATAACTCAACAGGTGCATGCCATCCTGCATCAGCAGAAGCCTCCCCAAGAGGCCGTTCGGGAGCTGATGGATAGATCCCTCAAAGAGGAGTAGCCCACGTGGGGCTTGTCCCGCAACCTTCCTTGGACCAGCGGGTTAATCACGATATGGTCGCCGTGACGGCCATCGAGCCGGACGCCGAGTTGATGCTCCGCGTCAAGGAGGGCGACGCCGCCAGCTTCGCGTTGCTGCTGGAGCGCCACCGTGCCCCGGTGATCCACTTTGTCTTCCGGATGGTGCAAAACCAGGCTGTGGCCGAGGAGTTGGCCCAGGAGGCTTTTCTGCGGGTTTACCGTGCCCGGCTGAGCTACGAGCCGACGGCCAAGTTCACCACCTGGCTGTTTCGCATCGCCATGCATCTGGCTCTGAACTCTATCCGGGACGGCAGAAACGAGCGTAGCCAGGAGAGCCTGGATGTGGGCACGGAAGAGACGGCAACCCGGCAGGTCCGGGACCGCAGGCCCACCGTCGAACAGGACTTGCTCTACCAAGTCAGGCTGGAGGAGGTCCGGGCGGCGGTCGAGGCGCTGCCGGCCAAGCAGCGGGCGGCGGTGCTGATGCATAAGTACCAGGAAATGGAGTATTCGCAGATCGCCAAGGTGCTGAGCTGTTCCGAGTCAGCGGTTAAGTCCTTGCTTTTCAGAGCTTATGAGACGCTGCGGGCTCGGCTGGCGCATCTGGCTTAGAGGGAAGAGACCATGGAGTGCCCTGTACAGTCCCGCGAGCACGCAGATGTGCTGCTGGCTTATTGCGCCCGCCGGTTGGATCCGGAGACGGCAGCCGTGCTGGAGCGCCACATGGAGGATTGCGCGGCGTGCCGGGCGTTCGGGGAGGCTCAGAGGGCCGTTTGGTCAGCGCTGGACGCCTGGGAAGCGATGGCGGTCTCGGAGGACTTCAACCGCCGGCTATACCGCCGGATAGACCAGGAGGAAAGAGCCAGCTTCTGGCTCCGGTGGGTGCGGCCTTGGCTGGGATTGCGCTGGCGCCCGGCGCTGTCGCTCGCGGCAGCCTCGGCAGCCGTAGTGGCGGCGTTCCTGGTCCAGGCGCCGCAGTCGGCGCCTAGGCCCACCGAGACCGAGATCGTAGACGCCGAGCAGGTGGAGAGGGCGCTGGACGATCTGGACATGCTGCGGCAGCTCAATCTGGTGCCCAGGGCCGAGGCCGCCGCGACGCAGGCCATGTGAGGGACAGGTAGGACAGATGCGGTTTCTCGGGTCCATCTCGGCGGCTGGGATCCTGGCGGGCCTGTTGCTGGCAGGTCCGGGGGAGTGCCAGGTACGCGGCAGGCCGCCAGCCCAACGACCCCTGCGCCCGCCCTTCCGGCCTCCGCCGCCAGGTCTGGCCATAATCGACCGCCTGGAGCGGATGAGCCCGGAGGAGCGCGAACGCGCCCTCAGCAAGCTCCCTCTGGAGCGCCGCAAGCGGGTCGAAGAGCGCCTCGCCCAGTTCGACAGCCTCCCCCCTGCCGAGCGAGAGAGGCTCCGTAACCGCTTGGAAATATTCGCCCAATTGCCTCCCGAGCGCCAGGCCGCAGCCCGCCGGTTGTTCGCCCGCTTCAACCTGCTCCCTCAGGAGCGCCGCCGACTGCTGCTTGAGGAGTTCCGCCGGTTGCGGACGCTGGACGAGGCCGACCGCCGAGCCAGAATCGACAGCGACGAGTCTCGCAGCCGCTTCACCTTGGCTGAGCAGCAGCTTCTTCAGGACTTCTCCGCCGTCCTGGTTCCACCGCCCCAGTAGGGCCGGCGGGGCAACTTAACTTTGGTAAACAGCAGGCCATTGCCCAGGTTCAGTCTTGACAAGCACTTGCGGAATGGTACACCTTCAGATGAGGAGCTATAAGGGTAGGAATATGAGTGTACGTCTGTCCTACGGCACTAGAAGCATCCGCCCGTTTTTCAAGTGGTTGCGCCGCCCCCTGGCGGCCGGGCTGCTGGCTTGGCCGGCGCTGGCGGGCACCTTTGGGACCGTGGTTCCCATCGGCGGCCACGCCTCCGACGTGGCGTTGGATGAAAGGCGGGGCGTGTTGTACGTCGCCAACATGACGGGCAACCGGGTGGACGTCATTTCCACCGCCACGAAGACGGTCCTGGGGAACAGTTCGTTCAACGCCTCCCCGTACCCCGCTTCTGTGGCGCTGTCGCCGGACGGGCAGTACCTGGTGGTCACCCACTACCGCAACTTCGAGGATCCCACGACGTGGTCCAACGTTATCACCGTTCGCGATCTGAACGTGGGCACCTCTCGCGCCCTAAGCCTCTCCAATACCCCGCTGGGAGTCGCCTTCGGAAGCGACGGCAAGGCGTTCATCGCCACCATGAAGGACTTCGAACTGCTGGATCCGGCCAGCGGAACCCTGGAGGTGCTGGCCACCGTGACCGGGGTGACGGCCAAGTACCTGCCCGTGCCGTGGGCCACCTTCCCGCCGCAGATTCATCGGGCTTCGATGGCGGCCTCGGGCAACCGGCAGCTCATCTATGGGGTGGCCGAGGCGGGCGCCGAGAACAAGCAAGTGATCTTCCTGTACGACGTGGCCGCGAAGAAGGTGGACGTGACGGGGTGGACCAGTTCTCCACCGCTGGGCCCACGGACCATGGCCGTCAACTATGACGGCACGGTTTGTCTTACCGGCTGGGGCCTCTTCCTGCGCGGCGACATCCTGCTGGCCCAGTTCCGTGACGCGACCGGCAAGTTCAACGTCGGCGGCCTGGCCATCGACTCGAACCGTGGCCCCTACGGCACGATCTACGCCCAGGTTGAGACCACCGAGACCTCCGCTTCCAAGCGGGTGCTGTGGATCACCGATGCCGACAACCTCACCGTCCGCGAGCGCCTGAACCTGCCGGAGCAGTTGGCCGGTAAGGCGGTGCTCAACTCGGACGGCTCGGTGCTCTATGCGGTTTCCGACAGCGGGGTGACGGTTTTGCCGGTGGGCGCGCTGGGGCAGGCCCCGCGTGTCGCCGCCAAGCAGGAGGACGTGGTTTTCCGCGGGAATTTCTGCGACCGGAAGATGATAACCCAGGAGATCGAGATCGTGGATCCGGGCGGGGGCCAGACGGATTTCAGCCTCTCCGTCATCGGTTCGGGGATAGGCGTCTCACCGGCTTCGGGTGTCACTCCCGCCAAGGTGAAGGTGGTTGTCGATCCGAACTACTTCCAGAACTACCGGGGGACCGTGGCGGGCTACGTTACGATCAGCACGTCGGCCGGCGTCAATGTGCCATCGTCCGTCCGCGTGCTGATCAACAACCGGGAGCCCGACCAGAGAGGCACCATCGTCAATGTTCCGGGCAGGCTGGTGGACGTGCTGGCCGACCCCGTTCGCAACCGCTTCTACATCGTGCGCCAGGACCGCAACGAAGTGCTGGTGTATGACGCCGCCAACTACAACCACGTGTTCACCTTCCGCACGGGCAACACGCCCACCCAGGTGGCCATCACTTACAACCGGCAGTACATGCTGATCGGCAACGACGACTCGCAGGTGGCCTACATGTACGACCTGGACCTGATGAAGAAGGTGGGGATGATCGTCTTTCCGGCGGGGCACTATCCGCGGTCCATTGCGTCCTCCGCGGGCGCCCCGCTGGCTTTCTCGCGCGTGGTCGGCGCCATCAAGGGCGCCATAGACCGGATCGACGTGCAGTGGCAACTGGCAGTGATGCTTCCCACCCTGGGGCTGTACGAGAACAAGATCAACACCGAGGACGGGATCCTGGCGGCCAGCCCCTCGGGGCTTCGAATCCTCATTGCAGCGAACGATGGCAACGTCATGCTGTACGACGCCGTTTACGACACCTTCACCGCCTCGCGCAAGGACTTCGACAAGCTTTCAGGCGCCTATGCGGCGCTCAGTGATGACCGCTACGTGGTGGAGAACAACCTGCTGAACTCGTCGCTGGTCCCCATCCAGCGGTTCGAGACTGACAGCGGGCTGACCTCCGGGTTCGCCATGATCGACCAGTTGGGCGTGCGCACCACGGCGCCTGCGTCCACCATTCCGGGGGTGTTCCAGCCCCCGAACCCCGGCGTGATCCAGAAGGTCGAGCTGGGCAAGCCCCTCTCGATCCGGCCCACGCGCATGATCGAGGCTCCGCTGCTGGTGCAATCGATGACCGTCACCGTCCCTGGGGCATGCGACGACCTGTTTGGTCAAACGTTGTGCAAGCCCGCCACGACCATAACCAGCACGGTTGGCTCGGCTTTCACGCGCACGCTGGCGCCGCTGGCCAACCGCCAGGCGATCATCTCCCTGACCACCTCGGGCTACACCGTGCTGCCATGGAACTATGACGCATGGCTCTCCGAGCCGCGCCTGGAGCGGGTCACCAGCTTCGCGGACGGCTCCGAGGCCGTGGCGCCGGGCGGACTGGTGAGCGTTTCGGGCCGGAACCTGAGCCTGGCCCAGTACGCCACCGGCGGCATCCCGTTGCCGACCATCCTGGGGGAGAGCTGCTTGACGGTGAACGGCATCCCCATCCCGATGACGCTGATTTCGCCAAACCAGATCAATGCGCAGTTGCCGTTCCTGCTGGCCGGAGACGCCACCATGACGCTGCGCTCGCCCGCCGGGGTCAGCAACAACCTGACCTTCCCGGTTCGCGCGGCTGCCCCCAGCGTGTTCCGCACCGGCGCGGCGATTCCGACCGTGGTCCGGGCGGTCAACGGCGAGCTGGTGACGGCGTCCAACCCCATTCATCCGGAGGACTGGGTCGTCATTTACGCCACCGGCCTGGGCAACACCTGGCCGGCAGTCGCTGCTGGGTATCCCGGGCCATCGGATCCGCTGGCGCAAGCGCTGATTCAGCCCGAGGTCGCGCTGGGCGGCGAACCGCTGAGCCTGGCTTACGCGGGCCTTGTGCCGGGGCAGGTGGGCGTTTACCAGATCAACGTCTTCGTACCCTACTGGGTGCCGCTGGGCTGGGAGGTGCCGTTGAAGATCACCCAGGCCGGCTCTTCGACCACGCTGAGCGTGCGGGTGGTCAAGTAGGGGACCGGGCATGCGATCGCTCGGTCCTTATCTGTTGACGCTGGCGCTGTTGCCGGCAGCGCTGGCGCAGCGCGGGTACATCGGAGGCGGAGCCGGCTTTGGGGTGGCGAAAGGGCTCACTGTTACCAACCCCAAGGGCAGCGCTACGGCCGGGCTCAAACCTGGAGCCGCCCTGAGCGGTTTCGCCGGCCACGACCTCTACAACCACCTGAGCGGCGAGCTCCGCTACACCTATCGCTTTGGCAATCTGAAGCTGTCTTCGGGAGGGACCGAGTACACCTTCGACGGCCTGGCGCACGCCGTGCACTATGACCTTCTGGTGTTTGCCAAAGGCCGGGAGGCGCCGGTGCGGCCCTTTGCGGCCGTGGGCGGGGGCGTCCGCTTCTACCGCGGCACCGGCAAGGAGCACGCCTCCCAGCCGCTGAGCAGCTTTGCCATCCTGACCAAGACCTCCGCGGTCGAGGGATTGATCAGCGCCGGCGGGGGCATTCAGGTCAAAGTAGGCCGGCGCGTGTTCCTGCGCGTGGAGTTCCGGGACTACGTGACGCCCGTGCCCAAGCAGGTGATCACTCCCGTGCCGGGAAGCAAGATCAACTGCTGGCTGCACGACTTCACCCCCATGGCGGGCATCAGCTTCGGGTTTTGACACAGACTGGAAAGTCTGTGCCACCGGCTGTGTTAGACTAGCCGGATCAGGCGCGAAGCGGGGCTTTCTCCATGCTCAGGCGGAGTTGGGACTACTCCTATCTGCTGGTCAACTTGGTGGCGCGGGATTTCAAGATCCGCTACCGGAACATGTCCCTGGGCGTGTTCTGGTCGCTGCTGAATCCGCTGGTGATGATGGCGGTGCTCACCTTCATCTTCACCAGAATCTTCCCTGGCGCGGAAACCCGTAATTTTCACGTCTTCGTGCTGGCCGGCCTAGTGCCCTATAACTTCTTCTCCCTGGCCTGGGCCAGCGCGACGCGGTCGGTGCTGGAGAACCCGACTCTGGTCAAGCGGGTCTGCCTGCCGCGCGAGATCATCCCGGTGTCCACGGTGCTGGCCAACGGGCTGCATCTGCTGATCCAGATAGCGCTGCTGCTGGCGCTGGCGTTGCTGGCAGGCTATGGGGTGAATGGCTACTGGCTGTGGCTGCCCTTGATCTTCGGCCTCGAACTGATCTTCGTGTGCGGGTTGTCGCTGGCCTCCTCGGCGCTGGATGTCTACTTCCGCGACATGCGCTACGTGGTGGAATCGCTGAACATGATGCTGTTCTGGTTGGTGCCGATCTTCTACTCGTTCGCGGTCATTCCGCCGGCCTACCACACCATCTACCAACTCAACCCGATCGCCGCGGTCACCCTGGCCTGCCGCAACGTGCTGCTGGAAGCTAAGGCGCCTCCCGAATCTTTGATGAGCAAGCTGACCTTGGTTTCGCTGGCAGCCCTGGCGGCCGGTTTCTGGATCTTCGGCCGCCTGAAACGCAGGTTTGCCGACTACGTGTAAGGCCATGGCAAGCGTCGAGTTCAGGCAGGTGTCGAAGACATACACACGCCACGCCGGGCGGCGGCTGGCGCGGCAGTTCCTGGCGGACTGGTTCCGGCGCCCCGGCGACGAAAAGTTCTACGCGCTTCGTGAAGTGTCCTTCGCCCTCGGGCGCGGGGAGGGCCTGGGCGTGGTAGGCCGCAACGGCGCCGGCAAGAGCACGCTGCTCAGCCTGGTGGCCGGACTCTCGTGGCCGGACGCCGGGGAGGTCTCGGTCGCCGGCCGGGTGGTGCCGCTGCTGGAGCTCGGCTCCGGTTTCCATCCCGACCTGACAGGCTCGGAGAACTTGCGCCTGACCGCGGCGCTGCTGGGCTTTTCGCGCCGCCGAACCCGCGAGTTGTCCGAGCGGATCGTGGAATTCTCCGGCATCGGCGATTTCATCGACGCGCCGCTCCGCACCTATTCCTCCGGCATGGTCATGCGGCTGGCCTTTTCCACCTCCATCCATGCGGACCCCGAGATCCTGTTAATCGACGAAGTGCTGGCTGTCGGCGACCAGAATTTCCAGACCAAATGCATCGAGAAGATCTTCGAAGTGAAGCGGGCCGGCGCCACCCTGGTTTGCGTGTCCCACGACCTGCGGATGCTGGAGCGGCTCTGCGACCAAGCCTTGTGGCTGGACGCGGGCCGGGTGATGCAACAAGGAGCGGCCGGCGAAGTGCTTGGCGCCTATCGGGCTAGCGTGCAGGCCGCCGACAAAGGCCAGCTTCTTTCCCAAACCAACCCCTAAAGCAGGGTGCGGCTCCCTCCGAGCTATAGGGGGGAGGCTCCAGATGCTCTGTGTGCTCCGAGAGTCGTTGCGCCCGCGCCGCATCAGGCGGTTTGCACCGGCGGTTGCAGCCGCACTCCTGGTGTCGCTCGCGGCGGTGTGCCATTCCTCCGGCGGCGGGGCCGGCGGAACGAGCCTGGAGGTCTTCTTCGTGGGCAACCATGGGCAGGCGGCAGCGCCGGTGCGGTTCCTGGGGGCGGGGACCGGAATGCAGGCCGCCTTCGAGCCCTCGCGGGTTCGTTTGAAGCTGCGCAGCGCCAGCCTGGACCTGCGCTACGCGGGGGCCCAAGCCGAGCCGCGCCTGGAGGGGCTGGAGGAGCTGCCGGGCAGGGTGAGCTACCTCCTGGGAGATCGGCCCACGACTTGGAAAACCAGCCTGCCGGCGTACGCCGCTCTCGCCTACCGGGGCCTGTATCCGGGCATCGACGCCATCTACCGCGGACAAAGCCGCCGGCTCAAGTCGGAATTCGTGGTGGCGCCGGGCGCCAACCCCTCCTTGATTCGACTGGTCTACGCGGGCATCGAGAGCCTGCGCCTGGAACCGGGCGGAGCGCTGAGGCTGAAGACCGCCGCCGGCGAACTTCGCGAGGAAGCCCCGGAAATCTACCAACTGAGCGGCGGCAGGCGAGTGCCCGTGAAAGGGGGATTCCGCCTGCTGGCCGAAGGCAGCGTGGGCTTTCAGGTCGGCCCGTACGACCGCAGCCGGCCCCTGGTGATCGATCCCGTGCTCTCCTACAGCACGTTGCTGGGCGGCAGCCGCTTCGACGCGGTCACCAGCATGGTTGCCGCCAGCAGCGGCGAGGTGTACGTCACCGGCTGGACTGACTCCGGGGACTTCCCTACCAGCGGTCCGGCGCAACCGGCGAGCGGAGGCGGCGTGGATGTTTTCGTCACCAAACTCAGCAAGTCGGGAACCCTGGTCTACTCGACCTACATCGGCGGCGCGGGGGACGATCGCGGCCTGGGTATTGCCGTGGACACGGCCGGAAACGCCTACGTGACCGGCACGACCACCTCCACGAACTTCCCCACCCTGAATGCTTTCCAGCGCACGCTGGCGGGCGGCAAGGACACCTTCGTTTTGAAACTGAACGCTGCCGGCAACGCGGTGGTCTACGGCACCTACCTGGGCGGCTCCAGCACCGACAGCGGCAACGGCATCGCGGTGGACGCCGCGGGCAACGCCTACGTCGCGGGCGACACCTTCTCGACGAACTTTCCCACCAACAACCCCCTGCAAGCCTCCAACCGCGGCGGTCAGGACGCTTTCGTGGCCAAGCTGGGCGCCGCCGGCAGCGCCCTGGTCTACAGCACCTATCTGGGCGGCTCCGGCGAGGACCGCGCCAACGCCATCGCGCTGGACACCGCCGGGAACGCTTACGTGACCGGCGGCACGGCCTCGAGCAATTTCCCGACCGCCAGCGCCCTGCGCGGGAGCAACGCCGGAGGGCAGGACGCCTTCATCGCCAAGCTGAACTCCGCCGGCAGCGCCCTGGTCTACAGCACCTACCTGGGAGGCCGCGGCGGGCAGGTGGGCCTGCCGGAGGAGGGCCGGGGCATCGCTGTGGACTCCTCAGGTGCGGCCTATGTGACCGGGACCACGAGCTCGACGGATTTTCCGACGGCCAGCGCCTACCAGTCCTCCTTTCGGGGCAGCCAAACTGACGCGTTCGTGGCGAAGCTGAATGCCACGGGCAACACCCTCGTGTACAGCACCTACCTCGGGGGCAGCGGAGTGGACTTCGGCAACGCCATCACGGTCGGCTCCGACGGGGCCGCTTACGTGACCGGCCACACCTCGTCGAGGAATTTCCCCACCACCGATGCCATCCAAAGCAGCAACGCCGGCTTGTACGATGCCTTCGTAACCAAGTTCAGCGCCGCGGGAACGGGACTGGCATTCAGCAGCTACCTGGGCGGGGGCGGCAGCGACGCCGGCAACGCGGTGGCCGTGGACTCGGACAACGTGACGCACGTGGCCGGGCAAACGCTGTCCACCAACATGCCCACCCAGGACGCCATCCAGACCGTGAACAAAGGCGGCTATGGAGGGTTCGTGGCGGCGGTCTCGGCGCCGCCGCCGCCACCGCCGCCGCCACCGCCGCCACCACCACCACAGGGCTGCTCAGTGGGGCCTTCCGGCGTAGTCACCACGGCCACCTCCGGCACGCTGGATTATTACGCATACAACGTGCCTTCAATATCTGCGGTCTACTTCCCCACTTGGTCGGTGATTAACGGGCAAGACGACATCATCTGGTATCGGGGGGTGGACCAGGGGGGCGGAACATGGAAGGCCTCCATCGACTTGAGCCGACACCGGCCCACCAACCCGGACTACGGCGATTTCGCCGTGCATGTCTGGTACGCCACCACGCCGTCGTGGACCTTCTGCGGAGCGACGACCTTCACCAGGATCCTCCCGAGCGCCCCCTCCTGCACCGGCAGGGGACCCCAGGGAGTGGTGACCACAGGCACTTCCGGCTATCTGTACTTCTACGCCTACGGAGTGCAGAACGCAAATACGGTCTACTTCCCGACCTGGTCGGCGATCAACGGGCAAGACGACATCGTCTGGTATCGGGGGGTGGATCAAGGCAACGGCACCTGGATGGGCACAATAAACCTCGCCAACCACCGGCCGGGCAACCCGGACTACGGCTTGATTTACGTGCACATCTGGCTGTTCGGAACCCAGAACGTCTTTTGCGGGGACGCCAACTTCACCCGGACGCAGTGAGCAGGGCTCGGGCATGCCCCGACCCTACGAATAAGTACAGCCGTCGCAATTGGCGTGCTCGAACTGGACCGTGGTATGGCGGATCCGGAAGCGCTCGGCGAGCATCTGGTTGAGGGCGCGCAGGATGGCGTCGCTGGCCGAAGGCGGCAGGTCCTCGATCCGCACGTGGCAACTCAAGGCGTGCAGGCTGGAGCCCAGGCTCCAGATGTGCAGGTCGTGGACGTCGAGCACGCCCTCGATCTGGCGCATGGCGCTCACCACGCTGTCGAGCTCGAGCCCGCGCGGCAGCCCTTCCAGCAGGATGTTCAGCGATTCCTTGACGATGTCCCAGGCCGTCCAGACGATCAGCAAGCCGATCAGCGCCGAGAGCAACGGGTCGATTCGCTGCCAGCCGGTCCCGCGGATCAGGAGAGCGCCGGTGATGATGCCCACCGAACCCAAAGCGTCCCCCAGCATGTGCACCCAGGCGCTGCGAATGTTGATGTCGTGCGCGCGCTCCCCGCGCAGGCCACGCATGATCGCCAGGTTGACGGCTAAGCCCAGCGCCGCTACCGCCAGCATGGTCCATTCATCCACCACTCGCGGCGCCATCCAGCGCCGGTAACTCTCCCAGAGGATGTAGGCGGCCAGGATCAGCAGCGCCAGGGCGTTCACGAAAGCCGCCAGCACTCCCGCCCGGTGGTAGCCGTAGGTCTTGATCTCGTCCGGCGGCTTGCGCCCGAAGCAGACCCCGATCCAAGCCAGCAACAGGGCCAGGGCGTCGGTGAAGTTGTGGCCCGCATCGGAGAGCAGCGCCAGGCTGTGGGCCTGGATTCCAGCGGCCAGCTCGACCAGCACAAAGGCCACCGTGGCGGCGAGCGACCACTTCAGAATGCGGCCGGTGTCGTGGTGGGAGTGCTGAGGCAAGCTTGCTTCCCAGACTCAGTGTAGCAGCGAGTAGGATAAGACTCCCGTCTTGTCCCGCGCCACAAGACAGGAGTCTTATGCTACTGGCTCAGAAGCGAGTGACTTCCGTGAAGTTGAAGTCGCGCACCTTCAGCGCCGGCACTACCATTTCGAAGGACTCTTCGCCCGAAGCGCGCAGGGCGGGCGAAAGCGCTTCAATGTTCGAGAGCAGCTCGATCAGGCTCTGGTTAAACCGGAAGTTGCGCAAGCCGCAAGCCAGCCGCCCGTCCTCGATCAGGAAAGTCCCGTCGCGGGTCATCCCGGTCATGATCTTCTGGTAGGGGTCTACCTCGCGGATGTACCAGAGGCGCGTGACCAGGATGCCGCGCTCGGTGGATGCGATCATCTCTTCGAGCGTTGTAGCGCCTCCCTCCATGACGATGTTCACGGGCGCCTCGCCGTACTCGTTGGGTACCGGGAAGCCGTGCCCGGTGGGCTCGAGGCCCCGGCGCCGCGCCGCCTGCCGCGAGCAGGCCACCTCGCGCACCACCCCGTTCTCCACCAGCGCTAACTTCTTCCGGGGCGCCCCCTCGCCATCGAAAGGCGGGCCGTTCTGGAGCGGGTGGCAGACGTCGTCGGATATCGTGACGTTCGCGCCGAACAGCTTCTCGCCTAGCCGGCCGTTGAGAAAGCTGCGCTGGTCCTCGAGCGCCGTGGCGGAGAAGTCCCAGAACAATTGGCCCAGCAGGTCCTGCACGGCTGAGGGTTCCAGAATCACCGTGTAGCGGCCCGAGGGGAGCTCGCGGGGGCTGCCGGCCCGCGCGGCTTTCTGCGAGGCGCGCCTGGCCAGCTCGAGCGGGGAGATCCGAGAGACGTCGGGCGAGCCAGCCTTGGCCCACCCCGAGCTGTCCTCAGCCATGGTGGTGATGGAGAACTGGGCCAGGGTCTCGCGGTAGTAGGCGAACAGGCCGCGCGAGTTCAAGAGGGCCTCCGCGGACTGGCTGGCCGAGTAGATGCCGGCGGCGGTCTGGGAAGCGGCTTCCGCCACGGCGATCGCTTCGGCCACTGCGGCCGCACGCTCGGCGGGCGAGCTGCGGGCTGTTGCGGGAAAGAACCGGGCAACTTCGGGGATACCGGCAGGCTCAGCCAACGGGAGCACCTCCGGGTCCGGAGCCTGGGCGCGGGTCAGAGTCACGGCCTGCTCGACAACCGAACGGATGGCGGCTTCGTCGAAGCGGTTGGTAATCGCGCGCGCGGTGCGCTGGCCGGCGACTGCGCGGACGGAGAACTGGCCTCGCCGCTCGGCCACGTTCTGATGGATGGCATTATTGGCGAAGCGCGTCAGCGCCGATTCGACGGCGCTCAGGCTGACCTCGATGTCCGGCGCCCCCAAGGAGCCGGCTGCCTGGACGGCCAGCTCGAACACCCGCCGGCAATCATCACGCGTGAGTAGTTCGGATTCCGGCACAGTCCTCACCTCGCGTAAGCTGAACCGATCTTCACGTTGCGGAAGCGGGCCGGGCTGGCGCCGTGGCCGGTGCCCATGACCTGTTCCGGCTGCCCCTTTCCGCAGTTGGGCGTGCCCCACAGCACCCAGTGCTGGCGGCCGGCGATGGCCGCGCAGGAGTTCCAGAACTCCGTGGTGATGCCGCTGTAGGAAGGGTTCTTCAACATGCGCACCCGCTTCCCGTTCCTGATTTCCCAGCCAACTTCGCAGCCGAACTGGAAGTGGTAGCGCTTATCGTCGATGGACCAGCTACGGTTGGTCTCCATGTAGATGCCGCGGTCGGCGCCCGCGAAAACCTCTTCTAAGGTCTGCTCGCCGGCGAGCAGGCTGACGTTGGTCATGCGGACGAGCGGGATGCGCGTCCATCCGTCGGCCCGCATAGCGCCGCCGGACCTCGCAAAGCCGGCCTGCGTGGCGGTTTCCCGCGAGGTGAGGTAACCAACGAACAGCCCGTTGCGGATGATGGCGGTGACCTGCGCCGGCACGCCCTCGTCGTCGAAGGCGAAGGTGCCCAGGCCGGGCCCGTGTTCAAGGGTGGCGTCGGCCACCACGTTGACGATCGGGGAGCCGTACTGGAGCCGGTTCAGCTTTTCCAGGGTCAGGAAACTCATGCCGGCGTAGTTGGCCTCCGAGCCCAGGACGCGGTCCAGCTCGATGGGGTGGCCGATGGATTCGTGGATCTGAAGGGCAAGCTGGGAGCTGTCCAGGATCAGGTCGAAGCGCCCCTCCGGGCATTGGTCTGCGGAATGCAGCGCCACGGCCTCCTCGGCCACGCGTGGGGCATTCTCCAGCAGCCGCAGCTCGCCGATGAGCTCGTACCCCTTGAGCTGGTGCTGGCCGCCGAAGGAATTCGGGTAGGAGCGTTTCTGGATGTCGTTGTCGCGGAAGCTATAGGCGGCAAAGCCGGCGCCGCTGGTGGTGCGCGTCTGCTGGATCAGGCTGCCCAGGGAGGAGGCGAAGACCTGGCGCTGGCGGGTGAACACCAGGGAGGTCTCGGCCAGGGTGATGCCGGGGTTGCGGCGCAGTTCCGCATCCACGGCCAGCAGCAGGTTCAGGTTCTCTTCAACGGAAACCGTAAAGGGGTCCATCACACAGGGCGAGTTCCAGACGGCTTGGTAGGCGTCCTCGGGCGCCAGCACGACGTCTGTCTTCTTGGCCGCGGCGCTCGAGCGCGCGATCTCGACGGCCAGGGCGGCAGCGCGCTCGAGGCCCGCACCGCTCAGATCGTCGGTGGCGGCGAACCCCCAGCAGCCGCCCGCCAGGACGCGGATGCCTGCGCCCAGCGATTCGGCGCTCGAAAGCTGCCCGATCTTGCCGTTCTTGGTGGAAACGTAGCGTTCGCGCCGCTCGACTACCCGCACGTCGGCGTAGGAGACGCCGTCTCGGAGAACCGCCTCCAGCGCGCGCGTGGCAATGCGTTTCATTCATTTGATTCTACAAGCAGCCTTCTGCGGCGTGCTTGAGCCCGTAATCCGTACGTAAGGGCTGGTCCGGCCAGGGGGCCGGACGCGGACGGGGGCGTCCGCCTTACAACGGCGCGCCGTAGGGCGGCTCCCCTGAGCCGCGAGCCAGCCCCCCGGCTGGCGCGCCGCGCCACTGTTGGTCTCGCCGAGGCAATCGCTCGCTACGTACGGATTACGGAGAGCCCAGGCGCGCGGCTGGTTTTTTGCTACGATGTAACTCAGCGCGCTTCGGCGCGCACCTGCCGCGAAGACCCATGCCGGAGAAGAGCTACGATCACAAGCGCATCGAACTGAAGTGGCTGGAGCGCTGGCAGGACGCCGCGCTGTACCAGCCTGAAGAGCGCTCTTCGCGACCCAAGTATTACGTGCTGGAGATGTTCCCTTACCCCAGCGGCACGCTCCACATGGGCCACGTCCGCAACTACTCGATCGGCGACGCCCTGGCCCGCTACCAGTGGATGCGCGGCTACAACGTGCTCCATCCCATGGGCTGGGACGCCTTCGGCCTGCCGGCGGAAAACGCCGCCATCTCGCGCGGGCGGCACCCGCGGGAGTGGACGCTGACCAACATCGCGCACATGAAGCGGCAACTCCGGCGTTTCGGCTTCGCCTATGACTGGGACTGCGAGCTTTCCACCTGCGAGCCGGAGTACTACCGCTGGAATCAGTGGTTCTTTCTGAAGATGTACGAGCGCGGGCTGGCCTACCGCGGCCGGGCGCTGGTCAACTGGTGCCCGGAGTGCGCCACCGTGCTGGCCAACGAGCAGGTGGTAAACGGTTGTTGCTGGCGCCACGAGACCACGCCCGTCGAGCAGCGGAACCTGGAGCAGTGGTTCCTGAAGATCACCGCCTACGCCGACCAGTTGCTCCAGGACATGGCGCAGATCGAGGCCGGCTGGCCCGAGCGCGTGCTCACCATGCAGCGGCACTGGATCGGGCGCTCCGAAGGCGCCGAGGTGGATTTCCGCCTGGAGGAATCCGGCAAACCGATTCCTGTCTTCACCACCCGCGTGGACACCATCTTCGGGGCCACCTGCGTGATCCTGGCGCCCGAGCACGCGCTGGTCGAGGAACTCTCCGACGACCAGACCCGCGCGCGGGTCAAGGAGATGATCGACGAGCGCGCGCGCCGCGCCCCGGGCGACCTGCTCAAGGAGGGCCTCTTCACCGGGCACTACGCCATCAACCCGTACAACGGCGAGCGCATCCCGGTCTGGGTGGCCAACTTCGTGCTGGCGGCCTACGGGACGGGCGCCATCATGGCCGTGCCCGCGCACGATGAGAGGGACTTCGAATTCTGCACCCGCTACGGGATTCCCGTGCGGCCGGTGATCCGGCCGGTGGAGGGCGAGCTGGCCGACGAGAGCACGATGCGGGAGGCCTTCATCGACGACGGCGTCGTGGAGAACTCCGGCGAGTTCTCGGGCCTCGAGAGCGCCGAAGCCCGCCGGAGGATGACCGCCAAGGCGGAGGCCGAGGGGTTCGGCCGGGGCGCGGTCACCTACAGCCTGTGGGACTGGGGCATCTCACGCCAGCGCTACTGGGGCACGCCGATCCCGATGATCTACTGCCCGGCCTGCGGCCTGACGCCAGTGCCGGAGAAAGACCTGCCGGTCCTGCTCCCCCTGGACGTGACCCCCACGGGAAAGGGCCGCTCGCCGCTGGAGAACTTTCCCGAGTTCCTCAACGTGGACTGCCCGCGGTGCGGCACGCCGGCGCGCCGCGAGACCGACACCATGGACACCTTCGTCGATTCGTCCTGGTATTTCTACCGCTACTGCGACCCCGGGAACGCCGCGGCGCCCTTTGACTCCGCCAAAGTGGCCTACTGGTTTCCCATCGACCAGTACATCGGGGGCGTCACCCACGCCATTCTGCACCTGATTTACTCGCGCTTCTTCACCAAGGTCATGCGCGACCTGGGGCTGATCGCCAACGACGAGCCGGCCGCCCGGCTGTTTACCCAGGGCATGGTGCTCAAGGGCGGCACGGCGATGTCCAAGTCCAAAGGCAATGTCGTGGATCCTGAGGAGATGGTCGAGAAGTTCGGGGCGGACACCTGCCGCCTGTTCACGCTTTTCGCCGCCCCGCCGGAGCGCGACATGGAGTGGCAGGATGCCGGCGTCGAGGGCGTCTACCGCTTCCTGGGCCGCGTCTACCGCTTCGTGACGCGCAACCTGGACCGAGTGGGACAGGCGGGTGCCCCCGGGGCGGGCCTGTCAGGTCCTTCAGACAGCAAGGCCCTCCGCAAACTCCACCAGACCGTCCGGAAGATCACCGAAGATTTCGAGACTCGCTGGCACTTTAATACCTCGATCGCCGCCCTGATGGAGCTGCTCAACGAGTTGCAGGCCCTGGAAGGGGAGCTCTCCAGCGCGGCGCTCGGGGAGATCCTCGAGAAGCTGGCGCTGCTGCTGGGGCCTTTCACCCCCTTCCTGGCGCAGGAACTGTGGGAAGAGCTGGGCCGCGGCGGCGAAGTGTTTCGCCAGGCCTGGCCGGGCTACGATCCGGAGCTGGCCCGAGAGGAAGAGGCCGAGATCGTCGTCCAAATCAACGGCCGGGTGCGTGGGCGCATCCACGCTCCCTTCGGCGCCCCGCGCGAGCAGGTCGAGCGTCAGGCGCTCGAGGAACCCAAGGTGCAGTCCTTCCTGGCCGGCAAGCAGGTTGCCAGGATTATCGTGGTGCCGGACAAGCTGGTCAGCATTGTCGTGAAAGGATAGCTCATGCCTACCGAACAACCCGCGCGCAGGGAATTCCTGCACGCCGCCGGAGCCGCATTCACGCTCCTCACCGCCAGAGCCAAAGGCGCTAATGACCGCGTGGCCGCCGCCTTCATCGGCATGGGCCGCATGGGGATGGACAACCTGGGCATCGCCATGAAGCAGCCCAACCTCCAAGTAGTAGCGGTCTGCGACTGCTACCAGCCGCATCTGGATGAGGCCGTGGCCCTGGCCGCCAAGCGCGGGCAGAAGGCCAAAGCGGTGAAGGACTTTCGCGAGATCCTCGCGGACAAGAGCATCGACGTGGTTTGCATCTCGACTCCCGACCACTGGCACGCCTACATGACGGTCGAGGCGTGCAAGGCCGGCAAGGACGTCTACGTCGAGAAGCCCCTGTGCACTTACATCGAAGAGGGCCTCAAGATGGTCGAGG